>DATBMR010000204.1:0-115904 GCA_036554745.1 Binatia bacterium
GATTGGAACAGTTTAATGCGCCTAGCGCATTAAACTTTTTTTCTTTGATGCGACAGGTAATCGACCAGGAGATATTCGCCGAGGCGATCGGGGCGGGTGTAAAAAGCCCGGCCTTTGTTGATCCGGGTGAGGTCGTCGACAAAGCCGCGCAGAACCGGGCTGTCGTCGAGCATGAAGGTGTTGATGGTAATGCCCTTGCGGGTGATCCGTTCGACTTCCTTCAAAGTCTCTTCGGCGGCGCGCTGGCTGATGCCGCCAAAACTCAAAGGCCACTCGCAGTAAAGCCGCCCCTGGCGGCAATAGGCGGTTGGCTGGCCGTCGGTGATCACAATCATCTGCTGATTGGCGCTGGGCTTGCGGCCGAGCATCTCTGTGGCAAGATGCAAACCATCCTGCAAATTGGTGAACGGATCGCCCATGTTCCAGGTCGCCTGCGGCAAATCTTTGGCCTTGAGTTCGACGGCACGGGTAAAGAAGCCGACGATGCCAAAGTAGTCGCGCGGATAGAGCGCCCGCACCAGGCTTTCCATCGCCAGGGCGACTTTTTTCGCCGCGGCAAAGCGCCCTTCCCAGCTCATCGACCAGCTCATGTCCAGCAAGAGCACGGTGGCGGCGCGGGTGTTGAGCTCGGTTTCGTAAACCGAAAAATCTCTCGGGCTAATCCGCACCGGCACGCCGCCGCCGCGCAGGAGCGCGTTCTTCAAGGTCTGGATCATGTTGATATGCAGCGGATCGCCCTGCACATAGGGCTTGTTGCTTTCGAGGACAAGCTCCTGGCTGCCGCGTTTGCTCGTCGAGTGGCGCCCCATGCCGTCGCGGCGCAATTGTTTATAAATATCCCGCAGGGCAAGCTGGCCGATGCGGCGCACGCCCTTGGGCGTCAACTCAAAGCGATCGCCGCTCTCCAGCACATAACCGCCCTCTTCGAGCAGCGATTGCATGCGCATGATGCCTTCGAAGTCCTGCTTGGGATCGCCGCCCAGAAGCTTTTCCAACAGCTCCTTGTCGACATCCTTCAACTGCATGCTCGACAGCTGGGACTCGAGCTTGCGCAGATCTTCCATGCGCTCCATCATCTCCTGCGACTGCTGGAAATCCATCGGCGTTTGACCGCGGAACAAGCTGCCTTCCCGGCGCAGCCAGTTCTCCAGCTTGCGGATCTGCTCAAGCTGCATGACCAGCTGCTGAAACTCCTTGGCGGCCTCGGCGTTTTCGAACCGATAGGAGGTCAGCTTCTCGATCGCCTCACTGCTTTTGCCGGGAAGATCGTTGAGGAACTGCTTCTTGTCTTGAACGTCGTTTCCCGCTTGATCCATCTGCTCGAGCGTCTGGCGCTCCTGATCGACGATCGATTCGAGCTGTTCCTGGATTTCATCCATGGCCGATTGCAAACGGTACTCGTCATAGAGTTTGCGCATCTCCTTGGCGACTTGCGACAAGAGATCTTCGATCCCCTTGGTTTGTTTGTCACCCTTGATGCCCTTTTGCATGAGCCGGCGCATCGCCTGCTGGAGGTCACCGGTCTCGTTCATGTAGTCGTTCAGCTGGTCGAACACCGAGTCCGAATCGAGTGCGTCACGGGTGCTGCCATTCCAGCGGCTATAGCGGAAATGAACCATGAAGGGGTGCGGCTTTAGGTTTGAGGGGCAGCGAGCGAAGTCCTACTTGCCATAAGTGACCCGGCCGCCTTCGATATCCTTGTTGAGTTTTTGATGCAGATGAAGTCCTTCCAGAACGAACTCCGTTGCCGACGCCATCAGGGTCGGCGATTCCTGAATACCCAAAGACTTGATCGCATCCTTGAGCCCGGGAATTTCCTTGATGCCTTCCAGATAGTCCTGGGCGCTCATCTGATCCGACACTTCGACACCCCATCCGGAGTTGAAATACTCAACGACCTTTTGCAACGAATTGAGGGTGAAGTATTGATCGAAGACTTTGATAACCGATCGATTGACCAGTTTGTCGACAAGCTCGTCTTCCTTCTTGTCCTCGCCGACGTATTCCATTTCAATTTTACCGGCGGTGGACGCCATTAACGAGTGCAAGTCGCTGATGCGCGGCACGATTTCGTGCTCCTTGCAGCGCAGCGCGCGTTTCTCGGCGTTGCTGATGATGCTTTCGTAATTATTGATGGTGACGCGCACACTCACGCCGGAGGACTGATTGATCTCGTTCGATTTGCGCGCCTCGAACGTCAAATGGCCGAGGATCTCTTTCATGAAGCGCGGCACTTCGACCTTACGGCTGCGCTGATGGGTCGACGCCGCTTCCTGCTCCATGATCTGCAGCTCGTCTTCGATCCTTTTAGGGTAGTGAGTGCGGATCTGCACGTCGAAGCGATCTTTGAGCGGCGTAATGATGCGGCCGCGGCTCGTGTAGTCTTCCGGGTTGGCGCTGGCCATAATGACGACATCGAGCGGCAGGCGAATCTTGTACCCCTTAATTTGGACGTCCTTTTCCTCCATCAGGTTAAACAACCCGACTTGCACCTTTTCAGTCAGGTCGGGAAGCTCGTTGATCGCGAAGATGCCGCGGTTCGTGCGCGGCACGAGCCCATAGTGAATCGTTTCTTCATCGGCTAGATAGCGGCCCTCGGCGACCTTGATCGGGTCGATCTCGCCGACCAAATCGGCGATCGACACGTCCGGAGTAGCCAGCTTCTCGCCATAGCGGCTGTCGCGATCGATCCACTCGAGCGGCAAGGAATCCCCCATCTCGACCGCCTTTTTACGGCAGGCGCGGCAGATCGGATGAAACGGGTTATCGTTAATCTCGCAACCCTGAACGATCGGAATCCGCTCGTCGAGCAGGCTGGTCAGACCGCGGATGATGCGCGACTTTCCCTGGCCGCGTTCGCCAAGGAAAACCATGTGATGGCCGGAAAGAATGGCATTTTCGATTTCCGGAATCACGGTCTCGTCATAGCCGAGAATTCCGGGAAGAATGCGCTCGCCCTTTTCTAGATGACGAACCAGATTCTTGCGCATTTCATCGCGCACGGGTAAAACTTTGACGCCGCCTTTTTTAAGTTCCGCTAATGTTTTTGCCTCGCTCACTGGCTAGCCTCCTCCGTCAAAAATTGCGAGCCGATCTTTTTGGATTGCTCGTCGGCCGGTCCCCGTTGTCAGAATATCATTTATTTTTGCTCAACGCATTATGGCCGAAGATTTTGGAACCGCGGCTGCAATCGGTCATAGCAGTCGAGCAGATGTTGTGGCATGACTCGAGTCTCACCCAGTACCGGCATGAAATTCGTGTCGCCCTCCCAGCGCGGCACGATATGCCAATGGAGATGATCCTCGATGCCCGCGCCGGCACACTTGCCAAGGTTCATGCCGACGTTGAACCCGCCGGGATTAAAAACTTCCCGGACGATCTCGATCGTGCGCCGCAAGGTTTCATTGAGATCGACAAAGTCCTCGACCGGTAACTGCGCAAGGCTGTTTTCATGACGCTTTGGCGCCAGCAACAGGTGACCGTTGTTATACGGATACTTGTTGAGCATGACAACGGTATGAGCGGTATGCGTTAGGACCAGGCCGGCTCGGAGATCAGGTTCTTGAAACTTGGTGCAAAAAATACAGCCGTTCTCCTTGGAGCCTCCTTCGATGTAGGTCATGCGCCAAGGAGCCCAGAGCTGCTTCACTCATCGTCTCCGATTTCAGCGGGATCGAAGGGCTTGCCATCCACCCGCAGGCGCAATTCCTTGCCGACTTTGAAGAAAGGCACGCGTTTGGCCGCTACCGACACCAAGGCGCCGCTTTTGGGGTTGCGCCCTTGTCTGGCGCGGCGGTGTTTGACCACGAAACTACCGAACCCGCGGATTTCGATCCGATCTCCCTGCGACAGTGCTTCCACCATGGAATCGAAAATAGCATTGATAATTACTTCCGAATCCCGCCGTGAAAGATGAGGGAAGCGTTTGTTGACCTCATCGATCAAGTCCCTTTTAGTCATAGCATCACCCTCACAACACAAAAGATAAATTCAAACTGGCAAACGATTTTTTGTCGAGCGATCTACTGGAGCAGCGACGGCGACCATTCGTAGCGCAGCAAGCCGCGCTCGCGGCCGGGTAGCCGCCGCCCGAAAACGCCCATGAACATGCGCTCCCACCAGCGCTCTTGTTCGGGGCGCGAGTAGTAGACTGCCGGCTCGCCATCCAAGCCGGCGCGCCTGGCGGCTACCTCGATCGCATCCCGCAAGGTACCGAATTGATCGACCAATCCTAGCTCGCGGGCCTGCGCTCCCGAATAAACGCGGCCGTCGGCGAGTTTTCGCACCCGATCTTCCTCCATACCTCGGCCTTTGGCCACCGCAGCAACAAACTGGCTGTGGACGTTATCGACCAGCGACTGAAGAATTTTTAGACCTTCCGGAGACAGCGCTTGAAACGGTGAACCGACGTCCTTGTTCGGGCCGCTCTTGACGTTGGTCGCTTTGACGCCAATTTTTTTCATCAGATCCTCAACATTGCTGAGCTGCATAATCACGCCAATCGAACCGGTCAACGAGCCGGGATTTGCGAGAATCTGGTCACAGGCGGCAGCGATATAGTAGCCTCCCGAAGTCGCCATCGCGCCCATCGAAGCGATGAACGGCTTTTCGTTCTTCGAGCGCACAATCTCCTGGAAAATTTCCTGCGTGGGAGCCACCGCTCCTCCCGGAGAATCGATGCGCACCACGATCGCTTTCACCCACGGCATTTCTTTGAAGCGTTTAAGCTCGGCAAGCACCGTTTCCGAGTCATCGATGGCGCCTTCGATTTGCAGGACCGCCACGCCATCGCCGGCAAACATCGACAGGGCCTTGGAATCGCCTCCGGTGAGATAGGCGTAGAAAAAGACGCCGGTAAACATCACCAGGATAAGAACGAACAGGACCCCAAGGCCGCGTAAAACGGAGAAATTTCTGAACATAGCAATCCGCCGAATTTGTCGAATAGGGCTATCCACGTCCTTTGCGTCCGCCTTCGCTATCATCGTCACGGTCCAAACGCAGATCATCGCCGAGCAGGGATTCGAATGAAAAACGCCCGCCTTCCTTCTCCCGTTTCAAGTAGTTTTCCATCTCTTGGCGTTCTTCCGTGCGCCGCAGCGCGCGGATGCTGAGACCGATCTTGCGCTCGGCCGGGTCGATGCTCACTACTTCGGCTTCGACCTCATCGCCGACTTTGAACAGGGTTGAAGGCTTGTCGACCCGCTCGGTGCTGAGCTGGGAGACGTGGATCAATCCTTCGACGCCCTCGTCGATGCGCACGAAGACACCGAAATCGGCCACGCTGGTAACCTGGCCCTTCACCTTCGAACCCACCGGATGGCGGTCGGCGACTACCTTCCAAGGATCCGGCGCGAGCTGTTTGATGCCGAGGGAGAAGCGTTCGTTCTCGACGCTGACGCCGAGCACCTTCGCCTCGACCACGTCGCCTTTTTTGTATAACTCCGATGGATGCTTGATTTTTTTGCTCCAGTGCAGGTCGGAAATGTGCACCAGACCATCGATACCTTCCTCGATGCCGACAAAGATTCCGAAATCGGTAATGTTGCGCACCGGCCCCTTGATGACCGTGCCGACCGGGTATTTGTTTTTCGCAGCCTCCCATGGATTGGCCATGACTTGTTTGAGGCCAAGTGAAATCCTGCGGTGGGCGGAGTCGACATTTAACACGACGACCTCGACCTGTTGTCCGACTTGAAGAATCTTCGACGGATGGGTCACTTTGCGCGTCCACGACATTTCGGAGATATGCACCAATCCTTCGATGCCGCTTTCAAGCTCGACGAACGCACCGTAATCCATCAGGCTGATGACCTTGCCCTGGACTCGGGTGCCGACCGGAAACTTTTCAGCCACCGTATGCCAGGGATCGGGCGTGAGCTGCTTCATGCCGAGCGAGATGCGTTCCTTCTCGGGATCGAATTTGAGTACGACGACCTTGATCTTTTCGCCGACTTGAACGATTTCCGACGGGTGATTGATCCGTCCCCAGGACATGTCGCTGATGTGCAGAATGCCATCGATGCCCCCCAGGTCGACAAAAGCACCGTAACCGGTAATGTTCTTGACTGTGCCCTCGAGGATCACACCCTCATCCAACACTTTAAGTATTTCCTGCTTGAGCGAGTCGCGTTCCTTTTCCAGCAGCGCACGACGCGACACCACGACGTTGCCTCGAGCACGGTTGAACTTGAGGATGGCGAATCGATCGGTGGTGCCGATGAAGCGGTCCAAGTTGCGACTGGGACGGATATCGACGTGGGAACCGGGAAGAAACGCCGGCACGCCGACGTCGACCTTGAAGCCGCCTTTCACTTTTCCAATGATGTGACCTTCGATGCCGAGCTCTTCATTAAACGCCTTTTCCAGGTCCTCCCAGACTTTAAGATTCTCCGCGCGCTGCCGAGACAGCACGATACCGCCGCCCTCGCCTTCGGACGAATCAAAAAACACGTCGACATCGTCGCCGACCTTAACTTGCACGTTGCCCTGGCGATCCATGAATTCCTGGATGGCAATCTGTCCCTCTGACTTGTAACCGACGTCGATCAAAACATGAGTCGCGGTAATACCGACGACCCTGCCCTTAACGACTCCCCCGGGCTTGACCGTACGCAGGCTCTCTTCGAACATCGCCGCAAAGTCGCTCGCGCCGCCTGCACTCGCGCCTTTTCTCTGTTCATCCTGTTCTGCCATGCAAACCAACTCCGATCTGTTTAAAATTCTTTTCGCTTTTTTCGAACTTCTGCTAAAACCACCGCGGCGACTTCATCCGCGCTAGTGCTCGAGGAATCGATCAGCAGCGCGTCGGACGCCTTGCACAACGGCGCTAAGTCTCTTTCGCTGTCTCGTTTGTCGCGCTCCTCAATCTCGCGCAACGTTTCGGCGAACTCCACAGCTTTCCCGGTGGT
This sequence comes from Binatia bacterium, assembly GCA_036554745.1. Lineage (GTDB taxonomy): Bacteria > Desulfobacterota > Binatia > UBA9968 > UBA9968 > DP-20. Next base: position 6,912 of record DATBMR010000204.1, read on the forward strand.
TTTAATCTCCTGGTAGCGGCGCCAAGCGCGTTCATGAGGCGAAGCGTCGAGAAAAATCTTAACCTCGGCGGCGGGAAAGATGACCGTGCCGATGTCACGTCCTTCGGCGACGACATCGCCGCGTCGCCCCATGGCGCGTTGCAGCTCGAGCATGCGTTCCCTGACGATGCGCAGCGCCGATACTTTGGACGCCATCTGGCTCACTTCCGGGGTGCGGATCTCCCGTGCCACGTCTCGACCATCCAGCAAAACCTGAAGCATGCCGTTCTGTTCCCGCAGATCGATCTGAGTCACACGGACCAACTCCGCCAGACGGGCATCATCCGCCAAATCGATGCCTTCACGCAAGACCTTCAGAGCCAGGGCGCGATACATGGCGCCGGTGTCCAGATAAATGAAATTTAGCTCTTTAGCTAAGCGCTTCGCCAGGGTGCTCTTGCCGGCCCCGGACGGCCCATCGATGGCAATGATCAACGCTCCCCCTAGTCGCGCGAATATCCTCTGTCTGAAACCCTAATGCAAACAAATTTGCGCCAGCAAATCAAAAAACGTCGGGAACGAAATATCGACGCACGCCGCATCGTCGATGTCGATGCCCCGCGCGCTCGATAACCCGGCGATTGCAAACGACATGGCGATGCGATGATCGCCATAGCTTTTAACGCAGCCGCCGCAAAAGCCGCGCCCACCCTCGATGGTCATGCCGTCGATCCGTTCGTCGACTGCAATCCCGACTGCCCGGAGTCCCTCGGTCATAGCCTTGATGCGATCCGATTCTTTGTAACGCAGCTCCTCGACGTTGGCGAAGGTGGTCACCCCTTCCGCGACGGCCGCCGCGACAGCAAGAATCGGATATTCGTCGATGGTGCGCGCAACCAGCTCCGCACCGACAGCGACCCCTTTCAAGGGCCCGCCGATGACATGAATGTCAACGACCCGCTCGCCTGCCTCGAAACGTTCATTGATCAAGTCGATCGATGCCCCCATGCGCCGGAGAACCTCGACGACACCGTCGCGCGTCGGATTGCAGCCGACATCGCGCACGACCACATCCGAGCCGGGAATCATCGCCGCCGCGACTAAGAAAAATGCCGCTGAAGAAAGGTCGCCGGGAATATGCACCTCCTGGCCGGCAAGGGCGCCGCCGCTGCCGACAACGATCGTCGAGCCCTGCACCGAAATCTCGCCGCCGAAGCCGGCGAGCATCACCTCGGTATGATCGCGCGATCTTTGCAGCTCCTCGATCGTTGTCTTCCCTTCGGCCTGCAGCGCCGCCAGTACAATAGCGGACTTCACCTGGGCGCTCGCGATCGGCATCCGATAGTGAATGCCGCGCAAGCCACCACCGTCGATCACCAGCGGCGCCAAGCCGTTGCCGCCGCGGCTCTCGATACGGGCGCCCATTCGGCTCAAAGGATCGATGATGCGCTGCATCGGCCGGCGGCGTAACGAAGCGTCGCCGTCTAGTTCGCTTTGAAAAGGCCGGCCCGCCAAGAGCCCTGATAGAAGCCGCATCGTGGTACCCGAATTGCCGCAGTCGATCGGCGCCGCTGGCGCATGGAGCCCGTTCCACCCTTTGCCTTCCACGCAGAGCGCGCCGCCATCACGGTAGATTTCCACACCCATCTGACGAAACGCGCGCACCGTCCGCGAGTTATCGTCACCGCCCGAGAGATTGAAAATACGGCTCTTCCCTTCGGCGACGGCAGAAAAGATCACCGCCCGATGGGCGATCGATTTGTCGCCGGGAACGGCGATCTTGCCGTGCAACGCTTTCTTGATCGGTTCGATTCGTTTCATTCCGCCTGTCACGGAATCCGCGCCCGGATGTCGTAAGCGCGCGCGAATTCCTTTTCGAGAGCTTCCCCATTGCCGTCGCGGATCCAGCGTTCCATCCGCTGCAAATACTTAATGTAGCCGCCGAGCGAGCGACCCAGGGCGGCGCGGTTCATCAAGCAGATGTCCCGCCATAGCTCGGGACGGCTCGAAGCGATGCGGGTAAAATCCTTGAATCCGCCCGCACAATATTTCTTTAGGTCGAGGCCGTTGCGCGGCTCGCTCTCTAGAACGTTGACCAACGCGTAAACCAAAACATGCGGCAGATGACTGATCACTCCGAGCACGTCGTCATGCAAATCGGGCGTCATAATTTCGACTTCCGCACCGACCTGGCGCCAGAGCGCGGTAATTTTTTCGAGCGCCATGGGATCGGTTTTTCGCGTCGGTGTCAGAATACAGCGGTGGTGTTTGAATAGGCCCGGATGCGCCGCCTGCGCCCCCCACTGTTCACTGCCGGCGATCGGATGGCCGGCAACAAAAAAAATGTACTTCGGCAGCAGCCGTTCCATGGCATGGACAATCTCGCCCTTGACACTGCCGACGTCGGTGATAATCGCGCCGGCTTGGAGTCGCGGCAAAAAGGCCTCCGCCAGCGGCACGGTCGCCTCCACGGGCGTACCCATCACCACCAACTCAACGTCCTCCGGCAACTCCTCAGGTGCCAGAAAATAGTCGTCAATGATGCCTTTGCGCATGGCCAGGCGCAGATTCGCTTCGCCCCGCCCGTAGCCGATGATTTCCTTGGACAATTTCTTCCGCCGCATGTCTAAAGCCAGCGAGCCGCAGATCAGCCCGACACCCGCCATAACGACTTTTTTAAACCTCACTGCCATGGATTCTAAATAGGGCTCAGAGCGGGCGGACGACGTTCTCCAGCGCCACGATTAACTTGCGATTCTCGTCCATGGTTCCGACGGTTATGCGCACATGCTCGGGGAAGCGATAGCCCGCCATCGGCCTAACGATGACGCCCTGCTTGAGCAGCTGTTGAAAGACTTCCTGGCCCTTGCCGACGTGTACCAAAATAAAGTTGGCGTGGCTCGGCACGAAAGACAATCCGAGCCTCCGAAACTCGCCTTGCAAGTACGCCAGGCCCTGGCGGTTAACGTCGAGACTGCGTTCCACGTGTTCTTCATCGTCGAGCGCGGCCAAGGCGCCCCACTGCGCCGCCGCATTGACGTTGAACGGTTGGCGCACTCGCTGCATCAAGCTGACAAGCTCGGTCGAGCCGATGCCGTAGCCGATCCGCAGGCCGGCAAGACCGTAGAGCTTGGAGAAGGTCCGTAGCGTAAGGATCGGACGATCATCGCTATGATAGCGCAGCGAATCCGGATATTCAGGGTCCTTGACGTACTCGAAATACGCTTCATCAACGATCACGAGCACATCCCGCGACACACTGGCGAGAAAGTGCTCCCATTCACCACGCTGAAAGATCGTTCCGGTCGGATTGTTCGGATTGGCTAGAAACACCAGGCGTGTACGCGGCGATATGGCACCGGCGATCGCCGCCAGATCGTGCGTAAAGTTCTTGAGCGGTACGGCGCGGCTGTGTCCGCCAACCGCCTGGACAATCAGTTGATAAACGACAAACGCCTGCTCAGCCATCACCGCCTCGTCCCCGGGACGCATGAAGGTGCGCGCGGCGAGTTCGATGATTTCGTTGGAGCCATTGCCGAAAATCACCTGCTCCGGCGCCACGCCAAGCTTCCGTGAGAGACCCTGCTTCAGATAATAACAGTCGCCGTCGGGATAAAGATTCAGCTGAGCCAATTTTTCACGAATCGCCGTTAGCGCCTTCGGCGAAGGGCCCAATGGATTTTCATTGGATGCGAGCTTGACCGAATGCGCGATCCCGTATTCCCGCTCGACCTCTTCGATCGGTTTCCCGGGCTCGTAAGGAATCAAGGACCGAATGTACTGCGGAACTTCCACAAGAACCTTCATCTGCCGCTCGGATAGGAACCCAGAATTTTCAAAAACGAGCAATTTTTTTCGAGCCCCGCAATCGCTTTTTTGACGACTTTCTGCTCGCGATGACCGCGTAAGTCGAGGAAGAACAGGTACTCCCAAGGCCTATGCTTGATCGGCCGGGATTCGATCTTGCTTAAGTTTATCCGGCTGCGCGCGAACGGTTGAAGCATGCGATACAACACGCCGGGCCTGTCTTGCACGGAAAACACCAGCGACGTTTTATCGTCGCCGGTCGGCGGCGGGCTCGTCTTGCCGATAACCACAAATCTCGTAATGTTGGTGCTTTGATCTTCGATATTCGCCGCGACGCTCTGGAGTTGGTAAACTTCCTTCGCCATGGCGCTGGAAATTGCCCCAAGGGATCCATCGTCCGCCGCTTTGATCGCAGCGTGCGCCGTGCTCGCCACTTCTTCTACCGGCACCGACGGAAAATGGCGCCGCAGCCAACTGCGGCACTGTGCAAGCGCCTGCGGATGTGAAAGGATGCGCTGAATCTCTTCGGCCTTGCCCGACCGGGACAAAAGATGGTGATGAATTTCCTGAAATATCTCCGCGATAATTTGCAGATCCGAGTCGACCAGCTGGTCGAGCGTGTGCGTCACCACTCCTTCCGTGGAGTTCTCGATCGGCACGACGCCGAACGTGGCACGTCCTTGTGCAACCTCCTGGAACACTTCAGGTATAGTGGCCGTAGACCGCAAATTCGCACAAGAACCGAAATGCTCGCGTGCCGCCAAATGAGTGTAAGTCGCCGCTGCGCCGAAGAACGCAACGTCGAGCGGCGCTTCGAGCGAGCGGCAGCCAGAAATGATCTCTCGGAAAACAGCGCGAACGGCTTGTCCAGGCAGCGGACCGCGATTCAACCCGCTGACGCGATCCAGCACTTCTCTTTCACGGTGAGGAGCGTAAACCTCTTGATTGCTTCGGCTTTTGAAATGGCCAATCCTTTGCGCGAGGGAAGCCCGATCATTTAGAAGGTTAACGACTTCGGCATCAATTTGATCGATTTTTTTTCTTAGAACATCGACCGACTCATTACGGCTCAATGACAACCTCGTGCGGCACACCGAGCAAGGCTCAATACCTTGGCGCCATCGACGTAACCTATCTTAATGCTTGAACTATTGCAAATCTGGGTGGAATCCAAGCTTGACTCGATCAGGATCGAGCCGCTATCACACCGGTAAATGACCGAGATCGTCATCCCTCCGAACGAAACTCCCAAGAAGCTCGAGAACTTTCTAAAAAGGCAATTCCCAATCGGCTTCGTTAGAAAGCTTTTTCGCAAAAGCGCCGTGCGCATTAACGGGCGGCGGCCTAAAGCTACCGATCTGATCAAGCCTGGGGACCGCGTGCAGATCTACCTACCGTTCGAAAGCGAAAAGAAATTGACGGCTTCGGTGCGCAAGTTAGCCGATCTTGAACTGGTTTTCGAAGACGATACCCTGCTGGTCATCAACAAGCCGGCCGGCATCGCCGTTCACGAGGGCAAGACGGTCAGCAAACAAGCATCAGTCCTGGGGATCTTGGAGACGCGGTATCGCTCTCAGGGGGTAAAGCCATTGCTCGTTCATCGCCTCGACAAGGATACATCCGGGCTATTGCTAATTGCAAAAAACCAGCAAACCGCAGATGAGCTAATGAAGATCTTCCAATCCCGCGACGTCGATAAAGGGTACCTTTGCCTTGTGGTCGGCCGCCTCGCGCCGAACCGAGGTACGATCGATTTTCCGCTGCCGGGCCGCGAAGGCACTTTGGTGAACGCGCTGACACGCTATGAAGTCACAAAACGGTTCTCGGAGACCACGCTGGTGCGCGTGACCATCGAAACGGGCCGACTCCATCAAATTCGTCTGCACTTTGCCCGAGTTGGCTACCCTGTCGTCATGGACCATCAGCACGGCGATTTCGCATTCAACAAGCGTTTTCGGAAGCAGTATGGACTCAAGCGCCAATTCCTTCACGCACAGCGTTTGAAGCTGCATTATGCGGGAAAAACTCACCAGTGGAAGGCGCCTGTGCCGGACGATTTGCGAAAAACTTTGGCTCTGCTGGAAGTCGGCCAAGCCTGAGACACTCAAAGCTTCCGCACTAACATGATGCCATCCCGTACCGGCAGTAACACGTTATCAACCCGTGGGTCATTGCGGATCCGGTGATTGAGCGCGTCGACCGCTCGCGTCGCGCTATCACGGGGTTCCAAAACCCGCCCGCCGCGGAGCACGTTATCCAAAATGATCAAGCCGCGCGGGCGTACCAGTTCCAAACAGCGGTCGTAATAAGCACCGTAACTTTCCTTGTCCGCATCGATAAAACAGAGGTCGAAAATTCCATGCATCAATTTCAGCGATTCCACGGCGGGACCGAGCTTAATCTCGATTTTGCTACCGTGCGGACTCTCGGCGAAATAGCGCTTGGCTATTTCAGTCGTCGCCGGATTGATTTCACAGGTAACCACCCGACCGTCTTTCGGCAGCGCTTCGGCCCACGCCAACGTGCTGTAACCGGTGAACATGCCGATTTCGAGGATACGCCGGGCGCCGGTGAGCACTGCGAGCATCTTTAAGAATTGTCCTTCCAGGGGACCGACCATCATGCCGGGACTATGTGTCTTCGCATAGGTCTCCACCCAAAGCTTGTCATGCAAAGCGGATAACGGTTTGGTACAGCGTTCCGCGTAATCCTCGATGCCTATCGGACGTAGGTCTAGCATTGCTCCATCCCCACCTGCGAGTCGATCATTGTATTCGAATAACGACGGTTCTTAGGGACCGGTGAGCCGCATACCACCATCGACCGGCAAGATCGCCGCCGTCACCATCGACGCTTCATCCGATGCGAGATAGAGTGCCGCGTAAGCGACGTCCTCGGGTTCGCCGATGCGCCCGAGCGGCACCCGGGTTTTATAACGAGCGAGCTTTTCGGGAGTGGAGGTATCGACCATCGGCGTGCGCGTCGGCCCCGGACAAATACAATTGACGCGGATTCTATCGGGCGCGTGGTCCATTGCCATCGCCTCCGTCAGACGCACCAGGCCTCCCTTCGATGCGCAGTACGCCGCCCGACCCGATTGTCCGAGCATGCCAGAGCGCGCGGCAATATGGAGAATCACGCCGCCGCCGCGCTTGATCATTTGCGGAATCGCCAGCCGCGACACGATAAACGCTCCCTTGAGATTCACATCCAGGGTGCGGTCCCAATCATCTTCGCTGATGTCGGTAATGCTGCCGTTGGTGCGCACGCCGGCGCTGTTGACAACAATATCGATGCCGCCCCATTGGCGCACGGTTTCGTCGATCAGAGTTGTCATTTGCGCCGAGTCGGCGACATCGCCGGGCCAGTAGAGCGCCTTTCCGCCGACCCTTTCCACCAGGGCAACCGTCTCGCGCCCCTTCATCTCCCTCGGAGAGGTTCCCGCCACCGCCGCCCCCTCCTTAGCGAACATCACCGCGATCGCCTGTCCAAGACCCGAGCCGAAGCCCGTAACAAATGCGGTTTTTCCTTTGAGCCTCACGGCCAAACACCTCCTCAAAGACGAACGCACGTGAATGCAAAGTTGACTCGTTTTCGTCTCGTTGTTACTTTAGAAAACAATCATAGAAGGATTCAAGTGCATGGTGGAAACCAGCGAACAGAGAGTCCCTGTCACGGTGCTTACCGGCTTTTTGGGTGCCGGCAAGACAACCTTGCTCAACCGCATTTTGACCGCCGATCATGGCCGCCGTGTCGCGGTGATTGTCAATGAGTTTGGCGAAGTCGGCATCGATCACCATTTATTGATCTCGTCGGACCAGGAAGTCGTCGAGATGAGCAACGGTTGCATTTGCTGCACCGTGCGCGGTGATCTTTTGCGCAGCCTGTTTCAGCTCCTCGAACACAGGGAAAAATTTGACACCTTGATGATCGAGACCACCGGCTTAGCCGATCCCGCGCCGGTCGTTCAAAGTTTCTTCATCGACGAACGCATCAAGAGCGAATATCAACTGAACGGCGTCGTGACGGTTGTCGACGCCAAACATATCTTTCAGCAACTGCGCGGCGCTCCCGAAGCCAAAGAGCAAATCGCCTTCGCTGACATGGTACTCCTCAACAAGATCGATCTGATCAATCCCGAGGATCTCCCCGAGCTGGAATACAAGCTCCGCAACTTAAACGGTGCGGCGCGCATTTGCCAAACACGCAACTCCGATGTCGATATCAACACTATCCTGGACCTGCGCGTGCTCGATGTCCAAGTCCGCGCGGAAAAACACGATCACAATCACACCCATACCGAAGACATCGAGACTGTCGCGATTACGACTGCGGGAGATCTCGACGGATTAAGACTGAGCCATTGGTTTCGCGAGCTGCTCGCAGAATTTGGCGAGCACATCATGCGAATGAAGGGCATTCTGAACCTGCGTAAGGATCCCGATCAGTTTGTGTTCCAGGGTGTGCACATGCTCTTTGAAGGGCGCCCTGGCCGAGCTTGGACAGAGCAAGAGGAGCGGCTCAATCGACTGGTTTTCATCGGTCGAAATCTCGACAAAGAAAAGATCACTCGAGGCTTCTTTGACTGCATTACGACCACAAACGGCGCGTCATCATCCGAAGACATCGACCCCTTCGGGCGCAAACAAGACGTTTCTAAATTCACTCTCGACCAAATTCGCTATTGGGTACAGACCATCTTGTCGTTTCCACCCGATGCGCCGATCGTGATCAAGGAAGTCCCTTGTGTTAAGGCTGGCTGCCCGCCCGTAGAAACCGCGATTATGGTATTCCTCAAAAACGAGCCGCCGCGGACTTTCAAAATCCTCGCGCGCATCAACGAAGTCACCTTCGACCATGTCTATAACTTGATCGAGAATCCGCTGCCGTGTTGTTGATGCCGTCTATTCGGCCGCGAGTCTGCGGACGATGTCGTAAAGGGCGCGTATACCAAACTTCAGACTTCCCGCCGAAATGCGCTCGTCAATGCCGTGCGCCAGGCCGTCTTCGGCAGGTCCACGGCGCTGGGGCATGAAACCGAGGCAGGGAATCCCCTTTTCCCGGAAAAAGTGACAGTCTGTAAAGCCGCGCACTAGCGGCGCGACCACCCGTACACCCGGGTCGTGTGCTTCAGCGAATTCCCTAATCACTCTCATCGCTTCAGGATGGGGCGGCGAAGTCGCCGCCGGGAAAGATAGCAAAATTTCGATCTTGACGGATTCATCGCTGATAATCTGTCGCAGCGCGTCGACGAACGCCTGCGGGTCTTCTCCGGGCAGGAGCCGCGCATCGATTTCGGCGGTGGCGAACGCCGGAATAACGTTGACTTTGTCCGCGCCCTGAATTCGCGTGATCGCGATGGTGTTGCGCACGCTTGCACGGTTGCGCGCATCCTTCAAGAATTCAGCGCGGAAAGCCGCATCGTCCAGCGCTTTGCGAAGATGGCTATAATGGCTTCGCCGCGGCTCCGGCTCGGACACCGCCAGATCGGCATAGAATTTTTCCACCTCAGGGACAATTTTAATCGGGCTTTGATAATTCATGATGCGCTGCAATGCCGCCAAAAGCTTATTCACCGCCAGATCGGTTCCCGGCGTCGAGCCGTGTCCTGGCCGACCCGCGGCGGTCAGTTTGAGCCAGAGAGGCGTTTTTTCCGCAACACTGACGTTGTAAACGCGCGCTTTACCATCCTTGCCCACGCGGATGCCGCCGCCTTCGTTCAATACCAAGCCGACGTCTTTGAAGAATTCGGGATGCCTGGCGACCAGATAGCCTGCCCCCATGGCACCGCCGGCCTCTTCATCGGCGGTGCCGAGAAAGGCCACATCGCCTTTCAAGCGAATATTTTGGCGTTTCAACGCGAGCAACGCCGCCAGCTCGATAATAGCCGAGCCCTTCATATCGAGTGCACCGCGCCCCCAGATGACGCCGTCCTTGATCACGCCGCTAAACGGCGGCTCCTTCCACAAGTTCGCTGCGGCCGGAACCACGTCCATGTGATTGAGCAGTATGACCCCTTTCTTCGAGCCGTCGCCGGGCAAACGCGCGTAGATGTTGCCCCGGCCCGGTGCCGATTCGATGATTTTAGTTTCGATGCCTTCGCGGTCGAAAATTTCTTTAAAGAATCGCGCCGCCTGGATTTCATTGCCGGGCGGGTTGGTCGTATCGATTTGAATGTAGCGTATTAGCAACGAAACCGCTTCATCCTCCAGCGCTTTCCAGTTGAAAGGCGCATCGGTCGCGTGGCCAGCGCCCGCCAGCATGATAAGCAAGACCAGTGCAGCCGCCAGTCGAGAATGAAACGATCGTCCTGCGAAGTGGCGCATGTTAACTCCCACTGCTTCGAACATAAAAGAGATCGCTGATGTTAACCGACAAATGCGACAGCCGCCTGAAGAATTTTCTGCCGCTCTTTTTCCGGATGATGCCAGCGAATTCCGCTTTCCTGTCGAAACCAAGTAACCTGCCGTTTAGCGAGACGGCGGGTTTCTTGTTTCATCTCTTCTGCGGCTTCGGTCAAGTCGATCTTACCGCAAATCACCGCGCCCATTTGGCGATAGCCGACACTGCGCAAGGGTTTTAGAGCCAAGCCGAATCCCCGTTGGGTTAGTCCACGCACTTCTTCGAGGAATCCCTCCCGGATCATCCGCTCGCTCCGTCGGTTGATCTGCTCGTTTAGCTCGGCCCGGTCGCGGATCAAACCGATCTTGACGGCCTCAAACGGCTTTTCCTGGAAACCATGATCTTTCTGCCAGGCACTGAGCGGGCGCCCCGTGAGCGCAAGCACTTCCAGCGCGCGGATGATGCGCTGGCGATCGTTGGGATGGATCGACGAAGTCACAGCCGGGTCGCTCGCCGCCAGCCGTTGATAGAGAGCGCCCGCTCCCCGTTCTTCGATCTCGGCTTCAAGAGCCGCGCGAATTTTCGGGTCTTGACCCGGCCCGCTGAAAAGCCCCTGGGTGAGCGCCTTCAAGTAAAGTCCCGTGCCGCCGCAGATGACGATGTTCTTGCCACGGCCCTGGATCTGCTCAATTGCCGCGGTTGCCAATTGGCGAAACAGCGCGGCGTTGAATTCTTCGTCCGGATCGACCACATCGATGACATGATGCGGCACGCGCGCGCGATCAGTGCCGGACACCTTGTTCGTGCCGATGTCCATATACCGATATACCTGCTGAGAATCCGCACTGACAATTTCGGCATCGATCGCCTGAGCCAACTCCAATGCCAATTCGCTCTTGCCTACTCCGGTCGGACCGAGAACAATGACCAGCTTGGGTTTCATGAAACAGCGGCGGGCCGGCGTTCGCTGCGGCTCCCTAGACGACCCGCCTGAAGAGTTTTTCAAGATCCGCGCGCCGGAACTCGAGCAAGACAGGCCGGCCATGAGGGCATTGCGTGGCAAACTCCACTTGATCCAAGTCACTGAGCAACGCGCGCACTTCGTCCAGTTCGAGGATCCGATTAGCGCGGATGACGCCGTGGCACGCGATGGTTGCCAGTCGCTCTTCCAGATGCTGTCGCAGCTTCGTCGATGCATCGACCTCGGCAAGCTCGGCAACCATCTGCCGCACTCCATGACTGTGGTCGCCAGGCGGTAACAGCGCCGGCACCGCCGTGATCGCATAGGTGCCGGGACCGAACGGCTCCAGCGCGAACCCGAAGCGAGTCATGAGACTAAGATTCTGCTCCAGGAGCATTACCTCGCCAGGGCTCAACTCGACCGTTTGCGGAATCAGGAGTTTTTGGCTTTCGATTTTGCCGGTCTCCAGCTGACTACGCAACTTCTCGAAAGCCACCCGTTCATGGGCGGCGTGCTGGTCGATCAGCGCCAAACCCTCCGCCGTGGCGCACACCAGGTAACAGCCGAGAATCTGCCCAAGCACCCGCATCGAGGAGAACAAGCCTTGCTGTGTCAGTTCTGACGGCGGGGCACCGGTGAGCGGCTCGCCTAGCGACCGGCTTTCGCGGTGTAGCGGAAGCGCCCCGGTGTACGGCAGCGGGGCTTCGCTGACGTTAAGAAACGCCGCGGACGAAGTCATGAAACTTCTCGACGAAGGCTCCTTGGCTTCCTGCTGAAGCGCTCCTCGGATCGCGCGGGAAACCACCTGATGGATATCTGCCTGGCGACGAAAGCGCACCTCGTACTTCGCCGGATGGACATTGACGTCGACTTCATTGAAAGGCAAGTCGAGAAACAGCACCACCGCGGGATATTGGCCCTTCATCAGCAAAGTCTCGTAGCCGAACAGCACCGCGTGAGTGAGCACTTTATCGCGCACGTAACGCCGGTTGACGAAGGTAAAAAGATAGCGCGGGTTAGGATAAGAGGCCGGCGCTGCGCTCAAGAAACCGTGCGCCGCAACATCGCCCTGTCTGCTCTGAAAGAAAACCAGTCCCTTGGCCATGTCGCGCCCGAACACCTGGGCCAACCGGTCTCTCGGATCGCTGACGGCAACATAATCGGCGACCGTGCGCGCGTCATGATGCAAGCGGAAGTGCACGTGCGCATGCGCCAGAGCCATGCGATGAATGACGTCGCAAATATGACTCAACTCGGTCGCCGGAGCTTTCAAAAATTTACGCCGGGCCGGTAAATTAAAGAAAATATCTTTGATTTCGACCGTCGTTCCAAACGATGCCGCGGCCGGGGACATATCCTGTTTCTTGCCGCCGTCGACACAAAGCCGGTAACCGCTCGGCCCGCTTCGCGGTCGGGAAACGATCGACATTCGCGAGACTGAGCCGATGCTGGGCAAGGCCTCGCCGCGGAAACCCAAGGTTGCAATGCGAAAAAGATCTTCGTCTTTTTTTAGTTTGCTGGTGGCGTGGCGTTCGACCGCGAGTTCAAGGTCCTCGGGCGCCATCCCTTCACCGTTGTCCGTGACCCGAATCAACGAGCTGCCGCTTTTTTCGATCCACACGAATATTTCTGTGGCGTGGGCGTCGAGCGCGTTCTCGACCAGCTCCTTCACCACCGATGCCGGACGCTCCACGACTTCACCGGCAGCGATCCGGCTGGCCATTTCATCTGAAAGAATTTGGATTCTCACTCTTGGTTCCGTGCCGTTCTTCGACGATAATGTAACGCACCGCCCGCGGTCAAGAAAAGCCGCGACGCGGCAGTTTTCCGAGCGCGCATTAAGGTCCCCGCCCGTTTTGGCTGCGCGCCGGTGAGGAGGAGTTCATGAAGTTAATGAATGGGCTAATGCTTGTGGCTACGCTGTTAATGCCAAGCTTTGATGTTTGGGCGGCACAGGAAAGCGCCTCGATCGAGACCAAAGTAAAGACGCTTTTGATCGATCCCAGCACACAAACTCCGGTCGTTGTCCTGGAAAGCATCGCCGACAAGCGGGCATTGCCGATCTGGATCGACGTGCCCGAAGCCAAAGCGATCGCCCTCGAGCTCGAGCACGTCAAACTTCCGCGGCCGCTCACCCATGACCTGATTCGCAATATCCTCCAGGGACTAAACGCCACGTTACAGCGCGTCACGATTACCGAGCTGCGCAACAACACCTATTTCGCGTTGCTTTCGCTGGCAGCGAAAGGACAGCAACTGCAAATCGACAGCCGGCCTAGCGATGCCATCGCGGTAGCATTGCGGATGAAAGCGCCGATCTTCGTTTCGGCGCAGGTGCTGGCCAAATCCAAACCGCTTCCCGCGGCCGGACCCGCCCGGGCGGAGCAGACGCAAAAGAAATTGGGAGTGCAGGCGCAGGACTTGACCACGGAGCTGGCGAAGCTTTTCGACAGTCAGCAGCAGAAAGGCGTGATTGTCACCGACGTGCTGCTCGGCAGCGCCGCGATGAAGGCGGGACTGCAGCGCGGCGACATCATCACTAGAGTCAACGATCAAAGTGTTTCCTCCGCCGGAGAACTTGAAGCCACCATCCAAGACGCCAAAGCCGCTGCTCAAATCCGGCTTGAAGTGATAAAAAAAGGCAAGCCGACCACGATCATGATCGACTTGCCTTCCTGAAAAGGAGCGTTTGCCCTTTTATTTTTTGCCGTTGGTTCCGAACAGCTCCGCGCCCCACTTCTTGGCGGTGGCATCAAGCACTTCCTTGCTCGACTCGGCAACCGGCGGGAAGTCCTTCATCCATTCGTATGGGCGCGTGGCGTCGATAATGGCTCGCGAGTTGAAGCCTTTCTTGGTCGGATGGATGATCGGATCGAGCGGACCGCTCCAGCAGCGCCGTAGAATATCGATATCCTGCTCGGGCTCGCAGCGGCTCGACATCGCCCAGATCACGTCGTCGGTGTTCGAAGGATCGATGTCATCGTCGACGACGACAACGAAACGGCCGAGGTAAGCACCGGCGTGGCACTGCGACGCGACCACAGCCGCCTGCTTGGCATGACCTGGATAGCGCTGTTTGATCGACACGACCATCATCAAACGGCTGCCACCCGAAACCGTAAGCCACACGCCTTTCACATCCGGCACACCGGCCTTTTCCATCTCGTCCCAGATCAACGCGGAACGCAGATACGATCGGTACCAGCCGAGTTCGGCCGGCGGGCGGCCAGGAGGCGAGCCTAAAATAATCGGGTCGTTACGGTGATAAAGCCGCTTCACCTCGACCCATGGTTCCGCGCGTTCGGCGCTGGCATAGTAACCCGTCCATTCGCCGAATGGTCCTTCGACCTTCGGATTATCAAAGTGAACATCTCCTTCGATAACGATCTCGGCGTTCGCCGGGATCGGCAGACCCGAGTATTCGCCTTCGACCATCTCGAATGGCTCGCCGCGCAAACCGCCGATGAACTCATATTCCGGAACGCCGTAAGGTACCTCGATACTGCCAGCGAGAAAGGTCAGCGGATCGTGACCGAACGACATCGCGATCTTAAAAGGCTTGCCGCTGGCGGCGTACTTTTCCCGCTGAATGCGGCCGTGCTTGCCGGGCGAGATATAAAATCCGATCTTGTTTTTGTCGTGGATCATGACCCGATAAGTGCCGTAATTGACCCAACCCTCGTCGGGATCGCGCGTGATATCGACGCTGCCGGTGCCGATATACCGTCCGCCATCTTTGTCATGCCAAAGCGGCGTCGGAAATTTGAACATGTCAATATCGCCGTCTTTGTAAACATTGTCGAACAGAGCGCTCTTCTTGACGAATTTTGGCGGTATCGGCTTGATGCGCTTGTAATTGTCTTTCCAGATCTTAACGAAATCCATCTTGGTTTCGCCGGAGGGCAGCCCGAGCGTCAAAGCCAACCGCTTGCGCGACGAAAGCGAATTCGACAATACGCGGTAACCCTTCGGATAGCCTTTGATCTCATCGAAAAGCACGGCTGGCCCATCTTCTTTGTGGGCGACCAGCTCGGTAATCGCGCCAATTTCCAGATTCCAATCGCAACCTTTAAGTGTCTTAAGTTCGCCCATTTCCTCGGCGATTTGGATCCAATCACGCAGATCCTGGTACTCCATAAAGCGGCCTCCTAGTTGGATACAGAAAAATAATCAACGAGCGTCTTTGCTGCTCTCGACCTTAACGAATTATTGCAGCAGGGTCAAGCTATCTCAGCGGTCCTCACGTTAATTTCTAATTTGAAAACAACAGCTTATCATGTTACCGAAGAGGACAGTGTCGGATAAACTAAAAAGTCTCGACGAAATCACCGAGATCGCCGCGCGTGCGCGACGAACCGGCAAAACCATCGTCTTCACCAACGGTTGTTTCGATCTCTTGCACCGTGGCCACGTGCACGTTTTGCGTCAAGCCAAAGCGAGCGGTGATCTTCTAATCGTTGGAATTAACACTGACCGCTCGGTAAAATCGATTAAAGGGACGACGCGACCGATCCTCTCGGAACTGGACCGGATCGAGTTGATCGCAGCCATGGAGATGGTAGACTACGTCGTCTTGTTCGACGAGCCTGATCCCTGCAAGCTCATCGCCGCGATTAAACCGGATGTGCTGGCCAAGGGGGGGGACTGGGGCACGGATCAAATTGTCGGTGCTGACATCGTCGAGCGGGATGGTGGCCGCGTCCGCGTGATCCCCTACTTAAAGGGTCATTCGACAACCGAGATTATTGAAAGGATACGAAAGTAAAATGGCTAGAGCTTGCGCGATCTGCGGCAAACAACGTTCCGTCGGTTATAACGTCAGCCACGCCAACAATAAGTCAAAACGCATTTGGCGTCCCAACCTCAAGCGGGTCAAGGCGAAGTTTGAAGGGCACGTTAAGCGCGCCTTGGTCTGCACCGATTGCATCCACTCGGGTCGCGTCCAGAAGGTCGCTTAGCTTTCTGCCTTCGCTATCAGTGCAGCTCATGCACCGGTTCTGAGTCGCTCCTCCCGCCGGTCCTGCCGCGCGCCCGTACCGCTTTATAGACCCCTTTCACTTTCGAAATATTTTGCAGCACGCGGTCGAGGTGCTGTGAGTTCTTGATCATGACCTCAAAGGTGTTGATCGCCCTCTGGCTCGTGAAAGTACGCACTTGAGCGCGCGCGATGTTGGCTTCCGAGTTGGTAATCGCGGCGCTGATCGCCGCCAGCAGCCCGGGCTGGTCGATGCAGGTCACTTCGATCTTCACGGGTCGGGGCGGCTGCTCGGTCTCCTCCCAACTCACGTCGACTTTCCGGTGCGGGTCGCTTTCCAGCACGGTCGAACATCCCACGGTGTGAATTGTGACTCCCCGCCCGCGGGTAATAAAGCCAATAATGTTCTCCCCGGGAAGCGGATGACAGCAGAGCGCAAAACGCACTAAAACGTCGTCGACACCCTTGACGCGAATACCCAAACCTCGCTTCTGCTTGGATACCAGCCGAAACAGAGACTCGAGAGCGCCGTCGGCTTTCTTGGGCCCCGCTTCGAGCCGGTCGGGCGACAACAACTTGGCAAGCACATGCCGGGTCGTGATCCGGCCATAACCGATCGATGCCAGCAACGCCTCCTCATCCTTCATCGACAGCTCTTTCGTCAGCCAAGCGATTTTGCCCTCTTCACGTAACTTCGGGTAGTCGAGTTGGTAACGATGCAAATCGCTTTCGAGAATCTCTTTTCCCAACAGCACGCTCCGCTCCCGCTGCTGCGCTTTGAGCCAATTACGGATCTTGGATTTCGCGCGCGGCGTTTTCACCCACTTGAGCCAATCTCTTGTCGGTGCCTGCTGGGGTGTTGTGATAATTTCAACGGTATCGCCGCTCCGCAAAATGTATTTAAGCGAAACCAACTGACCGTTCACGCGGGCGCCGGAACAACGGTGGCCAATTTCCGAGTGAATTCGATAAGCGAAATCGATCACCGTCGCGCCCTTGGGAAAATTCAACAGATCGCCCTTGGGCGTGAAGACGTACATCGAAGTCGAGAACAAATCTTCCTTCAAGCTGTGCAAAAATTCCTGGGGATCTTGCAGGTTTTCTTGCCATTCGAGCAGCTGCCGGAGCCAGGCGAACCGTTGAATGTCACTGACCTGGAACTCCTCGCTCTCCTTGTAGCGCCAGTGCGCCGCTATGCCCTCTTCCGCGATGCGATGCATTTCGTGTGTGCGGATTTGAATCTCGATGCGCTCCCCATAGGGGCCAATCACGCTGGTATGGAGCGATTGATACATGTTGAGTTTGGGCAAAGCGATATAGTCTTTAAAGCGCCCTGGCACCGGGCGCCATAGCGAGTGAATCACTCCGAGGGCTTCGTAACATTCGCGCTGGGTATCGACCAGAATACGGAACGCCACCAGATCGTAGATCTGATCGTACAGCAAGTTCTGGCTCTCCATCTTCTGATAAATGCTGTAAAAATGCTTCGGTCGCCCGGTGACTTCGGCCTCGATACCTTCGCTTTCGAGGTTCTTGGTAATGATCGAGATCACTTCCTCAATGTACTTTTCCCGGTCGCTCTTTTTCTTGGCAACGTTGCGTTTAAGCTGGTAGTAAACCTCCGGATGGAGATACTTGAGCGCCAAATCCTCGAGCTCGCCCTTGATCCATGCGATACCGAGCCGGTGCGATAACGGCGCGTAAATATCCAAGGTTTCCTGAGCGACGAGAATGCGCTTTTCCGGCGGCATATGATCGAGCGTGCGCATATTATGGACACGGTCGGCAAGCTTGATCAAAATGACGCGCACATCCTTGCCCATGGCCAGCAACATCTTGCGGAAATTTTCCGCCTGCTTTTCCTCGCGGCTGCTGAAGTTGGCGCGGCCGAGCTTGGTGACGCCGTCGACCAAAGCAGCGATCTCGCGTCCGAACAACGTCCTGATCTCATCCAAGGTCGTCAGGGTATCCTCCACGGTATCGTGCAACAGGCCGCCGACGATGCTGGGCACATCGAGCTTGAGATCGGCGATGATATCTGCGACCGCCATCGGATGAATCAGGTACGGCTCGCCGGAGAGACGTTTTTGGCCCTGATGGACTTTGGCAGAAAAATCATAAGCCGTGCGGATGAGATTGACGTCCGCGGCCGGATAATAGGACTGCACTTTATCGACCAACTCGGTAATTTTTGCGTCTTTTGCCATCGGTCTTAGCGAGCGTTCCGACGCAGCGGCGCGAGCTGCCACTCCGTGACCCGTGAAATTCTTGCCCGCTCCGCATCGACGATCGCGCTTAGAGCGCGCACCGCTTCCTTGACCTGCCGATTGACCACAAAATAATCATAATGAATTATCTCGCCGATTTCACCTCGCGCATTGGCCAGCCTGCGGCGAATCGCTTCCCTGCCGTCTGTCCCGCGCCGCGCGAGGCGTCGCTCGAGCTCACCTAACGAGGGCGGCAAAAGGAAAATGGAAACAGCATCGGGATAGGCCTTCTTGATCTGGCGCGCGCCCTGAACATCGATATCGAGAAGGATATCTCGGCCGGTCCGAACGCAGCGCTCCAACGGTTTGCGCGGCGTGCCGTAGAAGTAGTCATGCACTTTGGCCCACTCGGCAAATTCACCGCGGCGTCCGAGATCATCGAACTGGCGCTCGGTCAGGAACCGGTAATCACGGCCGTTGACTTCTCCGGGCCGGCGCCTCCGCGTGGTGCAGGAAACCGACAACGCAATCTCCGGATAGATTCTTCGAAGGCCGTTGTACAGCGTCGTTTTCCCAGCGCCGGAGGGGGCCGATAAAATGAAAATGATCCCAAGCCGCCTTGCCGGCGCACGTGGTCGGCGTTTCATTCGATGTTTTGCGTTTGCTCGCGGATCTTTTCAACTCGCTCTTTGCCTTGCAGGACAAGCTGCACGACCGGGAGGTGCGGCACTTTCGAGCTGATCGTGTTGAGCTCACGGTTGATTTCCTGGAGCATAAAATCGATCTTCTTTCCAACCGGCTCGCGTTCGCGGGTGACCTTTGCCAGAACCGTCACATGCGTCTTCAATCGGACGATTTCCTCGTTGACGTCCCCTTTCAAAGTCACGCTCGCTATGTCGACTGAATCTTTCTCAGTCCCCGGACCGTTGGACGGTTCAGGCAATCCCTTTTGCAATCTCAGCGGGATTTCCGCCACGCGTTGTTCCAGCAAGCCGGCAATCCTCGTCAGGTGGCGAATCTGCGACTCCATGTCGGCTTTGAGATGCCCCCCCTCGCGCTCCCGCGATCTTTCCAGTTTATTCAACGCGACCCGGAGCGCTTTCAGTACCGCTTGGGCTTCGATCTCGGGGTCCGGTTCAGTCTCGCGCACATGGACCAGGTCGGGGATATTGGAGAGCAGCGACACTCCGACCTCGCCGGCCAGATGATACTTCTTTTTGAGTTGTTTGACACCTTCGATGTACTGCCCGACCAACCCTTCGTCAATCTCCAGCTTCCGTGCCTGGGTTTTCGCATAGCGGTTGACAAACAGATCGACCCGCCCGCGTGAGATCTTGCTGCGCAGCGCCTTACGAATCTCCTCTTCGAGGGAAAGATATTCGCGCGGCACGCGCAGCTGCAAATCCAAGTGCCGGTGGTTCAAACTGCGGATCTGGACGGTCACCTGGGTCCCTCGCACGGTTTGCGATCCTTCCCCGTATCCGGTCATACTCTTCATAAAGCTTCCTCGATGCTGCTTCGCAATTTTTCCACCGGGACGGCGACCGTGCCCACTTCGTCGCCGACAAATCGGGCCGCTAGATTAGCTAGCACCGCCGCATCGGACAGCGCCGCCCCGCTTGCCAGTGCCAAAGCGCAAACCGCGACCACTGTATCACCGGCGCCGGTCACGTCGAAAACTTCTCGCGCTTCCGTGGGAAAATGCCTAACCGCTGCACGCGAGCGGAAAAGCGTCATCCCTTCGGCTCCGCGCGTGATCAGGACCGCCCCGGCGCGCCACTTGCGAACGAGTTTTTTTCCCGCCGCAAGCAAGGATCGCTCATCTCGGATGGGAATGCCGGACGCCTCGCTGGCTTCGCTTTTGTTGGGCGTGATCAAAGTCGGATGTCGATAAGATTCGTAATGCTCTTTTTTGGGGTCGATAACGTAAGCGATTTTCCGGCGAGCGCAAACGGCGGCGATAGCATTGAGAATGTCATCGTGGATCGTTCCCTTGCCATAATCAGAAACGACGATGGCATCGAAATCGGCCGCTTTAGCAGAGATGAAATGGCGCATTTTTTTCAAAATGGTATTGTCGATCGCTTGACGATTCTCCCGATCCAGTCGAACGATTTGTTGATGGTGCGGACTGGCGATAATGCGACTCTTTTCAATAGTGTGAAACCCCGGATCGGTGATCACTCCTGCGGTTGACGCACCGATCTTTTGAAGAGCTGCGACAATGCGCGCGCCGGCGCTGTCTTGACCGATGATGCCGCATGCGGTAACACGTCCGCTCAGCGTACGTACGTTATGAATGACGTTGGCGGCGCCGCCCAAGCTGTTTTTTTCGGATGTGATCCGCAGCACCGGCACCGGAGCCTCTGGAGAAAGTCGCTCGACTTCGCCCCAAATGTACCGGTCAAGCATGAGATCGCCGACGACTAACAAGCGGGCGCCAGCGAATTTATCGAGAATCGCACCGAGGCGGGACATACCGAGGCGGTTCAATCGGGAGAGCAGCCCACAAGCTCCTGGTAGTAGGATTCGTTTTGTTTCGCCATGGTTTCCAGCGAAAAATACCGGCGGACGCGCTCGCGGCCGCAACTGCCCATCCGTTGCGCGAGCGAACGCGATTCAGCGAACTTGGCGATCGCCCTGGCCAAAGCAGCAGAGTCGCGCGGCGGCACCAATAATCCGGTCGCGCCGTCGATTACAGATTCGGTCAAACCGCCCACCCGTGTCGCAATAACGGCCCGGCCGGCGGCCATAGCCTCCAACGCGGCCACGCCCAAACCTTCGTAGAGCGACGGCATCGCGAGCAGATCCACCTCCGCGAAGAATTTCGCGGTATCGTTGATAAAACCCAGAAAACGAACCTGCTCACAGAGTCCTAATCGAGTGACCTCTGCCTCGAGCTGAGCACGCCTGGGCCCTTCGCCCGCGAGTTCATAGCGAATCTTCAATCCCTGGGCCTTCAACAAGGCGGCGGCTTCAAGGAGATACTGGTGCCCTTTGCGCTCTTCGAGCGAAGCAAGGCAGCCGACCACAAACACGTCAGCGGCGCCCGCATGGGAGCCGCTCACTTGCGAAAATATTCCGGGATCGATGCCGCTCGATATGCAGCGTATCTTTTCCTGATGCACGCCGGCGTTCGCCAATTGATCGCCGATGGCTCGCGAAATCGCCACCACGCCATCGACCCGCCGGTTGTATAAAAACCGCGTATACCAACTCGGATGTTCCGGATAGTCCATTCGGCGAGTAACAACATACTTGGGGCGGGGATGGCTGCGCGGCACCCAGAGCGCCAACGCGTGGGCCCGCTTGGTATGAAAATGCACAATGTCGTAATTCCGTTCACGGATGAGCCGGCGCAATGCCGGGACACAACGGACATCGGCATCGTTGCGCATGATCATCGACTGCGCGCGAACATCGAGCGTTCGGCAGCGCGTCAACAGCAATCCGTGCGGATTCCCGAGCAGGTCATTCTGATGTCCCCTGGCGGCCAGATAACCGAGCAAACCGAGCACCTGCGCCTCGCCGCCACCCCAGTTTTTTTCAGGATCGATATGCAGGATCCTAAGACGGCGGTAATCACCGTTTCCGCCCAATTTTCTTTTTCTCCTCCAATTCGAGCTCCCAAAGCTTAGCATACTTGAGAAAAACATAAACTGCCGCGGTGAGCGCGACATGAAAGCCGCCAAATCCCTCCATAAAGCCGCGTTTGAGTATATAGGAATGGAAAAAACGCGCGGGAGGGCGGAAGAGCGCGTCAATGAGTCGCCATCGTGCGCCGTGCCTTTTTAGTTCCTTTGACGAAATCGAAGTGAAGCGGTTGATGCGCCCGACATGATCTTCAATGTTGCGATAGGAATAATGATGCAACGGATGGCGCAAGCGACGCACCGGGCCATCGATGAGAATTTTCTCATGGGGTTCGGAACCGCCCCAACGCGCGCGGTCGCGCCTGAACAAGCGAATGTCGTAATCCGGATACCAGCCACCGCGGCGCCACCATCGTCCGAGATAGTAAACCAAGCGCGGCAGCGAGTAGCCGGCGTATTGGCCGGGGTCGCAAGCCAGCACCTCCAAAATCTCCTTTTGCAGCTCGGGGCTCACCCGTTCATCCGCGTCAACCAACAGCACCCACTCTTTGCTCGCTTGGGAATGGGCATAGGCCTTTTGGTCACGATATCCCGCCCACGGGCGCTGAATGAATCGGTCGGTATAACGGCGGCAAATCTCAGGCGTGCGATCGGTGCTGAACGAATCGACCACCACCACTTCATCACACCACCGCAAACTTTCGAGGCAGGCCTCGATCCGGTCTTCTTCATTGAAGCAGACGACGATCGCCGAGACCTCGTGACGCTGAGATCTCGGATTTGTGCTCGCCTTCATCGCCAGCGTGAACTACGAGCGGCCACCCGGTTTCACCTTCTCTGCCAACAGCGAGTTGGCCTTGCAGCGATCGGATTCAAACACGCAACGAAACATTGAGCGGCTGTACCATACTGTAGATATCGTCAGGCCCGAGTCGATGAAATCCCTTGAGTCTGAGCACGGCGCGATCATGCTCCAACAATTTGTCGCTCGGTTTGCTCGCAACCGCCGCTCACCGATGATCAACCCAAAAAGATGAAATCTCTCGCACCGCGCTTAACCCCGGGAGTATTCACGTTGACTGGCGATTCTCCACCGGTACCGGTAAGCACGATACTTCAGGGAATAGGGTGCTTGGGAAATAGCCGCGTCGATGGCTTCCATGGCCCCAGGCAATTCGTTTCTGTTCCAACGACCCTTTGCCAGACGATAGTAGCGGTAAGCTATCCGCCGTGCCACCTGGCCAGCTCCGATCATCTCCCGCGCCTCCGGAAAGGCGCGCAGCAAATTTTCGATGACTTTAATGTTTTCGGTCAGTCGCAATTCCTCATTGCGGCTGAGGTTTCCCTGGTGTTTGCGATAGAAAAAGACAACCCGGTTGAGATACTTTATCGGATAGCTCATGCACAAGCGGAAAAATAAATCCAAGTCGTCGCATATACGCAAAGATGCATCCATGCCGCCAACGGATTCATAGGCTCGGGTCGATATAATTGCAGCCTGGAGCCGGACAACGCTCTTTTCGAACAAATCGATAAGATGAACCCCATTCGTCTCGAACCGTTGAGATTTTCGCTTAGGGATAATCGTTTCCCGGTCGTGTTGAGGCCCCTCAAGATAGGCTCCATTGCCAAAGGCCATACCGCACTCCGGATGTTCCCGCACATATCCAAAAAGCGATTCCAAGTGGTCCGATGAGCATATGTCATCCGAATCTTGAAACGCGATCCATGGCGCGCGTGCCCGCCGTACACCGTAATTTCGAGCTGCCGCCGGACCTTGATTTGGCTGATAGTAATACTGAATCCGAGGGCCAAAGCGTTCGACGATGGTACGTGTATCATCCGTCGATCCGTCGTCAACCACGATCAATTCGAATCCCTGAAACGTTTGTTGAAGAATACTCTCGATCGTCTCACGAAGGAAAGTCGCGCGGTTATAGGTCGCGATGATGACCGAAACTGCCGGCCCAAGTGCTTGAGCCGTACCATCGCGGCTTGGTAACACTGCTCCAAACTCGGAGGTCATCAGCGGCGAAGTTTTCCGGCCAAATAACCCCAATGTTTCATTAATCGTCCCTCGGTTTTGTTGGCTTTTTGACTCCGTCCCATCGATTTATAAAAGCCGTAGCGAACGCAATTAGCCAGCAAATCGGGAATCACTCGAAACAAAATGGAGTCACCTCGGTAGATGCTTCGACTCAGTCCCTTTCGATATTCCGCATCACGATTATATTTGCGTCCATAACGCTCGGGACTGAGTTCGTGGTAAACGATCGCATGCGGCGTATAACCGATCTTAAAGCCTGCCCGCCTAGCGCGGATGGAAAATTCGCTATCCTCGCTATAGCCGGCGGCGCCGGGGCCCAGGCGCGGATCGAAAAAACCGATCTTCTCGAATACCTCGCGCTTGAATGACATGTTGGTTCCCGTTAAACCGCGAATTTCACAATAATCGCTCCCGTAGTCGATCAGCGGGATATTGTACTCTCGCAGCCGGCCCGGATCCGCACCCCTGCCTGCGGGATCGACTCCTGGGAGAATACGCCCCTGAAGCGCGTCGAAATGGGTTGCGCGATAGCCCTGTAAGTGTCCAGTGATCAAATGGGGGTCAACGACCACATCATCATCGATAACGAGGAAAACATCACCAGTCGTGCAGGCAAGACCCCGGTTGAGAGCGCTCGCTTTGCCCTGCCGTGATTCGGTTAGGGTCAGGAAAGAAACGTTCGTCGGTCGATTAATTTTCGCGGTGAGAAATGCCGCTGTGCCGTCCGCGGAGCCATTGTCAATCACGGTAACACTTACCTGTACCTGCTGCGGGATCTCGATACGATCGATACTTTCCAACAGCCGCCGAAGACTTTCCTTTCTATTACGGGTCGGAACAAGTAGGCTAACTTTTATCACTTCACTTATCTTCACTTATCTAAAGACATCACCAGGGAAAGCTCACGACGACTATTGGAGCACTCTCAAGACTACCTCGCACTCTCGCGTATCAGGATGCCAGATGGCATAAAACTGGAATAAAGCGTGTCGCAACGCGGCGCACGAACAAAGTCCTTCTGCACAGCAAGGAATCTCTCGACCGCGATCAGCGGATTGTCGCTCTTCCATCGCGGAAGCCACTGACAGATTGTGTCAAGAGCGATCATATAACCATGTTGAGGAACGTATTTGGCATAAGCGCCTAGTTCCGCAAACACATGGTCCGTCCCATGGTCCGAATCCAGGCACACCATGGCGTTCGATTGCTCGCCGACGATCGCATCGATCTTCCGAAAAACGCTCTCTGACACCGAGTCTCCTTCGATGAGGGTTACCTGTTTCCCCAAGGGATGCTCGCGAACTCGACGAACGGTTTCCTCGGGGATGTTGATATCGATGCTGATCACTCCCTTCCCCCCAAGCAGTTGAAGCATCGAAGCATAAAAAATGGCGGAGCCGCCGTGAGCGACCCCGGTTTCGATCACGTAATCGGGCTTGGTTTCGTGTAACAGTGACTGTAGAACCAATACATCATGAGGGTGCTGCCAAAAGGGCACGCCCAACCACGTATTGTCTCGCCATAGCTCCGACCTCTGATAGGTCAAACTCCATTGAAGACCGTCAGAGATAACTCTCTTGAGGTGCGGGGGACGGTGCCTGATTTTTTTAAGCCAGCCCATGTATCTTGATATCACGCCACCTGATTGTTTGCTGCGACAGATCCACCGGTCACTTAAAACGCGTCGTCAATCGGTAGAACCGCTTCCGATCGCGCTCGTAGCGCCGACGCTGCCAAAGATAATACGGATAACCGCAAGTCACCCGAGCGCGTCCGCGGCGGGCGATTTTCTTCCCGAAAAACCCTTCGACGTCATTGCGAAGATTCTGTTGCAGTACACCGCGAAATCGCTGCTCGAAACGAGTAAACCACGGCATCATTTCCTGGGCGCTGCGCCCTTTAAACCCGATCCCATAGACCGTATGGGGTGCCGTCTCGCTTCCCTGGGATGCGACGAATTGACAAGAAAACATGTCCAACAAACGCGCAAAGCACTGGGGAGTAAATCTCCAAAAATCATAAGGATGGCTATGAATTGGAAAATTGAAGACCGATGATACTACGAAAACTCCCTTGTCGGAAAGTACGCGATAAATTTCTCGGATCGACTCGGTGATTTCGAACACGTGCTCCAAAGTATCCAGGCACACAATCGAAGGAATGGAACCGCTCGGGAACGACAGCTTTGGAAGATTTTCAACCCGATCCACACCGATGCCGGGCCTCATATCGCAGCCGATGTACTGCTTCGAGCCGAAGATGGGTCGCAAATCGGAAAAGCCCTCCTGCCCTTCCACCTGAAAAGATCCGATCTCGACCACGGGCTCCTCCAGATGAAGCGTCTCATCGCATATCCTGCAAAAATCTCTTACAAATTCACGCATACATATTGACGCGCATGCTTCTTCAACTCAGTTACAGGGCGCCTCGGGACGCGCTTTGATAACCATTTGATATGAGAAAAGACCGGGCAAAACCGGTCCCAGCACCTTGGCCAGCATTCCGCCAATAATTTTTCGAACTCGAAAAAATGGAAAGCTATAGCGATGTTCCATCAGTTCGATATTGTATCCGGCATCGTGAAAAAGCTTGCGCGCCGTATCAATGGTGTAGAATCTCAAATGCGTCTCATCCATGATTCCGATCGATTCATACTCGAACCTCCCGAAGAAAAGATTTTTTCGCACCCACCAATTAGCGATATTTGGGATTGAAGCGATGACAAAACCCTGTTGCGTCAGCGCATGTTGCACCGATTTCAATACTTCTTCAGGACTGCGACAGTGTTCTAGAACGTCGAGGAACAGTATGACATCGTAACGCCTGTCGAGTTCTTTAAAGGTCGCCGGGTCTTCGGCGCTCGCGCAGCGAACATCATCGAGCACCAGCCTAGCGCGCGCTGCAGCCTCGCTGTTCAGCTCGATACCGGTTACGCGACATCCTTTTTCTTTGAGGCACGCACCAAACCGACCGGTATGACATCCGACGTCGAGCACCTCGCTTCCGCCTGGAATCAGCGCATATATTTTCGCAAAAATGGAATACGGCTTGTGCAGTTCGTCTGCCACACTATAGTCATACTTAAGATCCTCGCTCATCTTCTTATCCGGCAAACCCGATCTTCAGAAATTGGAGAAGATAGCGCAGGTTGAGAGGATTCGTGCGGTAAGCCTTCCGGAACATTTCCCTCGCCAGGGTTTGCTGCTTATGGCGGCAATAGTACCGTCCCAGCTTGAAGTATTTCCTCCCGAGGCGGGCGCGGAAACTGATCATTCCAATCTTGCGCACAACCTCAGGGTAATTGTTTAGGAGGTCTTCCAAGTAAAGCACGTTCGTATATTTGAGATTGACCAAGCTGGAGAGACTCGAAGGGCTTACGCGCTTTCTGCAACCCACATAGTCTACGTAACGCACGTCTCGGCTGGCAGCCATACGAAGATAGAAATGGTAGTCGTCCATCGCACCACCGCTCCGGTTCAAACCCTGGAGGCTTTGAAAACAGTCTCTTCTGACCATAACCACCGACATGGACGCTATGGGATATTTCCACAGCAGAAAGTTCAGCCCAACGATCTTAGAATCCAGAGACTTGGAAAGTTTCGGTGTCAGACACAGCTTATAGCCAACGCCGTTTCCAAAGTATTCGGCATTGTCAAATACCATCCCGGTATTCGAATGGGACGTGATGCACGCGCTTAATTTCTCTAAATGTTGCTCGTTCCATAGGTCGTCATGGTCACAGAACGCGACGTACTCACCCCGTGCTAACAATACGCCTTTGTTTCTAGCCCCGGCTTGCCCTTCGTTGGCCTGATAGTGATAGACGACCTCTGGATAATAGCGCTTAACGGTGTCTGCTGTTTCGTCGGTCGATCCGTCGTCGATCACAATGGTCTCAGCGTCCCTCAGGGTCTGACTCTTGACAGTGTCAAGCGTCTCCCTCAGCAGCGAAGCATTGTTAAAGGTCGGTATAACCACCGATATGATAGGTCTATTCATGGCTATTGGAAGGCTCGGGCCGACGGACAATATCGACATCCGCGAATGCGGACATTGGGAGGGAGGATCGCACTTTATATCTCCCGCATAGAATCTTTGCAGAGATCACCGTTTCTACCTGTGGCGGAAAACGGAACTGCGCGGCCTGGGCAAAGCGCCACTGTGGAAATTAAACGTCCATCGCTCGATCAGGAGCGACGCGCAAGACGAACTGATAGGCCAGAAGCGTCTTCCAGCTTCTTACAAGCAGGAAGTGAATTTCGTGAAGCGTTGCAAAAACCGGCCGCTCAGTCCAGGGGCAAACCAGCTGAACGGGAGCGGGGGTCGGTTTCAGCTCCAGAATCCGGCAACCCACGTCCTGAACCATCCGTCGCGTACTGGCCAGGGTGAAGAATCTTAGATGGGTGCGATCGAGAATCCCGCGATCTGTATACTGAAAATATCCAAACAGTAGATCCAAGCGGATCAATAGATGGGCAATATTGGGCAAGGATATGATGATTTCGCCGCCGGCGTTCAGACATGGCAACGCGCGCCGCAATAATCCGGCGGGATCTTTCAAATGCTCCAGCACATCTGCAAGTAAAATAAAGTCGAACTCTCCCCGTGAGGGAAAATCGAAACTTTCGGCGTCCACAGAATGAAACACGTCGTAGTAGCCACGCGCTTTTTCCGCGAGCGTAGAGTCACTTTCTACACCGACTAAGTAGTGTCCTTGCTGTTTGAGAAGCGCGCCCAGGTACCCGTCCGCAGCGCCTATATCCAAGATCCGCAGCGGTCTACGCGCCGCGGAGAGAAACTTGAGAATCCAATAATGACTGTTGTACTTAAACCGTTTTAGACGGTAGGGTCGCGAGCCTTTAGCGGCTTCCGTCATTCCGCTCTGCGGTAACGCGCTGTGAAGCATTCGAATTGTTTTTGAGACACCCAGGCGCCCCGATGCAAAAGATACCGCAGCAGTAAAGCGAGTATACTCAAGCCATAGATCATGCTGGCATAGAAGCTCGCACTAGACGCTTCTGCGAAGTATCGTGTAGGCACGGGAACTTCCTCGACGCGAAAGCCGAGATGAATCGCTTGAACCAGCATCTCCTGATCGAAGACAAAGTTGTCGGAATTAAGCAAAAATGGCACTTCTTCCAAGACGCGCCGGCTGAAAGCCCGGTAGCCGGTATGATATTCGGCAAGATCTTGCTTCAAGACCCAGTTTTCAATCATCGTCAAGAATCGGTTCCCGAGAAACTTCCACCAAGGCATTCCCTGCTGCACGACGTTTCCCTTCATCAGTCGTGAACCCAAGACAACGTCGGCTTTGCCAGACTTAATCGGAGCTATCACCCGCGGTAGCAAAGTTGGATCGTACTGATAATCCGGGTGAAGCATGACCACAATATCCGCGCCGGCTCTGAGGGCTTCGGTGTAACAGGTTTTCTGGTTACCACCGTAGCCGTAGTTGCGCGCATGAACAAACACCTCAAGATTAAGATCCTTGGCGACCTGTAAGGTCTCATCGCGGCTGGCGTCGTCAACCAGAATGACGTGATCGACATCCTGTTTCGGAATCGCATTGTAGGTCACACGCAGAGTCTTAGCGGCGTTATATGCCGGCATGACCACGACGACTTTGGGGTGATCCACTACTTTGCTTTCCGTAACTTTGAGAGGATTTCTTATATAATATCCTATCCTGACGGCTTCCGACAAATGTTTTTTCCCACGCCACATCGTAAGGACGGGGTGCAGCGATCAAATCTGGAAAGAGATGACGTAGTGCGTTGGCCTCGGCAGCAAGATAATCGCCCCGTCGCCGTCAATTCTAACGGCGCGACTCCGCTTATTAAGACGGTTTTCGCTTCCGCGTAAAAGCCTATGCGATGGTCGGACGCTGCGATCTTCAATTTGCCAATCTTGGGAAGATTCTTGAGCTAAAGCCTTGTCCGTCGAACGAACATAGGGCCTTTTCTCTGGAGACCAGCTTCACGGACATGCCGGACGCAACCCAAGCGCGATTATAAGATCCGTCACAATACCTCAACTAACATTGTCACCCCATCTGCGGCGCGCTTTGAATTCTTCGATCTGCGTCGCAAACCTCAAAACACGCCCAATCAATTTACGTTTGAAATGACGGTCTCCGAACAACGGTCCCAGATAGCATTTGAGAAAAAACAGACGTTGTGGCGGCGGCACCGATCGCCCTAAGGTGCGGTATAATTGGACAAGGTTTTTGATCCGCCGCCGCTGGCCCAGCCGGGTGTATCGCCTCACGCCGTCGAGATCGAGGAGAAACAATTCGGTCGAGCGGCTATCGCACCGCGCCGCCACGAGAATATTGGCATCCTTAAGGTCGCCATGGTAAATCTGCTGGGCGTGCAACTTTTGGAAAAGCCCTGCCACTTGCCTTAGGAAAGCCAGCCTACGCTTCACACCTGCCGGTCCGTTTAGGTGCTGCAAGTTCTCCTGCCAGTAAGCATCCGCGGTTTTTCCGGACACGATCTCTTCGGCGATGAAAAAACTTTTATAGATGATGCCGTAGCGCCGATTTTCCACCGCCGCCACCGGCGTCACTGTCGGTATCCCCGCTTGATGAAGCAACACAGCGCCGCGAAGGGAGCGCAAGGCGCCGGATTGCGCGACCTTACCCAAGAGCGCAGAACGAAGCGAAGACGCATCATATCTTTTGATATACACGGACCGTGGGGAACCGCCGATCGTCACTGTGAGGCGACCGACTTTGATTTTTTTCTGGTCTTTAATGACCAGGCACTTCGGGTCGCTCAGTAGGCGGTCGGGATCGCCCAGCAGATCGACGAACGCCGGATCCGAGGACGATCGTGAGATCCATATCTTGGCGCCGTCACGCGTCTCCAAATTAAATTCAGGTATGCGCACCAACGGAACTTTGACAGCTTTCCAGCAACAAGGCTTCGAGCCGGTGGAAATGATTTGCCCAGGAATATTCCTCGGCGAGGCTCCTCGCCTGCTGCATCCAGCAGAGATTCTTGGACTGTTCCAGGAGCCACAAGAGCTTTGTTTCGACTCCTTGGCTCCCCTTATTCAGATCGACAATTCCTTGCGCCAGAGAACCGCGAAGAATCTCGGCGGCGCCGACATCGCGGCTCACCATTACGGGTAGGCCGGCCGCCAAAGCTTCCAAGACGACGTTGCCAAAAGCTTCTTGAAGCGAAGGCAGAACAACAACGTCGGCGGCGGCGTAATAGTTCTCTACAGCCTCTTGGCGGCCGGCAAAGATAATCCGTTCCGGGGCGATCACGGCTGCCCGCGCTTGGTAGCGGTCGAACCGCGCGTCGGTTCCGACCACGAGAAGAAACGCTTGGCCAAGGCTCGGCGAGTTCCACATGGACAGGAGTCGATCCAGCCCCTTGCGGCGAAAGCCACTCCCGACGAACAAGACCACGGGGGAAGCGCCGGGAATCTTCCACCGCCTTCTGATTTGATCGCGCCACTCTCCTCGTTTCCGCGGATGAAAACGCTCCAGGTCAACTCCATTATAAAGAACGGTGATTTTTTCGGCGGGCACTGCGTAATGAGCGACGATATCTGCCTTGGCACGCTCCGAAACGGCAAGGATTTTTTTTGAGTTCAAGTTTGCATACTGTCGCTTCTCGATCGCCAATAAGCTTAGGTGATAGGGGCTCAGTTTTTGCCAAATCCGTCGCGGCCAACCCTCGGCTTGCCCCATGCGCTCAAGGAAACCGCGATGCGTGCCGCCACCGACGCGAAGGACATGCTGATGCGCGAGACGGCCAAAGCCGACGACAACGTCGTACTGGGCACGCTCGACGGCTCGATGGCCGAACCAGGCAAAGGTCCACAGCCGCACAGTTCTGCCAAAAGGAATGACTGGAACACGGTGTGCAATGGTATTCTTCGGCGGCGCCACTGCATATTCGCTGCAAAACAGATGGACGTCGTGACCGAGGTCGCGCAAACCTTCTGCTGTTCGGAACAGATCCCTTTCGGTTCCACCATTCAGATCGAGTCGCTTATGAACGAGGGCGATCTTCAAGAGGCGGCGCTTTGTTGCGCTTTTTTCAAGCGAGTGCCCGACTAAAGGACCGCGGATGAGAAAAAAACGGCATTTATCCGAACCTTGGCACATCCGAAGATTTACGGAAGTGAGGTGACCAACTCATCAGCCGTCGGAAGTCACCGGAAGCTTCCGCTCCGTCACATTCCTGGCGGCGCCGGCGCGTTTGGCGCTCCAACCAGCGCGCCAAGTCGCGGTCAGCATTCGTCAGTTGCCGCGTGCCCCGATAAGCGTGAAAAAATCGCATACGGTCCTGCAAAGTTATGCCGGGCAACGGCATCCGATTCAGCTGAACCAGATTACGCCTCCACAAGGACTGCGGCAGCCAACACGGATAATGCCGCGTACGATCATTATCCATCAGATAGAAATTCGCCCGGCCATTGCCATCCGCCACGAGGATGTTCGACGCCACCAGGTCGCCGTGGACGAATCCCTTAAAATGAAACTGGCGAATAAGGCCAGCCAAACGCTTGAGCTCCTCCCGTTTGCGCGCCAACAAAACTTTACTCTCACCGGACTCGAGCAAACCATGCAGAAATATGTGGAGTGGTTCCGCATCGACGCCCCGGGTTAGCAGGAAAGCGCGACGCAAAATGCGAAATCGTCTTTGTTCGCCGACGGCGATCGTCAAGGGGACCTCAAATCCGGCTTCATTCAACGCCAGACCTTGGCGCCACGCGCGCAGTGCCTTGGAACTCCTAAAAACATCTTTGAACGCAGTGCTTCCCTTCGATGGGTGAAAGACTTTCAAATAATAAGCAGTGCCTGGCGCGCCACTGGGGCTACGGAAGAGAAGCGTTTGCGGGTGCTTTGCCCAAGGCTGACGATCGACAAGTTCAAACACCTTTTTTTGCAGGTCGAGATTCCATAAGGCGGAACGAAGCATCACGCGCCATTCCCCCAATGAGATCGCCTGATAATCACTCACCGCTGGCATGGTAAATCGGCTCGGCCCGCTTGTACTCCAGAGCTTGGCGAATTTTGCCGTCGATCTGTTCAATCGTGATAGAACGCATGCAGAGGCGGCCGATCGTGCATTCTCGACGCCCGCAAGGAACGCATGGCGCCGCTCCTTGAATGACTAATCGGGCAAATCCATGGGGCCCGGTTCGTTCCGGACGCGTGGCGCCCCAAAGTGATATGACGGGTGTCTTTACCGCGGCTGCGATATGCATTAACCCGGTATCCGGACCGACAGCGAGTCGCGCCCTTTGGATGATGCCGATCGCTTCTCGCAGCGAAGTACGCCCGACCAGATTGATCAACCTCACCCCACTGAGCGCGCAGGCTTCGTTCGCCAGATCCAAATCGTCCTGAGCTCCCAGCAAAACCACATCTAACCCATGTCTCCGCTGCAAGCGGTCGGCACATTGCGCGATCTGAGCCGGAAACCATTGTTTGCTTTCCCATCGCGTCCCGACGAAAAGCACGGCGAAGGCGCGGCTGTCTTGTCCGAGGAGGCGATCAACCGAAGCCCGCTCATCCGCCGTAAGGTGAAAATCCCATTCCAGCGGGCAGCGCTCGATGCCGAGGTAGTCGGCGAACTTCAGATAATGTTCGAGCTTGGGTATACCGTCGCCACACGCGGGAATGTGACGGTTGTTGAAGATCCAATTGAGTTCCTTAGCGTCGCGGCGATGAAAACCAATCCGCATCGCAGATCCCGACCACCAGCTGATGAACCCGCTCTTGAAAACTCGTTGCAGATCGAGCACCAAGTCGAATTTGCCACGCCGCACACGTGCCAAAAAGCCGTGAGCCTTTCTCCAATCGTGTGCCCGGTCAAACACAATGATCTCGTCAATCGCCGGGTTCTGCTGCAGCAAAGGGAAACACAACGGTTCGATCGACCAAGCCAAGAACGCTTGCGGAAATTTCTTACGTAGCAAGTCCGCGAGCGGCAACGCCCTTGTGACATCGCCGATCGAACCGTGGAGGACGATGAGAATTCTTTGCGGCGTGACGTCAACGCTCGGCTGCATAATAAAATTCCAAAAACTCATTCCACGCAGAGGAGCTTAAATATCGCTGTTCGGGATCAAGCTTCAGCGCGGATCGCCGCAAGCGGCCGAGATTTTCCTGGGCTAAACGCGGCGGCAGTTTGCCCAAAAATAGCTTGGCTTTGTCGAAATCGATGACGTAGCCATCGACGCCACCGCCGTTAAACCGAATCAAGATGTTTTTCAAGTTCAAGTCGCTGTGATAAACCCCCTCCCGATGCATGGCGCAAACAATCTCGGCACTAGCCTTGAGCACCGCAGTTACCTGGCCCCGGCCGGCAAGCTCGCCTTGCAAGGTGGCCCACAGATCCTTGGCGCCCCTGAGTTCACGCGTGACCAGACAGCCGCGGTAAAACGGGCCGGCAACACGTTCGACGCAGGCTGCGTACACTTCGACGGTGCGAAATCCACGGCGCCGGAGTTCCTCGGTGATCGCCAGTTCGCGAAACGGCCGCGGCGGCCAAGCGACGAAACAGCCCCCGGTTATTCGGCGAAAGAGCCCGCCGTGTTGATAGCGGCGGACTAGGGCCGTGTCACCGTCCCGGAAGCGGATCGCATCGAGCGGTCCCCTTCCGTAGTGGCGACGGTCGCGCGTGCCACCCGGAACATCGCGACATGTGGAAAAGTCAATATCCATCGCGCGGTCTTCGCGCACAACCAAACGGCTGCCGCGGCCATCGGTGACCCTCCTGAACCCGTGCGGGATAACGCCCCAAATCGTCTTGTCAGTGAGCATGCTAGCGCGCCAGGAAACTGAAGCGCATGATCAGACCGTCATCACCCTCGGTTGGAAGGCTAGCGGCGACAGCCGACGGCGACCCTCGAGGATTTTTTCCACCGCCCGCGCGACCGCATCCGGAGAAATTTGGCGGATGCAATCCTCGGTTCCCAGCGGACAACGCCGCCCCCCGTGGGAGGTACAGGGTCGGCAAGACAAATCTCTTTGAACAACAATCGCATTTTCCGTATAGGGGTAAAAACCCAACTGAGGAGTTGTGGCGCAAAAAATTGCGACCGTCGGCACCTGGCGCGCAACCGCGACGTGCATCGGACCGCTGTCATTGGTGATAAAGACGCGGCAGCGGTTGATCGCGGCCGGCAATTCACGCAACCCGAGTTTTCCAACCAAACTGATTGCCGATTCGCCGCAGCCGCGCTGCACCTCTGCGACGACGCCGGCATCTGCGGACCCGCCGAAGAGTAATATTCGGCAGCCGTATCTCTGTTGCAGCATTCGAACCAGAGCCGCGAACCCGGCCGTCGACCAACGTTTGGTCGGCCATACCGATCCGGGGCTGATGCCGAACACCACTTCCTTTTCCGTAACGCCGAGGGCGCGCAGTTTCTCGTCCACGCTCTGTTGTATTACTGCACTCACCGGCAAATCGAGTTTGCGCTGGCATTGTCCGGGACTCACGCCGAACGCTTGCAACACCGAAAGGTTTCTTTCGACGTCATGGAGCACGGCACTGCGCTTAGGCCGCTGCTGAAAGAGAAACCAGCCACGGCTCTCGCGGAAGCCGACGCGATGCGGAATCCCGGCGAGGTAGAGAATCAATGCGCTGCGTAAAGACTTGTGTGGCGTCAAGGCCAGCGTAAATTTTTTTTCCTTCAACCGAGCGGCCGTGCGGCGGAGCCCCCGCCAGCCGCGATCCGAATTCTTCTTGTCGTCCGTAATGACTTCGTCGATCCCGGGATGGTCGAGCAGCAGCTCGCGGCTCAATGGGATGCACAAGAAGGTGAGCTTCTTTACCGGGAAACGGCGCCGCACCTCGGCAATCAGAGGCAGAGTCAAAACCGTGTCGCCGATAAAGCTTGTCTGTAGGATTAAGACGTTGTCCCAACTTACCGGCGCCATAGCGCTTCAGAGTCGAATCGCCTCATCAATGAGCATCACGGGTATGTCGTCCTTGATCGGATACATGAGACGACAGGCATTGCACACGAGTCCGTCATTGGTTTCGTTCAATTGAATATCGCCCTTGCACTTCGGGCATGCCAGGATCTCCAGAAGCTCTTTGCTGATCGCCATGTCATTCCTCCGCACTCAATGGCTCATACTATTTAAAAACTGGACCGATCGGATCAGGGCACCGAACCGCTAAAAGGCACGAAAGCATCCCGTCCACGGTGGTAAACCCGTTGACTTTGGCCCGGGTTCCGATTGACAAACGGCCGTTGAAACATCGGGTGATGCAAGCTTCTAACCTCATGTTCCAACGCAAAGACCGGCTTGCCGTCGCGCGGTTCGACGATCGTCTGAAAACGGAACTGGTGATTGCGCACCTCTTCCGAAATCAGGCCACGGTTTTTCAAATACTCGTAGGGTCCGGAGAAATTCGCCACATAAATGGCGACATGATGCCCATCGTACGGCGCAATCGGCTCTTGAGTCTCGCGAAAACGCAATGATTGGATCCGGCCAATTTTCACATAACCGACGGAGCCAGAGGAATCACTTTCGAGGGCCACCGGCGCGGCGAACGCGGCCTGATAGAACCCAAGGATCGACTCCATAGTGCCGGGCGTGACGGCAAATTCCACGTACGGAATACCCAGCGCCATATCGCCAAACGCGGGCTGGCTCATGTAACAACGAAAGTGATTACCCCAGGGGCACGTCACGGCAAGATGATCCGCTTTCGTCTGAACGGAGAATTTGCTGCCCTTGAGCCCTTCGGCCACAGACCTTAACTTCGCCTCGAGATCATCAAGATCCGGCACTACCAACCCGATGTGTCCCTGAATCGTTTGCGCAGGCCGGGTTGGCAGGTGAAACTGTTGCTCCCCGACGTTGATCCACATGTTGTTCAACCCCACCGTCAGGTATGGATCGCGCGTCAGGCCCAACCCGACCACATAAAAAAGCAGCGCCAATGATTGATCAGGAACCTGCACGTTGATGTGCTCGAGCGAAATGATGTTGCCGACATCTTCTTCCGTGTACTGCTTCATTTGCTACCTCGCTTGCGTAGACGAGCCGCCAAAACGTCGGCCGATCCACTTTCAACCGTAAAGCTTTGAAATCCAGTTCCACTGCTGGGTTAAACCTTGTTCGAGGCTGATCCTGGGCGCATAGCCCAATTTGTTTCTTGCTAGGTCGAGCCGGGCACGGGTATGTCGCACGTCACCGCGTTGACGGTCGAAGCGACGAAGGTTCGCCTTCCGTCCGGCGATTCGCTCGGCGACGCCGATGGCATCAAGCAAACTCACCTCCGAGCCCCCGCCCAAATTGAAGATTTCGCCGTGTCCGGGATAGCGAGCCGCGGCAACAATGCCGTCAACGATATCGCCGCAATAAGTAAAATCGCGGGTCTGCTCGCCGTCATCGTAAAGCGGCACCTCCTGATTGCGCACTAGACCGCGCATGAAGATATGAAAGAACATGTCCGGCCGCTGGCGCGGTCCATAAACCGTAAAGAAACGGAGCGACACGGTCGGCACGCCAAACGCGCGCCAATAAAGATGACAAAGATGTTCGGCAGCGAGCTTGGTCGCGCCGTAGGGCGAAACCGGCCGAGTCGCGCCCTCCTCGCGCATCGGCAAATCATCGGTATCTCCATAAACCGACGACGTCGAGGCATAGACAAACTTCATTAGCCGCAGTTCTTTGACCGCTTCCAGCAGCAGCTGAGTCGCCATGATATTGTTTTCGGTGTAGCGGCTAAACTCACGCCCCCAACTTGATCTCACACCCGGTTGCGCGGCCAGATGAAACACGTAATCAACGTTTTGCAGCAGATCTTTCAAGTCCAAAGTCAGTAGGTCGTCGTTGATGAACTTGAAGCGGGGGGCATGGAGAAGGGCGTTAAGGTTATTTTCTTTGAAGGACCGCGGATAGTTGTCGAGAAAACTGTCGAGCCCGATAACCTCATGGCCATCGGCCAGCAGCGCTTCCGCCAAATGCGAGCCGATAAAGCCGGCGACCCCGGTCACGATTGATTTCATACCACCCCTTTTTTTTCCGTGCACTGGTCGTGCTCGATGATCCACCGCGCGGCCTGCCATAAATCGGGAACGATCGCCCCCAGGGTAGCGCCAGCCGTCATCGCGGATCCGTTCCCGCGCACCAAAATGGCGATGGCGCCGATCCGCGCGGCAAGCTCCAGATCGGTTCTCTGGTCACCGACCACGTAGGAATCTTCCGGCACCAACCCGAGTTCAGCCGAAGCGCGTTCAATCATGCCGATGTCCGGTTTCCGGCAACGGCAATGCATCCGGTAAGCCCCATTCCCTTCCGTGGGATGATGCGGACAGTAATAAATACCGTCGAGCTGCACGCCGCTTTGCGCCAATGCCGCGTTGAGCGCGTCATGGATCTTGCGCAGATCTTTTTCAGACAACCACCCACGAGCCACCGCCGACTGGTTACTCACCACGACAAGCTTGAAGCCGTGTTGCCGCAGGACGCGCAATGCTGCAGGCACCCCAGGGAGAATCTCCAGTTGCTCCATACGCCGCAGGTAGCCAACGTCCCGAATCAACGTGCCGTCACGATCAAGAAATACCGCTTTGCTTCGGTTCGATGCCATCAAACAGCGCCCGTCGCCGTCCGGATCTTTGCGACAATACCATTGATGAGGGTATCACCGTCCTCTACTGTCATGACAACCCTAAGGGCCAACAGCTTGTCCCTGGCGAACGGAAAGCGATTGAGCTTCAGAATATCCTTCTCGGTCGTGACGATCAAATCCACCAGACGTGCCATTCGATTGATCTCCTGCCAATCGGCAATGGTATAAAAATGGTGATCCGAGAATTCGAGAGTCCTAACGATTTCTCCGTCCCAGTCGTGAAGGAACTGGTACAGCCCTTGCGGATCGGCGACTCCGGTCACGGTTAGAATCTTACTGCGATAAAGCAGCGTCAACGGATATTCTTTAAGTCCCGCCGGGCCAAAGCCGACCAAACACACCGGACGTAGCACCGCGTTGTAGGTAAGCGCATCGAGACGCTTGGGGATGAGGCCGTTCCACGTGCCGTGATTCCCCGTGGTGAGCAGGAAATCAGCACGACGGAGATTTTTTCTCGGCTCACGGAATGGCCCGGCAGGGAGCATCCTCCCTGACGTATCCGCGCCCAAAAGCAATAAATCCACGTCCCGTGCTACCCGCCGATGCTGAAACCCGTCATCTAACACGAAGACATCGATCTCAGCACTGCGCAGCAGCGCCGCAGCGGCCTCGCTGCGGTTGGTAGCGACCCCAACCATTTGCCCATAAAGTCGCGCCATCATCAGCGGCTCGTCGCCAGCTTTGAATACTTCGCCATCCTTTTCCGCTGCGCTAAGTTTTTCTGCCACTGGCAGCAAAACTCGCGTTGTGCTCTCGCGCCGCCGATAGCCACGGCTCAAGATGCCGACTCTAAAACCGCGTTGACGCAACTCTCCTGCCAGCCACAAACAAGTCGGCGTCTTGCCGGTGCCACCGACGGTAAGGTTACCTACGCTGATAACCGGACGCGGCAACCGTGCCGATTTCATCCAGCCGACTCGGAAAAGCCCGTTGCGCAATTGTACTATACACGCAAAGAGCAGCGATACGGGCAATAGTAGCGTCGATAGAAACTTGCCCCGGAGCCCTTTCTGCTCCCAGACCTCACGAGCCAACTTCTCGGTCATCGGCGATCCGTTCGCGTAACCGAGGCGTTCACAGGTAAGGCTCGGCCAAGGCGAAATTGCGCGCCAGGGCGTCGCGGTTAGCGCCGGCGATCCGGCCCGCCGACTCTCCCATCCGTTCGCGCGTGCCGGTATCGGCCAGCAACGCGATCAACACCCGCGCCAACTCATCGGCATCGCGCACTTCGATAGCCGCTCCGGCGCGTTTCATTTCCTCGGCGATACTTTTGAAATTGGCCATATGGGGCCCGAACACAATCGGTTTTCGCAAGCGCGCCGGTTCTAACACATTGTGCCCGCCGACATCGACCAAGCTGCCACCAATGAACGCAACATCAGCGACGGCAAAAAATTCACGGAGCTCGCCTACGGTATCGAGCAACAAAACGTCTTGAGCAAAGTACTGATCCCTCAGGAGGCGGCTCTTGCGCTGAAATCCAAATGGACTGTTGCGTAGTAGTTGCTCCACTTCGGCAAAACGCTCCGGATGACGCGGTGCCAATATGAGCGAAACTTTCGGAAACCGCTGGCGCACGGATTGGAGCGTCTGCAGCAGGATTTCCTCCTCACCGCGATGCGAGCTGCCCGCGACGATCCATTG
Organism: Binatia bacterium; assembly: GCA_036554745.1. Lineage (GTDB taxonomy): Bacteria > Desulfobacterota > Binatia > UBA9968 > UBA9968 > DP-20. The sequence goes on from DATBMR010000204.1 coordinate 47,094, forward strand.
GCGGCTCTGATCGCTCACCGCTCGCAACTCTCCGCCGCGACTATCCGCATACGCTGCATATTTTAAACTGCCGACGACTGCCACCTTTTTTTTCTCGGCACCGAGTTGCACGATCCGGGCCGCATCACCGGCTGACTGCATTCCCAAGACTGTAAAGAACCCGAGTACGTTGGAGAAGAAAGAGCGTAGGAGCGAATAACGCGCGCAAGCACGTTCCGACAAACGCCCGCTCAAGAGCACGACGGGTATGCCGCGACGGAAAGCCGTGCGTAACAGATTGGGCCAGATCTCGGTTTCAATAATCATCAAGAGTGAAGGATTAAAAGTATTCACCGCGCGGCGAACGGTCCAGGCAAGATCCAGCGGCAGATAGATCGCCGCGTCGACGCCGGGTAGACTGCGTGCGATGCGGTTTCCGGTGGCAGTGAAAGTAGACAGCAACACACGGCGCGCCGGCGCCCGCGCCTTGAGCTCGCGCACGAGCGACTCGGCGGAGCGTACTTCCCCTACCGACGCCGCGTGAATCCAAATTGGTCTTGACGAACCTATGCGTCGGCGCAGGTTGTCAGGATAAACGGCCAATCGCTGCCCCAATCCGTCCCGATAACGGCCGAACAGCAGCGCCACAGGCAGCACAGGCAGGACAAGCAAGAACGCGAAGGTTAAAGCTAGATTATAAATGACGTACCACACGCGCGCAGACACGGATTAATGCAGCAGTTCCGGCTTCTCGGTTTCGCCTTCTTCCAAGGCTTGGATAGAATAGAGCCTGCTGTACTCGCCGTTCTTGCGCAGCAGCTCTTCATGGGTTCCCTCTTCCGCGACAGCGCCATCGACCATCACAACGATCCGGTCCGCTTTGCGGATCGTCGACAGCCGATGAGCGATAACGATGGTCGTCCGGGAGGTCATCAGATTTTCCAAAGCGTCCTGCACCAAACGTTCAGACTCGGCGTCCAGCGCCGAAGTCGCTTCGTCAAAGATCAAAATCGGTGCATCTTTGAGCAAGGCACGCGCGATCGCCAAACGCTGGCGCTGGCCACCTGAAAGCTGCATACCCATCTCGCCGATCGTGGAGTCGTATTGCTTCGGGAGAGCCATAATAAAATCATGGGCATGGGCCGCCTTGGCCGCAGCGACGAGGTCTTCCATCGGGCGTTCGGGTTCGCCATAAGCGATATTATTCCGGATGGTGTCGTTAAACAGAAAAGTATGCTGCGACACGATGCCGATTTGCGATCGTAGCGAACGCACCGTTAAATCTCGGATGTCCACGCCATCGACACACACCCGCCCGCTGGTCACATCGTAAAATCTTGGGATCAGATCCACCAACGTGCTCTTGCCAACACCGCTCATTCCTACAACCGCCACCATTTGCCCGGCGGTGATCGTCAAATCAATTTCTTTCAGCACCGGCGCGTCCTTGTAGGCAAAACTCACCTTCTGGAATTCTATTGCTTTCGCAAAAGGCCGGGCGATTTGTGCATTTGGCTTGTCGCGAATTTCCGGGATCTCATCGAAGATCTCGAAAACTCGCTCCGCACCGGCTAATCCTTGTTGAATGGCGCTATACGTTCGCGCCAGTCCCTTAAACGGCGCATACATCAAAAACATCGCGGCCATAAACGCCATGAATTCACCGTGTGTGCGTCCTCCCCCAACGACACTCCAACCACCGTACCAAACCACCGCGCCGATGCCGATCGAGGCCAACAGTTCCATGGAGGGCGCGACAATTGCGCGGGTTCGACTGGCGCGCAACGATTGTTTAAAAAGCTGCCAATTTTCCTGTTGAAATTTTTGCTCCTCGTACTTTTCCATGCCGAACGCCTTGACGATCCGGTTGCCTTGAATGCTCTCCTGCAGCAATGCCGTCAGCGTCCCTGTACTGATCTGCCCGCGCCGGGTAAAGCGTTTGATCTTCCGGCTCATACGCATGATCGGCAACACAGACGCGGGAAACACGACAAACGCCATCGAGGCGAGAACCCAGTCTTTTATAAAAGCGACAATCACCAGCGCCGTCAGCGAAACTGAATCTTTCATGAAGGCGGCGACCGCGTCGGTGATCGCGAAGCGCAGCAGCTGAACGTCGCTGTTGACACGCGCGATCAGCGTCCCGGTTGGGTGGCGATAAAAAAACGATACGGAAAGCGACTGGAAATGGCGATGAAGGGCGTTTCGTACATCGTTAACAATCCGTAACCCTACATAGTCCGTCAGGTAGCTCTGGCCGAAGTTCATCAATCCACGGAATGCAAAGAAGGCGACGATGACGGCCGGTAAATAACGAAGCGCGCTTGGATCCTTATGCGTAAAAACGTCGTCGATGATCCGCTGTACTAGAAAGGGCAGTGCGCCGTCGGTGGCGCCGAAAATGACCATGCAAAGCATGGCCAAAGTAAAATACGGCCAAAGGTAGGGTCTGAGAAACGATAGCAGTCGAAAGTAATGATTCACCAGCGGTCGGCTCCTACGCCATCATGGCGATCGCCAGGTCGGCAACGCGGTCGGTCGCTCCGGGCCCGCCCAGGCGCTCCCGCAGCGTCATGAGTTTTGCCGTTATAGCGGCTCGTAGCTTTGAATCATCGAGAAGAAGGCGGCTCTCGGCCGCCATGCGCGCGGGATTCACATCACTTTGGATTAGCTCCGGCACCAGCCTTTCGCCGGCAATCAAGTTCACTATGCCGATATGATCGACGCGCACCAGCAAGCGCGCGATCAGGTAGGTCAGCCATGATAAACGATAAATGACAATCATCGGCCTTCCGAGTAGCGCAGTTTCAAGTGTCACGGTGCCAGAAGCGGCCCACGCCAAATCCGCCGCATGGATAGCGTCGTAGCGGCCTTCGTCCACGACCGGGATATGCAGTGCTGGATGGACAAGAGCGGAGTTGATTTCGGCCGCATCGATGGTGCTTGCGCGGACGCAGAAAAACTGCACCGGTCGTTCCCCGCTGAGGCGCACTGCCGCTTCACGCATCACCGGTAAATGCCGTCTCACTTCGGCGCGACGGCTTCCCGGCAGTAGCGCAATGGTCGGCTTGGTCGGATCGAGGCCGATCTTAGTCAAGGTTACCGCGCGGTCAGCGTGCGCATGCACGGATTCGAGTAGCGGATGGCCTACGAAGGTCGCCTTGATACCATAGCGCTCATAAAACGCAGCCTCGAAAGGAAAAATAACCGCCATATGATCGACCCAGCGCGCGATCTGTTGCACCCGCCCCTTGCGCCAAGCCCAGATCTGCGGGCTCACGTAGTAGAGCACCGGGATGCGCAACCTTTTCGCCAGGCGCGCCAGGCGTAAATTGAACTCCGGAAAGTCGATCAAGACCAGCAGGTTGGGCCGACGCTCCTTCAAGGCCCGGTTCAGGATTGAATAGGCGCGCCACAGATTGCCGAGGTTACCGATTAGCTCCACCAAGCCCATTCCGGTTAGTTCCGTAACACTGAACAATTTCTCAAAGTTGGTCTGTTGCAGCCGCTCTCCGGCGACGCCAAAAATTCTCAACCCCGCATCGCGCTTGTGCAGCGCCTTGACGAGTTGCGCGCCGTGCGCGTCACCCGAAGCTTCGCCGACCACCAGCATGATTTCCTTGCGCTGGGACGCCACAGTGGAGAATAGTCGGATCAAAGCTGAGCGCTGATCATCGCAGCAATCTCGAGGGCGCGCAGCCCTTCTACACCGCCCACCAGCGGCAGCGTTCGCGTCCGCACACAGTCCAAGAACGAATCGATCTCATCGGCCAACGCATCCCCGTCCTTGATCTCGATATTGTCGGCCCGGATGCCGAGCCAGCCGGTCCCCGGAGCCGGTTTGTGGTAGATCTGCGCGCGGCGTTGATCGTAGTCGATCGAAATGTAGGCATCCGGTTGGAAAAAACGTATCTTGCGTTCTCTTTTGACCGAAACTCGGCTAGAGGTCACATTGGCGATGCAGCCGTTGGCAAACTTGATGCGGGCGTTGGCGATATCCGGCTTGTCGGTCAGGACTGGAACGCCTACCGCCTCGACCCGCTCGACGGGCGAATGGACCAAGCTCGCGATCACATCGATATCGTGAATCATCAGATCGAGCACGACATCGACATCGGTACCGCGTTCAACGAAAGGCGCCAAGCGATGACATTCGACGAACTTGGGATCTTTGATCACCCCATCCAGCCTGCGGATCGCCGGATTGAAGCGTTCCAGATGGCCGACCTGGAGTATCACGCGTCTCGCCTCCGCTGCGGCAACCAGATCGCGCGCTTCAGAGGGATCGGTCGCGAGCGGCTTCTCCACCAGCACATCGATGCCGGCGTCGATAAAATCGCGCGCAACTGAGAAATGGCAGCGGGTCGGCACGGCGATGCTGACACACTGGATTCGACCGATCAGCTCGCGGTAGTCCGTCAGCGCCGGTACCCCAACCAACTCACCGATCTCGCATGCGCGAGCTTCGTCCGTGTCAACCACGGCGACGAGCTGGCATTTGGCCGACGCGGCGTATTTCTCCGCGTGAAACTTGCCGAGGTAACCGACCCCCACGACCGCAGCCGTAATCGCGCTTCCCGCCACCATCCTATCGCCTAACCGTTAACTCCGACCACGGAGATGCCGTACGAATCCGCCTCGCGCAGCATTGCGTCCTTTTCCAAGAGAATCGTTTTACCGGCTTCGACCGCCAAAACGGCGCCGTCAACTTTGCGCAAACAGCGAATAGTATCGACGCCCACCGCGGGAACGTCGAAACGCAGATCTTGCTGGGGCTTGCTCACTTTGACCACCACGCAACCGCCTTTGGCGAGCGCACCGCCGCGCTGGATTGCCGCGTCGGTGCCTTCCACCGCTTCGACCGCCAATACGACTCGATTCTTCACCACCACCGTTTGACCGATCCCGAGCCGGCCAACTTCCTTGGCGGTCTCAAAGCCGAGTCGGATATCGCCCCATTCCTCGCGCCGCGGCGACCGGCGGGTTAACACCCCTTCACTGGAAATAATGTGCGACAAGCACAAGGTCGATTGGAGAATATCGATGCCTTCGCCCGCCAGCTCATCGGCAATGCCGCGCAAGAGCGCGTCATCTTCCCGGCTCTTGAGCTTGGCGAGGAAACGCGCGCCGCGTACATCGGGCCGAAAATTACCGAACAGTTTCACTTTGCGAATACCCCCCGCCATCACCGCTTCGGTCACTCCCGCGCGCCGCAAGGCGCGAATAATTTTGCCGAGCTGGCCAACATAAACCCAGGTCACCTCGTCCGCGCTATGCACGATCGCCTCATCCGTTTCTCCCCGATGCGCCAGGGCGATCACGCGATATCCGGCGCGTTTTGCCTCCTCGGCGAAGATCAACGGAAATTTGCCATTGCCGGCGATCAATCCGAGCTTTTTCACGTCAGCGATAAACCGGCGGACACGGTTGCGTTCTCGAAAAAATCAAGTCAGCGGCAAATCCCCCGCTGTGATTGCGCGATGAAGGAAACGAAATTTTCCAGCTCGGGAATCGCCGGTAGCTCCTGGCGAATCCGTTGGAGAGCTTCTTCGGTTCTGAGCTTGGAATTAAATGCGATCCGATAGGCCTTGCGAATCGTCTCAATCACCGCTTTGTCGAAGCCGCGGCGTTTCAGACCTTCGAGATTCAGGCCCCGCAGCCGTGCTCGGTCGCCCGTCGCATTGCAGTAGGGAGGAACATCTTTCGAAACCATCGAGCCGGCACCCAGGATCGCACTCGTGCCGATGCGGACAAATTGATGAATACCGACTAAACCACCGACGATGACGAAGTCTTCGATGACAACGTGGCCACCAAGCGTCGCGCCGTTGGCGATCACGTTACGGCTACCGACGTTACAGTCGTGCGCAATGTGACAGTACATCATCAACAAATTCTGATCGCCCACTCGAGTCACCATGCCACCTCCGGCGGTTCCCGGGTTGAGCGAGACATATTCGCGGATGATGTTGCGGCTGCCGATCATCAGCTCGCTCGGCTCACCTTTATACTTCAAATCCTGAGGCACCGAGCCCACGCTGGCGAACGGGAAAATTACATTGCTTTCTCCCAGCGTGGTCCGTCCCTGAATTGTGACGTGCGAATGGAGCTTGGTCCCATGGCCGATTTTGACCCCGGCGCCGATCACGCAATAGGGCCCGATTTCCACATCGCCAGCCAACTCCGCTCGCGGATCGATAATGGCTGTCGGATGCACTTGGCGCATACCGGAAGCCGCCACTAGCCTAATTCGACTTCCATCGCCGAAATCTCGGCCTGCGCAACCAACTTGCCGTCCACGGTAGCAGTCCCCTGCATTTTCCAAAACGAACCGCGACGTTTCAGGCAAGTAAGCTCCATGCGTAGCTGGTCGCCTGGCTCCACTGGCCGCTTGAACTTCACATTGTCGAGTCCGGTCAAAACAAACACCTTGTTATCGGCTATTCCGCCTCGCGCATTGTGGGCGAAAATCGCTCCAACTTGTGCCATCGCTTCGCAGATCAATACTCCCGGCATCACCGGCTTGTCCGGGAAATGGCCTTGGAAAAAATGTTCATTCATCGACACGTTTTTGACACCAACGATTTTCTCAGTGCCGTGAATTTCGATAATTCGATCGACGAGCAAGAAAGGATACCGGTGCGGAATCGACTTGAAGATCTCTTTAATGTCCAGCATCGCGCTCGGTCTCCTTTGCACCGCCTTTGAGAAGCTGCGACACTTGTTTTTCCAAACGACGCACAGCACTCCACAAGCTTGGCAATCGCGGTAACAGCGTCATGACCTTCAACCAGTCATGATGCGGGACTGCGCCGACACCGCTGGAAAGGATCGCACCCGCGGGCACCGACTTGGCCACTCCGGACTGCGGGCCGATGGTCGCCCCGTCGCCGATTTTGATGTGGTTCACCACTCCGACCTGCCCTGCCAGAGTAACATTCTTCCCCAATTGCGTGCTCCCGGCGATACCCGTCTGGGCCGCCACGACCGAGTGCTCGCCGATGACCACGTTGTGGGCAATTTGAACGAGGTTATCGATCTTTGCGCCCCGGCGGATGACGGTCTTACCGAGGGTCGCTCGATCGATGGTCGTGTTTGCGCCAATCTCGACATCGTCTTCGATGACGACGATGCCGGTCTGAGGAATTTTGACCCGTGCCTCGCCGCGTCCGGCATAGCCGAATCCATCACTGCCGACGACCACGCCAGGATGCAGGATCACTCGATCACCCACCCGGCATCCTTCCCGCACGACAACGTTCGCGTGAAATATACTAGCGGTGCCGATCTGGACTTGCTCGCCGAGAAAAACCCCCGGAAAGACGACGCAGCCGGAGCCGATTCGAACTCGAGGCCCGACGAAGGCGTGCGCGAAAATCGTTACCCGATCGCCAATTTCCGCACTGCCATCGACGTAAGCGAGCGGGCTAACCGTCCCATCAAATCGCTGCGGTGCTGAGAACAACTGAAGGATTTTGGCAAAAGCCAGATAGGGATCGGCGGTCTCGAGAAAATTGATTCCGCCGGCCGGCGCCACGTCAGGGGGGACGATTCCAGGGCCGACAATCACCGCGCTGGCTTGGCACTGCGGCAAGAACTTTTGATAGCGCGGATTTGCCAGAAACGTGATGGCGCCCTGGCCGGCTTCGTCGATCGGCTCGACCTTGTGAATCGCCACGCTGGCGTCACCGATAACTCTTCCGCCCACGTGGTTAGCCAATTCACTCAGTGCTTTGGTGATCACTACTTATTTTTTCGTCCGGCCGTTGTAGGTTTCGATCACTTTACTGGTGATGTCGATGGCCTGATCGCTGTAGAGAATTTGCGAGCGTTCGAGGATCAACGTAAACTTTTCGGCCTTGCCAACCTCGTTGACGATCTTTTCTAGCTCTTTCAAAATCTCGGCCATCATCTGGTTATTTTTTGCCTGCAACTCCTGTTGATGATCGGCCATGGTGCGCTGCAGAGTAACCGAACGCTTCTGCAAATCTGCTTCGAGGTTGCGCCGCTCCTCGTCCTTCAGCAGTGGGCCTTTCTTGTCGAGTTCGGCCTTCATACGTTCGAGATCCTGGCGCTCTTTTAATACATCCGCCTCCGCCTTTTTCACCTGCGCCTGGAAACGCTCCCTTGCGCGTTTTCCCGCTTGCGATTCGGCAATCACGCGTTGAATATCGACGAAGCCGATCTTCGTCCGCTCCTGCGCGTAGCTCGCAGAAAAAGACCACACCAGCATCCCGATGACCAGCCAGTATTTCACTCAAAAACCTCCGGATGAAAAATAAGGAATAACGGAATGGCGGTGTCTGCCTTACGGTTGACTGCCGATCGAGAAGCCGAGCACTGAAGTGTCGTCGTCAGGCTGCTTGTTAAGTGGGAAACCGAGCTCGACGCGCAGAGGTCCGAAAGGAGACATCCATCTGACCCCGGCTCCAACGGACCTTCTCAAGTCACCAAAACTGAAACTGTCGTTGAAAGAGTTGCCCATGTCGAAGAAAGCCACGCCACGGATGCCATATTGCTCCATGATCGGAAACAAAAGTTCGGCGTTCAAAACCATGGACTTATCGCCCCCGATCACATCCGTTCCGGTACAAACAGGGGGTGTCGACGTATCGCAGCCAGATGGAGCTCGTGGGCCGATGCTGCGCTCTGCAAACCCGCGTATCGAATTAATTCCGCCCAGAAAATAGCGTTCGAAAAGCGGCAGGTCCCGGTCGCCATTATTGTTCTTCGAAAAACCGATACCGTATCCCAAGGCACCTCCGAGCGCGAGCACGTAGGAGCCGCCCCAATTCGGATTTTTCATTAAGGGATAGTGCCAGCGACCGCTCACGTCTGATTTGATAAAACGGGTATCACCGCCGAGACCGGCCGTTTTCACCGCGAAAGCCGACTTGGTGCCCTCGGTGGGAGCAAAAAAATGATCGCGGCTGTCATAGGTAATTCCCGGGGTCACACTGCTCGTCAGACTTTTTCCCGCTTCGCTCTTGATTGAGTCCGGCGCAGTCGAGGAAACTCCGTCGATATCTTCATGCGTTAAATTATAGGAGACCCCGGCGCGCATGTAGTCCCACATCGTCAACGGCGCGCCGCTCGCCAACTCATCCGAGCCTCGCCGCGCTTCGTCCCGTGAGCGGCCGAAATATGGCACTCGGATATCCTTCAAGGGGTAGCTGGTATTGACGCCGAACCCGAGCTTGCGTTCATCGAAATCGGTGTATTCGCGTACGGTGTTGAAACCTTCGAGGCCGACCGCCATTTTGGTGTCGTTGAAATAGGGGTCGCCGACGCCCAGGATAAAATCCTGCCGGCTTGATCCGATGCTAAAGCTGCCACTTACTCCTTGTCCTCGGCCCATCAAATTTTTCTCGGAGATATTTGCATTAAACAAAAAACCGTCGCCGCTACTGTATCCGGCGCCCACCTGGAAAGTCCCGGTCGGACCCTCTTTGACGTCGACCAAGACATCGACGGCGTCGGGTTGAGCAGTTTTTTTTGTGGTGATCTGCACGTCCTCAAAATAGCCGGTCCGCTGCAGGGCATTGCGGCTCTGGGTAATCTTGGTCCCGGCAAAAAGCTCCTGCTCGTTGGTCAGCAACTCGCGCCGGACCACCTTATCGCGCGTTTTGGTATTGCCGGCAACCAGCACGCGATTAAAATACACCGGCGGTCCCTTCGTAATCACCAGCGCCACGTCGACTTTTTTTTCGGTCGGGTCGACTTTCGTGATCGGGTCCACCTGGACAAACGCAAAGCCCCTATTCGAATACATTTCGTTCAAGCTTGTAATGTCCTCGCGTAGCCGGCTGCCGCGGAAGATCTGACCGGTGGTCAATTTGACCGACTTGAGCATTTGCTTGCCGTCCTGAATCAACTCGCCGCCGATCTCGACTTTGCCGACACGATATTGCGGACCTTCGTGGATTCGAAAGACCACCTCTAGGCCGTCGCGGGCGCGCAAAACTATCGGCTCGTCGATCTTATGCTCGACATAGCCGTGATCGTTGTAGTGGTTGGAGAGGATCGCCACATCATTCGTCAGCATATCGCGGTCAAGCACGCCGCGATTGGTAATGAAAGAGAAAATCCATTCTTCCTTAGTTGCAATTTCGCTTTTTAGTTCACTCTCCGAAAACGCTTTATTGCCTTCGAAAGAAATCTTTTTGACCAGCAGCCGGTTGCCCTCAATAATGTCGAGCGTGACCACCGCCTGATTGGTGGATTCCACCGACACCGAGTAGTCCACCGCCGCGTTGACGTAACCTTGCTCGTTGTACAGCTTTCTCACTTTCTCGACACCTTCGGCGACTTTCGCCCGGTCGAGGATAGTGCGCGGGCTGACACCTAGCGCCGCTTCCACCTTTTCGCGCGACACCTGGGCAGCACCCTGAATGACTAATTCGCGAACGTAGGGCTTCTCCTTGACCGCATAGGTCAAGACCCCGTCCGGCGAGAGCTCCGCTCGGACGTCTTCAAAAAAGCCCATTCGATAAATCGCCTTGACGTCCTGCTCCACGGTTGCTGCATTAAAGAGTTCACCGGGCCGGCTTTTCAAATGCAATCGAATACCGTCATCTTCGATGCGCAAATTGCCAGAAATTTTGACCTCTTTTAGCGTGACCTTATCCTGGCCCGGCAGTTCCATGACGGCGATCACTAATACCAGCACGGCGAACAGAGTGAACTTCGCAGTGCGGAGAACCTTTGCCGCTTGGGTGGGTTTCATCAGCGAGAACGCAAGGACAAAAATGCCAATTTTCTAACTACTTAACAAATGCGTCCACTTTTGTAAAGCAGAAAACTTTCAATCCTATCCCAGAATCAGCGCGCCGGCCTTGAGTTCGGCGCACTTGCCGATCTTGTCGGCAAATTCGCGGTTATGGGTGGCAACGATCAAGGCGATGCCGTTTTCCTCATTAAGGCTAAACAAAAGCTCGTGAACCTCTTGGCCAATCCGCAAATCCAAAGAACCGGTGGGTTCGTCGGCCAACACCAACCGCGGCTTCAAAATGACCGCGCGAGCAACCGCCACTCTTTGCTGCTCGCCTCCCGAAAGCTTGCCGGGCCGGTGACTCATGCGGTGTTTCAGCCCCACCAACTCCAGCAGTTGCTCAGCCGCGCTTCGTGCCCGATCGGCCTCCATGCCCTGAATCAAGGCCGGCAGCATGACGTTTTCTAGCGCGGAAAAATCGGGCAACAGATAATGGAATTGGAATACGAAGCCGAGTTCGCGATTGCGAAATTGGCAGAGCGCGGTCTCGTCATGCAGCGGTAGCTCTTTACCGGCGTAGAAGATCTTGCCGGTAGTGGGTCGGTCGAGTGTGCCAAGAACATGGAGGAGCGTACTCTTTCCAACTCCGGACTCTCCAACAATCGCCAACCGCTCGCCCTCAGCCAAATCCAAATTCAAACCACGCAACACATGAATCTCGGTGTCGCCTTCGAAAAAAGATTTGTGCAAGTCGCGCACCGACAAAAGATTATTCATAGCGGATGATTTCAACCGGATCGAGCTTGGCAGCTTGACGCGCGGGGTAAATACTGGCCAACAAACAGACCAGAAAGGAGGCACAGGCGACCAGGACAAAATTGCTCGCATACACTCGCACCGGTACCGTCGAAATGAGAAACACTCCGTCAGGTAACCGGAACTGATATTGCGAGATCAACCCGCAGACAAGCAGACCGAGGATCACGCCCGAAACCGTGCCCACAGTGCCGATGAGGCAGCCCTTGAGCAGGAAGATGCGCCGAATACTCTGCTGGGTGGCGCCCATCGAACGCAAGATCGCAATATCTTTTTTCTTCTCCATCACGACCATCACGAGGGTAGAGACAATATTGAACGCCCCGATCAGCACCATCAGCAACAGCACCAAAAAATACACCGTCTTTTCCAATTCCAGCGCCGAGAATAAATTCGGCCACAGCCTGGTCCAGTCTTCAGCAAAAAACGGAAAGCCGAGTTGGCGCTGGAGGTGTTCAGCCACCTCGCGAGAGCGATTGACGTCGCGCACGCGCAGCTCGATATTGGTGACGGCTTCGCCCAACTCAAAAAATTTTTGCGCCTCCGATAATCCCATGAAAACCAAGGTCGAGTCGATTTCACTCATGCCGGTTCGCAGCACGCCCGCCACCACGAAGCGGCGCACTTTGGGGATAACGCCGATCGCGGTCGGGCTTCCCAACGGGGACACCACCTGAACCGGACTGCCAAGGAAGACGCCGAGCTGGTTCGCCAGGCGTTCCCCCAAGATGATGCCCGGAAGCATGACCGTCCGGTCTTCGACCGCGATCGGATGCTGGGTTTTGAGTCCCGCAAGACTTCCCTCCTTAACGTAGCTTTCGACATTAACGACGTCATTCACGCGGTCGGGGTCGATACCCCGCACCACTACGCCGGACACCCGTGATCCCGCCGTCAGCATGACCTGACCGTAAATCGTCGGTGACGCCGCTACGACCGCGTCTTCTCTCTTTACCTGCTCGATGACCTTGTCGTAATCCTGCATGGGTTCGCCCGATCGGACGATTGCGATATGGGCGTTGATGCCGAGTAGCCGGTCACGTAAGGTCTCCTCAAAGCCGCTCATGACCGCCATGACGACATTCAACGTCATCACTCCGATCATCACACCAAGCACTGAAATGACCGTAATCAGCGAAATGAAGGTTTCACGCCGGCGCGCCTGCAGGTAACGGAGCCCGATGAATAACTCGTATTTCATCAAAAGAAATTGATCTAAGAGCGCTGCGGGCGAAGCAACGGAAAGAGAATCACGTCGCGAATAGACGGTGCATTGGTGAAGAGCATCACCAGCCGGTCGACGCCGATCCCCGCCCCCGCGGCCGGCGGCATGCCATATTCGAGTGCACGTACATAGTCCTCATCAATCGGATTCGCCGTATCGTCGCCGGCTTTGCGCGCTTCCATTTGCTGCAAAAAGCGCTGGCGCTGATCGGCCGGATCATTGAGCTCGGAAAAAGCGTTCGCCAACTCGCGCGCACCGATATAAAGCTCGAAGCGGTCCACCATCGCAGGATTCTGGTCATTCTTGCGCGCCAGTGGCGAAACCTCGATCGGATAGCCGGTAATGAATGTCGGCTGAATCAGTCGCGCCTCAGCGACCGCTTCGAAGACTTCCACCAAAACATTTCCGTAGGGCGCACTCAAGTCGACGTGCAATTGCTTGCGTCTGCAAAATTGCCCCAATCCGTCCAAACCCTCGACTTCTTCCTGGCTGGCACCGCCATGCTCGATGATGGCTTCAACGAGCGATAACCGTCGCCACGGGCGACGCAGATCGACAGCATGATCGCCATAGCGGAGTTGCAAGCCGCCGCAGATGTCCTCGGCCAGAGTGGTGAAAAGATCCTCGATCAACTTCATCAGGTCGTCGAATGTCGCGTACGCCTGGTAAAACTCAAGCATGGTAAATTCCGGGTTGTGCCGCACCGAGATGCCCTCGTTACGAAAATTCCTGTTGAGCTCGAAAACCCGCTCAAATCCACCGACCAGCAGGCGTTTCAAAAACAACTCCGGCGCGACGCGTAAGAAAAGGTCCATGTCGAGGGTATTATGGTGCGTCACGAACGGCCGCGCCGCTGCCCCGCCGGGAATCGCCTGCATCATCGGCGTCTCGACCTCAATAAAATCGCGATCTTCGAAAAAGCGTCGGAGCGATCGAACGATCTGCGAGCGCTTTTCGAAGACCTGGCGCACTTCGGGATTGACCATCAGATCGAGATAGCGCTGTCGGTAGCGCGCCTCCACGTCTGCCAGGCCGTGCCACTTCTCCGGCAAGGGTCGCAGGCATTTTGCGAGCAGCCGAATGGCGTTCGCTTCCAGCGTCAGCTCCTTGGTGCGGGTGCGGAACAGGTGGCCTTCCACGCCGACCACATCGCCCACGTCCAAACTGCGAAATAGACCGTAAGTTTCTTCGCCAACGCCGCTCTGCTGGATGTACACCTGGAGGCGCGCGCGCCGGTCCTGTAAATGGAAAAAAGATGCCTTGCCCATGCGCCGGATCGCCATAATCCGTCCCGCGACTCGAATGTCTTGTGGCGCCGCCGCCAAGACTTCATCTCCCGCGGTGGCAAAACTAGCGACAAGCGCCGCGGGCGAATGATTGGGTTTAAAATCATTCGGATAAACCGTCATGCCGGCGGCTTTCAGCTTTTCCAGCTTCTGCTTGCGAACTTCGACCTGTTCGCTGCTCAAGTCGCCGTCAATTGGCGCGTTATCAACCATCGGATACTCGCATTCTGACCCCGACATCGGGCATAGCGATCATTTTCATTAATCGTCCAACGTGGACGGTGGGAGCGCGACGGAATTATAGACCGAGATTTTTGCAAATCGCTTGGACAGAGTACGATTTGTTGAGCGAATAGAAGTGTAGCCCGGGCACGCCGAACTTGATCAATTCCTCACATTGGCGCGACGCATACTCGATACCCAGCTCCACTGCGGCGCGATCGTCGTCTTCAACCTTGGCCAACTCACTGTCCAGTCTCGACGGAATCTTCGAGTGACAGAGCGCGGTAAAGCGCCGGACCTGAGGCACCGAAAGGATCGGCAACACTCCTGGCACGATCGGAACCAGCACACCGAGTTTCCGCAAATCCTCGACAAAACGAAAGTAGTCGTCGTTGTCGAAGAACAATTGGGTAATGATCGCAGCCGCACCGGCATCGACCTTTTCTTTCAAAAACTTCAGATCGGCTTCCCGGCTCGTGGCTCGCGGATGGCATTCGGGAAAACCGGCAACGGCTACCGAAAAACATCCCAAAGCCACAGCCTCTCGCACCAACTCAACGGCGTGATAAAAACCGTCGGGATGGGGTCGCCAGTCCGCTGTGCCTTGGGGCGGATCGCCACCCAACGCAAGCACATTTTCAATGCCTTTCTCCTTCAGCCGCGCGAGAATTGCACGCGCGTCAGCCTTCGATTGGCCGACCACGGTCAGGTGACACATGACCTCCAGCCCGCATTCACGATGAATCGATTCAACCAGGGCGACGGTTTTTTCGCGCGTGCTTCCGCCCGCCCCGTACGTGACAGAACAGAAGCCAGGATTAAGCCTCTTGATCACCGCAATTTCGCTAAAGAGGTTTTCCTCGCCCTTTTCTGTCTTTGGAGGAAAGAACTCAACCGAGAGGGTTAGTCCAGACCGGGCATAGAGGTCGGCCAGCTTCACGCAAATCCTTGAAGACAACCTTCGGCGTTATAAACTCTTAGCACAATGTTTTGCTGCCGACAATTGCCGGTTATCAAATGATCAAGGTTTTTCCGTAGTTATCAGATGACCCGATTCCGCACGGCTGTGGAATCGCACTCATTACCGGTTTCAGGCGTGATCAGGGGTCTCAACGCATCGGTGTGCTGGAGTATAGCCGATTTCACTTCCTCCGGCACCCCAAAAAAATCCAGGGTTTCACTGAGGATTTGCCGACGGCGAGCAAAATGCCCGCCAAGGATCGGATGTTTAGCGTGAGCGATATCAAGCGGCCGACCCCGATATTCGAGATCGGCGCCGAGAAACTTTGCGGTAAGCTGAAACTCTAATTCCTTGATTCGTTGGCGATCGGCGTTCCGAAATAAAAATCCGATCATGCGATCGGCAAAGACCCGATCAACAAACGTGTCAATGATCTGACGCAGACGAATCTCGCCGCCCAACTTTTCAAATAAGCTCTGGTTCATGCAATCTGAACTGGCCGACCGATCCGGTCACCGTGGCTGACCACAGAGCGGTACGCGTCGACACGGCCGCGCCTCATATCATACCAAGTTGCAGGCGCGCCGCTTCCGACATCTTGCTCATGTCCCAGGGCGGCTCCCAGACAAGATCGATTTTGGTGTCGGTCACTCCTGGAACACCTTTGACCTTGGTTTCGACCTCTGCCGGCAAAGATTGCACGGCCGGACAATGAGGAGAGGTCAGCGTCATTTGGATCGTCACGGCGCCTTCAGTGCTGACTCTCACGTCATAAATCAACCCCATGTCGTAAATGTTGACCGGGATTTCCGGGTCGAAGCAAGTCCGCAGCGCTTCGATGACCTGGGCTTCAATGATCGTTTCGTTTAGACTATCCATAGGATTCCGGGCAAAACTTCTCTTCATTCGATGCCAAGCTGATGCTTGGCAGTGGGCGAGATCATGCTTTGATTCCACGGCGGCTCCCAGACCAACTCAACATCCGCTTCACGCACGCCGGGAAGAGCAAGCAATTTTTTTCTGATATCTTCCTTCAGGAACTGCCCCATACCGCAGCCCTGCGCGGTCAATGTAAAACGCACCGTTACCTTGTACCCGCCGGCGTCGAGCGCTTCGGCCCGGCAGTCATAAATCAACCCCAATTCGACGATATTGATCGGAATCTCCGGGTCGAAACAGGAACGAAGCTGATGCCACACCCGGTCCTCGATGGATCGGTTCGTTTCGGCACCCGCGTCACCAACGCCGCCAGCGGCCGGCGCCACTCCAAGCGCATCGGCATCGGCGCCGTCGATCCGCACCATGTAACCGTGGTCCGTCATCAACGTGAACCCGCCGCCGAGCGCCTGAGTCAGCCACACCTTCGAACCCGCAGCCATCGTCACCTTTTCACCGCTCGGGATCAAGATCGCTGCACAATCGCGCTTAAGTGCGATCGATTTCTCATCCGTCATGCCGGCTAGGCTCCTTTCTGGAAAACGGCTGCAACATTGATCCCGTCATTCGGTCGTCGCTGGACACACTTCGCCCGCTAACGCCGCGTTGAACGTATGCCAGGCCAAACTGGCGCACTTTACCCGCGCGGGAAACTTGCACACACCGGAAAGAATCGCGAGCTTGCCGAGTTTGTCGGCCCCGTCGCTGCCCGCGTCGCCCGTCAACATCTTGTGTACGCTGTCAAACAATCCGCGCGCGACAGTCTCGCTTTTACCTTTCAGCTCGGCCGTCATCATTGACGCCGAGGCTTTCGAGATCGCACAGCCGGAGCCCTGAAAACTGATGTCTTGAATCACGCCATTTTCGAGCCGCACGAACACCGTGACATGGTCGCCACAAAGCGGATTATACCCCTCCCCCTTGCGGTTGGCCTCGGCCATCACGCGATAGTTCCGCGGGCTCTTATTGTGGTCGAGAATGACTTCCTGGTAGAGCTCGTCAAGGTCCGACATCAGCCAAACACCTTCAAAACCCGATGGATGGCTCTGACCAACGCATCGATTTCCTCCACCGTATTGTAAAAAGCGAACGAAGCGCGCGTTGTCGCCGGTACACCGAAGCGCTGCATGACCGGCATGGCGCAATGATGGCCGGCGCGCACGGCGACGCCCTCCTGATCGAGAATCGTACCAACGTCATGCGCGTGCACGTGATCCAGCACAAACGACAACACACCGGCCTTTTCTTTGGCGGTACCGATAATCCGCAGCGGAGCAATTTCCGCCAAGGCCTCGGCGCCGCGTATCAACAACTCATGCTCGTGGGCGGCAACCTGTTGCCAATCCAGGGCTTGCAGATAATCGACCGCCGCGCCCAAGCCGATCACACCGGCAATATTGGGCGTGCCGGCCTCAAATTTATAAGGCAATACGTTGTAGTGGGTTTTTTCAAACGTAACCAGGCTGATCATATCACCGCCGCCCTGGTAGGGTGGCATCTTTTCGAGCAGCTCGCGGCGGCCGTAAAGCACGCCGATCCCCGTCGGACCAAACATCTTGTGACCCGAAAAAGCGTAAAAATCGCATCCCAAGGCGCGAACATCCACTTTGAAATGCGGCACGGCCTGAGCGCCGTCAATCAGCACCGGGACCTTCCGCTGATGTGCTCGCGCGATCATCTCCGCGACCGGGACAATCGTGCCCAACGCATTGGATACATGAGCCAACGCGACGAATTTGGTACGATCATTGAGCAAGCGATCGTACTCTTCCATGACAATTTCCCCGTCATGGTTGATCGGAACCACGCGTAAACGTGCACCGACCTGCTCGCAGACGATCTGCCACGGCACAATGTTGGAGTGATGCTCCATCGCCGACACAACGATCTCGTCACCGGCTTTAAAAAAACTGCGGCCGTAGCTTTGCGCCACCAGATTGATTGCCTCGGTCGTACCGCGCACGAAAATAATTTCCTTGTCCGATTCCGCATTGATGAAAGCGCGCAGCTTTGCGCGCGCCGCTTCGTAGGCCGCGGTGGCGCGTTCGCTCAACCAATGCACGCCGCGATGGATGTTCGAATTTTCCGCGCGGTAGTAACGATCGAGCGCATCAATCACCGCCTGCGGCTTCTGGCTGGTCGCGGCGTTATCCAAATACACCAGCCGCTTGCCGCGGATTTCCTGTGCGAGAATCGGAAAATCCGCACGAATGCGTGCGACGTCGAACGTTCGACCCGCCGTCACAGCGGCTCTTTGCGAAAGGGCCTCCATCATTTTAACTTAGATTTTTTGAAATCTTCCGACCATATAATCGTCCAGCTGCCGCCGCAGGAAATCTACGTGGATGCGCCGAACGATGTCGCTCGCAAAAGCAAAGCTTAAGAGACTTCGCGCTTCGCGGGAACCAAGCCCGCGCGACCGAAGATAAAATAACGCATCGGGATCCAATTGGCCGATGGTCGAGCCGTGGCTGCACTTGACATCATCGGCGTAGATCTCGAGCTGAGGCTGGGTGTTCACGACTGCGTCCGCCGATAACAGCAGATTTCTATTGGTTTGGCGGGCATCGGACTTTTGGGCATCTTTGTGGACGATGATCTTGCCGTTGAAAACTCCGTGAGCCGCGCCGTCGAGGATACCCTTGTAGAGCTCCAGACTCCTCGCTCTCGGCTGCACATGCTCGATTTCGGTAAAATTGTCGATGTGCTGCTTATCGGCGCCGATATACAACCCGTCGAGCACGCATTCGGCGCCTTCTCCGCAGAGTGAAACGTGAACGTTGTTGCGCACCAGCGCGCCGCTCAACGTCACGGCAGTCGCCGTCAAGTGCGAGCCGCGCTCCAAACGTGCCGCCAGGGTGCCCACGTGAAACGCCGAGTCGCTCTCTCTTTGCAAGCGACAATGATGGGCCACCGAAGAGGCTTCGCCAACAACCTCGGTGACCGAATTACACAAATATTGTCCGCTACTTACACCGGCATAACTCTCAATGATCTTTACCTCGCTGTCGGCCCCTAACAAGATCAGCGTGCGCGGATGCGAAACAATCGGGCGCCGCCCCACGCCGGAAGCGTAAACCAGATAAATTGGCTGCGCCAAACGACAACCGGGAGAAATGACAATCACCGCACCGTCGCTCATGAAAGCCGTGTTGAGCGCAACGAAGGCATCGCGTCGGAAATCCGCATAGCGTCCAATCCTTGGTGCCAAAGCGGGGTCGTCTCGCGCGCTCAGCTCGGCCAAGCTCGCCATGCGCACCCCGCTCGGCGAGCCGACGGAAGACAGCTCCGGTGCATACACACCGTTTAAAAAAATCATGCGCGGGGCGCCCGCTTCAACAAAGCCTTTGCTGAAGATGTCTGGTGCACTCAAATTCTTGGCTTCGCCGTTGGGTTGACCGTACGGCAGCGAAACCGCCGGCTCGACGTTCGTGTACTTCCACTCTTCGTTCCTTGGGGTGGGAAAGCCGCTCTCGGCGAATCGCGCCATGCCGGCTTTACGCAGTTCCTCAAGCCAGATTGGCACACTCGCCTTGGCCGCTGAACGCCGTGCGTCGAACGCGGCGATAAATCGTTCTGTGCTTTCGCTCACAGACATAGTTTGGTGAAACACCCTTCAATGAATCGTGGCGGCCTCGCTCTTGATCCAATCGTAGCCTTTGCTTTCCAACTCCAATGCCAACTGTTTGGTGCCGGACTTGACGATGCGGCCGTCATAAAGAACGTGAACGAAGTCGGGAACGATGTAGTCGAGCAGGCGTTGGTAATGCGTGATCACGATCATCGCCCGGTCTTTGCCTCGGAGCGCGTTAACGCCGCCGGCGACGATACGCAAGGCATCGATATCGAGACCCGAATCGGTCTCGTCAAGCAGCGCCAACTTCGGAGCCAAAACCGCCATCTGCAAAATCTCATTGCGCTTCTTCTCGCCCCCGGAAAAACCCTCATTGAGCGGCCGATTGATCAGCGCCTGATCCATCTCCACGACTTTCATTTTGTCCTTGATCAGCGCGAGAAACTCCATCGCATCGAGCTCTTCCATACCGCGATGCTTACGGATCGCGTTGAGCGCGGCCTTGAGAAAGTAAGTTGTGCTCACACCTGGAATTTCCACCGGATATTGAAACGCGAGAAAGATCCCTTCCCGCGCCCGGATTTCCGGACTCATGGACAAAAGATCTTGGCCTTGATAGATCACCTCGCCTTCGGTCACCTGGTAATTTTCCCGCCCCGCGAGCACATGCGCCAGAGTGCTCTTCCCTGAGCCATTCGGTCCCATGATGGCGTGTACTTCGCCGGAGCGAACGGTGAGGTCAATACCCCGAAGGATCTCTTTGTTACCGGCCGCGGCCTTGAGACCGCGGATTTCCAACATGGTCAAACTCCTGTCACTCCTATCTAGATAGCTTTTTGCAGCGGTGTCTTGGTCAGCCGTTCCTTAAGACCAAGTTGATCGGCGATTTGTGCGATCGTCACGCCGGCGAGAAATTGGCTCAGCACCTCTTGCGCCTGGTCCCACACCGACTTCTGCAAACATACCGTGCAGAACGAACAATAACTGACGCCTTTCTCGAGACACTCCATCAAAACTAACGGCCGCTCGACGGTCTCGTAGACGTCTTTGATCGAAATGGCACCCGCATGCTTGGCCAAAGTAAAACCGCCCTTGGATCCGATGTGCGACTGTACCAACCCTCCGGCGACCAGATCTTTCATGATTTTTGACAGGTAGAAGGAGGGAATGTCCTGGCTCCTTTCAATATCGGCGCGGCTGACGATCTTGCCGTCCGGCTGTCCAGCCAGAAAAGACAGCGCTCGCACCGCGTAGTCGACCCGCCGGCCGACGTTCATCAGTGAACTACGTTCACTTTTCTGCTTGTGCTTTTTTGCCATTTTTCTCTTTAGTTGAATATAGACTCCTTAGGTCTTCGTTGTCAAGATCGCCGACCGGCTCTTTCTCCTGGCGATTCCCTATGCTAGAGAAACCCATTATGTCGATCCTTAAAGTCGCACGGCTCGGCCATCCAGTTTTGCGTAAAACAACCGCGCGCTTGATCCCAAGCGAGCTGCAATCGCCTTCGATGCAGAAATTCATCGACGATATGATCGAAACCATGAGGGAATACGACGGCGTCGGTCTCGCCGCGGATCAAGTGCACGAATCGAAACAGATCGCGGTTTTGGAAGTGGCGGATAATCCGCGGTATCCTAACAAACCGGCAGTTCCGTTGACCGTCCTGGTAAACCCCAAAATCACGCCGTTGTCTGACGCCACGGAGGAAGATTGGGAAGGCTGTCTGAGTATTCCTGATCTGCGCGGCAAGGTGCCGCGCTACACTAGCATCCACGTGCAGGCGTGGGATCGCGACGGCCGGGAACTGGACTACGTCGCTCACGGCTTTCATGCTCGGGTCATTCAGCATGAATTCGATCATCTGAACGGCAAAGTCTATCTGGATCGCATGCGCGATTTGTCCACCCTGGCGTTTCTCCAGGAATTCGCTCGCTATGGGATGGACCCCGAGCGCGAAGAATAGCGATCCTCGTTGAGTTTGTCCCGGCGACCAGTTAGATTCGCGCCATGCATTTTTCGCAACTACAGCACTCGCTAGAGCGACAGCTCGCGCTAACCTCGCCGGCGGTCGCGGCCTCCCTGGACCGCGCATTGTCCGGCCAAGATATCTCCGTCGATGAGGCCACCCGCCTGTTCGACGCCGACGGAGCGGAGCTGTTTGCGATCATCGCCGCGGCCGATGATCTGCGCGCCCGCAACGTTGGCGACGTGGTGACCTATGTAGTCAATCGCAACATCAATTTTACCAATGTGTGCGTTAAAGCGTGCGGCTTCTGCGCTTTCAGTCGTGGCCATTTGGCCGAACAAGGCTATTTTCTTCCCGATCAAGAAATTATCCGACGGGCGCGCGAGGCGTACGAGTTAGGGGCGACTGAAATCTGCGTCCAGGCCGGGCTCGCACCCGGCATGGATGGTTGGCACTATGTCCGTCTTTGCCGCGCTCTCAAAGACGCCTTGCCCGACCTTCACATTCACGGTTTTTCCCCCGAGGAAGTACTTTACGGCTCAACCCTGGCGGGAGTCACGGTGCGTGATTATCTCTTCGCCCTCAAGGAAGCGGGCGTCGGCAGTCTACCAGGAACTTCGGCGGAAGTGTTGGTGGACGGCGTTCGTCAGCAGATCTCGCCCGGACGGATTGCCACGGCACAATGGATCGAACTCATTCAGACCGCGCATGAACTCGGCATCCCGACTACTTCAACGATCATGTATGGTCACATCGAAAATTCGCACGACAAGGCCGTGCATCTCGATGTCCTGCGGCAAATTCAACAACGCACGGGCGGTATTACCGAGTTCGTGCCGCTCAGCTTCGTTTATGAAGAAGCGCCGATGTTTCACCGTCGACCTCTTCCCGGGCTGCGACGCGGCCCCAGCGGTGTGGAAGTCATGAAGATGTACGCGGTGTCACGGCTGTTTCTGAACAATCACATTCCCAACCTGCAAGTCTCCTGGGTCAAGGAAGGACCGAAGCTTTCGCAAATCGCGCTGCTTGCCGGCGCCAACGACTTCGGCGGTACCTTGATCAATGAGAGTATCTCTACCGCCGCAGGCGCGTCCCACGGCCAGCTGATGAAGCCATCCCAGTTCCGCAGCCTAATCCGGGATCTGGGTCGAATACCGGCGGAACGTTCCACCACCTACAAAAACATTCGCCGGTTTGAAAACGATAGTGAGCGCCGCGATTTGCTCGATGAAGTCAGCGATCCGGCTGAGCGCTTCGGCTCCTACCAAAACCTACTTCGTTTAAAAGAATATCGCTTTCGCGATTTTTATCGCGATCGCAAAAGTTCAAAGCTTTGACTGTGAAATTTACCGCTTCGCCGGCGCAGCGCCATTGTCGATCATGATCGGCGATCCGCGTCAGTTCGAGGCGATCGGCAATCGCCTTGGGTTCCGCGCGGTGGAAGAGACGCCGCGCAAGCTGTTGCTGCGCTGGCACGGCGCGCGCTTTCCGGCGTTTCTGTGTCTCGGCATCGCCTTGCTGCTGCTCTTGGTGTCCGTGCCGATTGTTGAGGCGCTGCGCCTGCGCGGCTTTGTCGGACCGGCGGGCTCGCTCTGGTATTTTCCGATAATGAATCTGATTCTGCTCGGCATCTCGGCGTTTCTGTTGACCCAACGACGGACCATCGAAATCGATGATGAATTACGCCGCCTGACGCTGCGCCGCCAGAGCCTGTACCGCAGCATCGTGCTGGCGGCGAGTTACGACGAGGTCACCAAATTGGTGCTCGGAGTCGATCAAGTCTACAGCGGATTTGCTCTCGGCGGCTCCACAGCAGCCGAAAGTTTTCCAGTCCCGGCCCTGCGAGTCACACTGCAAAATGGCCGCACCGTGCTGCTCGATCGCGGCAGTTTGCGCAAATTGGCCGATCTCGGCCAGCTGATCGGCAGACGGCTTAACCAACCCCTCGACATCAACCCTGAGCTGCAAGCCCGGCTTGACACTTCCGGAGGTAACCTACGCGAGGGTCTGACTTAGGACGTTGGTCCGCGCGCAATGATTTCGTGCAGCTGGCCAATGGCTTTCTTGACGCCTTCCTGAGTGAGCTGTTCGGCGTTCAGCCAGCGCACGCCACGTTCCCGAATATCGCCGATGGCGAAAATGTTTTCGCTTAATGATTTTTGCGTCTCATCAAACCGCGCCGACCAGACGACGTCGCCGCGACGAACGTCCACCAGCTCCAACAAAAATGCGACGGAAGCCGGGCTTTTGGCGCCCCATTCGTCCCCAACGCGCTCGCGGAAGCGCTGCATTCTGCCGGTGATGACCGCGTCGGCGTATACCATTTGGCCGATTTGCCGCAGGCGGATGGTTTCTCCCGCAGGCGGGACTGTTTGAGCCACTTCGCGTACTTCGCTCTCGGAGATGATTTGCCAGTTCGGCACAGAGGCCATCACCGAGTAAATCGTACGTGCCAGCATTTCAGGCGCTTCACGCTCACCGGTTCTGGCCCCGGGCGTCGTTGTCAGCGGAACCTGCGCCTGCGCTTGGCTGCTCAGCACGCTTGGCGGCACCACGGCGATTCTGCGAATCCGGCGAGCCTCAACGTCGGAAACATGGCGGCTCTGCAGGTTGCTCGAACCAAAGCTGCAGGCGGTGAGAAAGAGCAATAGCGCGCACAGTTTTGTCAGGCGATACCGTTGGACGGTCAATAGATGACTCATGGCAGCACTCTGGTCTACTTTTCCGACACAGAAACACGAATCCCGAGCTCACGCAGCTGGCGCGGCTCCACGATCGAGGGCGCATCGGTCAACATGCAGACCGCGCGCTGGCTCTTCGGAAACGCAATCACATCGCGCAACGATTTGGCGCCGCTCAAAAGCATCGCCAGACGATCGATGCCGAAAGCGATGCCGCCGTGCGGCGGTGCGCCGAAGCTCAAGGCCTCCAGAAAGAACCCGAACTTGGCTTGCGCCTCGTCGGCACCGATTCCCATCAGCCCGAGGACCTTTTTCTGCAATTCGAGCTGGTGAATACGAATGCTGCCGCCGCCGCTTTCCATCCCGTTGATCGCGAGATCATAGGCCTTCGAGCGCACCTTGACGAGCTCGCGCTCGAGCAACGGTAGATCTTCGTCCAGCGGTGCCGTAAACGGATGATGCGAGGCGACGTAGCGCTTCTCGTGGGCATCATACTCCATCAGTGGGAAATTGACGACCCAGACCACGCCATACTCATTCTCTGGAATGAGTCCGAGTTTTTGCCCGAGATGAAGACGCAAATTGCCCAGCGCGTCATGGACGATCTTCGGGGCGTCCGCGGAAAACAACACCAGATCACCCGGCTCGGTTTCGGCGATTCGCTCTATCGCTCTTTGTTCTTGCGCGGACAAGAATTTTGCTATGGGCGACTGCCAACCTTCGGCGCTGAGCTTCGCCCAGGCGATTCCCTTGGCTCCAAACGTCGCGGCGAACGGCGTCAGGTCGTCAAGGTCCTTGCGCGACAATTCGCCGCCTTGCGGAATGCGAATGCCTTTGACCACGCCGCCTTTTTGGATCGCCCCGGCAAACACCTTGAATTCGCTGTTGCGCACCGCTGGCGTAAAATCGCAAATTTCCAGCCCGAAGCGCACGTCCGGTTTATCGGAGCCGAACCGGTTCATTGCCTCGTCATAGGTCAAGCGCTGAAATGGCCGGTTAAGCTCCAGTCCCTTTAATTCTTTGAAGAGCAGCGCGATCATGCCTTCGATCACTTGCATCACGTCTTCCGGCTGGACGAACGACAGCTCGAGATCGAGCTGCGTGAACTCGGGTTGGCGGTCGGCCCGCAGATCTTCATCGCGAAAACATTTGACGATCTGAAAATAACGGTCGAGGCCGCCTACCATCAGGATCTGTTTAAAAAGCTGTGGCGACTGGGGCAGCGCGTAATATTTGCCCGGATAGATCCGGCTCGGTACCAGATAGTCGCGCGCGCCCTCCGGTGTACTTTTGGTCAAGACCGGTGTCTCGACCTCGATGAAGCCAAGCTCGTCAAGATAATCCCGAATCAATTTGGTCATACGGTAGCGCAGCAACAAATGACCAAGACTCTGCGGGCGGCGCAAATCGAGATAGCGGTATTTAAGTCGGGTGTTTTCGTTGGCGTCGGTTTCGTCCTCGATCGGAAACGGCGGCACCGCGGACGCATTCAATAGGCGCAATTCCCGGCACACCAGCTCGACCTCGCCGGTGGCGAGTTCCGGATTAATGGTTTCGGGCGATCGCTTTGCCAAGGCACCGCGCACCCCGATGACATCCTCGGCGCGAAGCTGTTTAGCCTTCTCGTGCGAGACCGAATCGACTTCCGGGCGAAACACGACTTGGCAGATACCGCTGCGATCCCGGAGATCGACAAAAATCACGCCGCCATGGTCGCGCCGGCTGCGCACCCATCCAAACAAGGTCATTTCGCTCCCCACCGAGTTCGCGCGCGGCTCACCGCAGTAGGAGCTACGCTTCCAATCGCCCAGCGGATCGCCGAAAACCCGCTCCGCCGCCATCAACTTCTCCTCTGCGCCGCCAACACAGCGACCAGATTGTCCAATCTGACTTCTTCTTGCTGCTTACTCGCCATGTCTCGCAGAATCGCCACCCCTTTGTTCAATTCTTCGTCGCCAATGATCAAGACCGATGACGCTTGCAGCTTGTCCGCGCGGCGCATTTGGCTCTTCAAGCTGCGCACGTCGCCTTCCATTTCCACCGCGAGGCCTTTCTGTCGCAACTGGTGCACGACCGGGAACGCCCAGTCGCGGGCATTTTCCCCGACCCAGACGACGTAGATCGCTAGCTCTCCGAAGGCCGGTCGCTCTTGCATTTTTAACAGCATGGCAATGCGCTCGACGCCGATCGCAAAGCCGACCCCGGGAATCGCCGGACCCCCGAGTGCTTGCACCAAACCGTCGTAGCGCCCGCCCGCTGCAACCGCGCTCTGCGATCCCAGCTTGGCCGTCGTCCATTCAAACGCCGTCCGGCAATAGTAATCGAGACCTCGAACCATCCGCGAGTTGAGAGTGAAGCCCACGCCGGTCGCGCGCAACAAGCGCTGTACGGTCGCGAAATGCTCGCGGCATTGCGAACAGAGAGAATCGAGAATCGACGGCGCATCTTGGGTCGCCTGGATACAGCCAGGCTCCTTGCAATCGAGAGCACGCAAGGGATTGCGTTCGATCCGGCGGCGGCAATTGTGACAGAGACGTTCTTGCCGCTGTTGCAGAAATGCCAAAAGCTTTTCACGATAACTCGGTCGGCATTCGGCGCAACCGAGAGAATTGAGCTGCAGCGACGGCTCAGTGAACTCCAGCGCGCGCATAAAGTCGTGCAGCAACAATAAGAGTTCCACGTCGGCCACAGGATCGCCGCGCCCGAGCACTTCGGCACCGATCTGGTGGAACTGGCGCATCCTGCCTTTTTGTGGCCGTTCACGGCGAAACATCGGCCCCATGTAGTAAAGCTTGCGCACCGGCTCTGTTTTAAACATCTCTGCTTCGATATAGGCACGCACGACCCCCGCTGTGCCTTCGGGGCGCAGAGTAACTGTGGCAGAATCGCGGACTACGTCAGGCTTGGCTGTCGCGCTAACGTCACCGTAGCGCTCTGGAAACGTGTACATCTCCTTCTCGACGATGTCGCTGGTCTCACCGATGGAGCGGCTAAACAGTTCGGTTTTTTCCAAAATCGGTATGCGGATTTCCGCGAAGTGATACGCGCTAAAGACTCGTCGTGCGGTGGCTTCGATGGTTTGCCACAGTTCCACTTCGCCGGGCAAAACATCGGCAAACCCCTTGATGCTGGTGATCTTCATTTGCCATTAGGAGGGTGTCTCATCAAGACACCATAAGTACCGTGAGAGGTCAAGTTGATCGGCCGAGTCGCGAGTGCATTAGCTGTGCGCCTTGTAACGGTAAAGCCGGCTGCGGCGGGTCGTGCCGTACAATTCCGCAAACAAAAAACCGCGAAAGGTCATGAAATACGTTAGGCCGAGCCCGACCATGAATGAATAGACAAACAGAGCGAGAAAACCCGGCAGGCCGAACAGCAACGGCTCGATAAGCCCCAGGAAGAAATAGCCCGCACCCGCCAGCAAGACGTTGGGCAGCAGCCATTCGAGCCAATTCTCGACGATAAAATTGTAGCTCGCGCTGATCAACTCAAGACCGGCGGTGCGAGTCTGGTAGATCAACTCGGGCACCGGATTGAGAATGACGTAGAGGACCAGCTTGATGAGGAAGTAAATTAACGCGCCGTTAGGCATTGTCCCCAACGCCGTGGCAGCGAGGCGCAAGGGTATCCACAGGATGAAGGCGATCAGAAGCAACTCCCAGATGTAGACTGTAAAGCCATTGAGGAAATCGTTAAAGTCAGCCTTGTTACCTTCCACCAGATTCTTGACCAAGAAAAGCCCGGAGCTGACGCATGCCTGGCTGGCAAGAGAAAACAACAATCCGCCGAGGATGCCGAGCGGCGCCACCAGCGAGCTGATCACGGCCAAAATGATGCCGTAGGCGATCGGCGCAAAGCTCACCACCCAATTCTTCCGGACGCAATCCCACGAGCGCCTGAGCGCCGTCGCATACATCCACATCGTCACCTGGAGAGTTTCCATCGCTTACGCAAATTGAATTAAAGAGACCGCCGAGACCAACCCTTACCGCAGCGGCAAAGCGCCGGAATCGGCCACGCGCGTTAGTCAGCAGGAGTAGATGTGAACTTCGTGCTCGTCGATGCGGCGGCCCCGGGCAATCAGTTTGACAATACTGCAGACGTTGCGGCTGACATCGCTGATATCGGCCGCCGGAAATCCATCTTTGAGATAACGGCCAATGTACTTGTCGTTGTTCAAGTCGATGATCTGAAGATAATCATTGTTGCCGCCTTCGAAGTAATGCTTCGTACCCGGTGGCGGACTGTCGAGATCATCCTGAAGCGCCTTGGTGATCTTGATGCCTACGAACAACCGCTTGGTCAACTCTTCCATTTGATTTGTCTCTCCTTATCGCCGTCCATATCACACCGCCGCCGAAACAACCACAGTTCGGCCGCAACTTACGGGGTCTCTGGATAAGTCTGGACAGGCGGCGCTAAAAAGGTTTAGGATGTTTTTAGCACACTTACGACGTCGCTTTTGCATCCTCGACAGGCTCATCAAATCACGCGAAGGATGGACGTAAAATGATAAAAACGAAACTACGTCCGAGAGCGCTGGTTGTTACCGCGGCTGTGCTGCTGCTTACTACCACGGCCGCGATGGCCGAGCCGGTCGGCAAGGTTCCCGCCGAAGTGATTGAGCAGGTTGCCGCGCAGGGATCGGCGCTGGTGCTGGTGGGCCTCAAGGTACCCTGGCAAATGGAATCGACGTTGAGCCAGGAACAAGTCGTGTCGCAACGCGAAGCTATCGCAGCGATCCAGAGCAATCTGCTCTCCGAATTGCAGGGCAAATCCTTCAAGATCACGCGTCAATACGACCAAATTCCCGGTATCGCTCTTGAGGTAGGCGCCGATGCGCTTGCCGAGCTCGCGCATTCGCCCAATGTTAGCAATGTCTTGCTCGACCGACCTGCGACCCAACCGCATGAAGCTTTGTCGGCGGATAAAGTACCATCAGAACTCTTCGCTAGCGCAATCGACAATGGCAGCGTCCTGGTGCTCGCCGGCTTGCGCACGCCATGGCAGCGTGAAGATCAACTGAGTGATGAGCTTGTTGCACTGCAAAGAAGCGCGATCTTGAGCGCCCAGAGCTACGTCTTGGCGGAGCTCGGCGGCACCCAGTTTAGAGTGCTACGCCTTTATCGCAGCATACCCGGTATCGCTCTCCGGGTTGGCGTCGATGCTTTGCGGGTATTGCAAAACTCCCCGGCCGTGACCAACGTCGTGCCAGACCGCCCTGCCCGAGTCGTGCGCTGATCGGTAAACGTGCGCGCGGATGCTTTCTGTTTAATTTTGCCTCACCTCACATCTCCCACTCTCGCTCTTAGTCCGATTTCGGCGTCGCCATCATCTCGAGCTTTGCCGGCTTAACGAAGCCCGTTAACGCTGGTGCGAAGCGTCGCCCAAGATTGCCGCTGCAAAAATAGCTGCCTATACTGGTTTTCGCCTAGAGTTAACGGAGAGCAATCGAAGGGAACAACATGAGGGCGGTCACAAGTCTCGGCATCACAACGATCTTACTCGCATGGCTAATTGGCGCCGCACACGGGCAATCGACCACTGCTGCGGTACTCAAGAAGGGCTTTCTGCAATGTGGCGTTAATACCGGATTGGCGGGGTTCTCCCAACCGGATAGCAAAGGAGAATGGCACGGCCTCGACGTCGATCTTTGCCGCGCCGTCGCCGCCGCGCTGTTCGCCGATGCGCATAAAGTACGCTACACCCCGTTGACCGCCCAGCAGCGTTTCACGGCGTTACAATCGGGCGAAGTCGATATCTTGTCGCGTAATACGAGCTGGACGATCGCGCGCGATACCAGTCTCGGTCTTAATTTTGTCGGCGTCAATTACTACGACGGCCAAGGATTCATGGTGGCCAAGAAACGCAATATCACAAGCGCGACCCAACTGAACGGCGCCGCAGTGTGCGTGCAACCCGGTACGACCACCGAACTTAATTTGGCCGACTATTTCCGTGCCAAGAACATGAAGTTCAAGCCGGTGGTAATCGAGAAACTGGAAGAAGTGCTCAATGCTTACTTCGCCGGCCGTTGCGATGTCTATACCACCGACGTATCCGGGTTGATCGCCGCCCGGGCATCCCGGGCGGCCAACCCCCGGGATCACGTCATATTGCGCGAGGTTATTTCAAAGGAACCGCTTGGGCCGGCGGTGCGGCATGGCGATGACCAGTGGTTCGACACGGTAAAATGGTCGCTGTTCGCGATGATCGATGCCGAGGAACTAGGTCTTACGTCAAGGAACATCGAAACCCTGGTGAAAAGCGCCAACCCGGTCATTCAGCGCTTCGTCGGCGCCACGGGCCAGTTCGGTAAGATGCTCGGTGTTGACGCGCGCTGGGCGCGCAACATCATCAAACAGGTAGGTAACTACGGTGAGAGCTTCGACCGCAACCTAACACCCCTGGGCGTTGACCGCGGCATCAATAAACTCTGGAACCAGGGCGGGATCCTGTACGCTCCGCCACTCCGCTAATCAGGTCCCAAGGGGCGACGATTTCGATGCTCCCCCAGTCGGATCCTGCCATTTCTGGCATCGGTCAATTTAGACTCACCGCTAGACGCCGCCAAATCCGACTGCGCGCGCTCGTTTACCAACTCCTATTGGCGACGGCACTCTGCATTGGCGGTTGGTATTTAGTTTCGACCGCTGCACAAAACTTGCTTGACTTGGGTGTCGCCGCCGGCTTCGGTTTTCTGTCACGGGAAGCCGGCTTCGCCATCGGTGAAACGACGCTGCTCTCTTATAGCGCCGCAGACACTTATCTTACGGCGATCGCCGTAGGTTTTCTCAATACTTTGCGCGTGGCAATGCTCGCGATTGTTTTCTCCACAGTCATCGGCGGGTCAATTGGCCTGGCACGCTTGTCCACGAACTGGCTGCTCGCCAAGACGGCCGGCGTCTACGTCGAGTTGTTGCGCAACGTGCCGTTGATTGTCCAGCTGTTTTTTTGGTATGCCCTCATCACCGAGAGTTTGCCCGCGCCGGGGGACGCGTTGCGACCGCTCCCGGGTTTTTTTCTCAGTAACCGTGGCCTGGTGTTTCCGGCGTTCAAGCTTGCCTCGGCAGAGCCATGGCTGGTAGTGATCTTGTGCGCCGCCGGCGTCACGGCTTTCATCTGGTTGTGGCACCGCGGCTCAAACCCGTCTGCCGGCAGGTATGCAGACAGACTCTTCGCTATGGCCGCTCTCGCCTTTGCCCTGGGAACAGTCTTTTTGCTTCCGGGCGCAAAGACAAGTGTCAGAGTTGATTACCCGACACTCACTGGTTTTGACTTCGTCGGCGGCGCCTCCCTCTCTCCGGAATTTTCCGCGCTGCTTCTCGGGCTCGCGCTTTACACGGCAGCGTTTATCGCAGAAATCGTCCGTGCGGGAGTCCTCTCGGTGGATCGCGGCCAGTTTGACGCCGCCTATTCCTTGGGATTGACCCAGAGGCAGGTCACGCGTTTCATCGTCCTGCCACAAGCGCTCCGCGTCATTACACCGCCGGTGACCAGTCAATATCTGAATTGCACCAAGAATAGCTCGCTAGCGGTGGCAATCGGCTATCCCGACCTGGTCTCGGTTGCCAACACGACTATCAATCAAACCGGCCAGGCGATCGAAGGAGTGGCGATCATTATGATCGTCTACCTCACGATCAGCCTCGTGATCTCGGCATTCATGAATTGGTACAACCGCCATGTTGCGCTCCGAGGAACTACCCCATGAGCCGCATGCGTTTTCATCCGCCAATGCGAGCGCTGGCGGCTTACAGATGGCTGCATACCCGTTTGTTCTCCAGTTGGCCGAGCGCGTTCGCAACCCTGGCGATCATCTACCTAGCTTGGAAGACGGTCCCGCCTTTTTTGCACTGGGCCTTCGTCCAAGCAGTCTGGTCGCCGGAAGCTCCGGGGCTTTGTCGGAAGTTTGTTGGAGCGGGTGCTTGTTGGGCTTTCATCGCCGATAAATATCGCTTTATTCTATTCGGCACTTTTCCTGTCGACGAACAGTGGCGCCCGGCTTTGGTCATCCTCATCCTGGTCGGCCTGCACGGGCTAAGCATCATGAGGATGACACGATGGTCGCTCATGGCTGTGCTCTGGTCGGCGGCGCTGCCGGTTATTGGCGTGCTGATGTGGGGCGGTCTGTTTGGTCTGAGTTATGTGGAGAATGAACGCTGGGGCGGCTTAACCCTAACCCTTCTACTCGCGACTTTCGGCCTCGCTGCGGCATTTCCGCTCTCGGTCCTGTTGGCCCTGGCGCGCCGGTCCGAGATGCCGCTGGTCCGCTGGGTCACCGTTGCGTACATCGAACTCATTCGCGGGGTGCCCTTGATCTCCGTCCTCTTCATGGCATCCGTCATGCTGCCGCTATTTCTTCCGCCGGGCGTCTCGATTGACAAGCTGTTGCGCGCCCAGCTGGCGATGACTCTTTTCGCCGCCGCCTATTTGGCCGAGGTGGTACGTGGCGGCCTACAAGCGATTCCACGCCAGCAAGAGGAAGCTGCCCAGGCCCTGGGTC
Organism: Binatia bacterium; assembly: GCA_036554745.1. Lineage (GTDB taxonomy): Bacteria > Desulfobacterota > Binatia > UBA9968 > UBA9968 > DP-20. Next base: position 79,957 of record DATBMR010000204.1, read on the forward strand.
TCACTTATTGGCAACGTACCTGGCACGTGATTCTGCCCCAGGCCTTGCGAGTCGCCATCCCGCCCTTGGTCAACACGTTCATCGGATTTTTTAAGGACACCTCTCTCGTGGTGATCATCGGAGTGTTCGATTTTCTCACGACGATCAAAGTCTCGCTCACCGAACCATCATGGACGGGTTTCGGTGTCGAAGCATATCTGTTCGCGGCGCTCGGTTACTTTCTTTTCTGTTATCCGATGTCACATTATAGTCAGCGGCTCGAGCGGCAAATCGCCCCGGGAAGCGGCAGCGCTCTTAGCGGGAAGAACTGAATGGCCGCAGGTCACCGATGATTTCCTCGGCATGCGTGCCAAGCGCGTTGATACGCCTGGACTGTCTTGAAGACGGTGAACTAATGGTACGAAAGGAGCGCGGAGCTACCGAACGCTGCTACATCGCTGGTTCGGAGCAGATTCGAATCGCTTGTTCCAGGCGTTGCCGCGTCGGATGATCAAGATCCCCTTCGTATCCTTGAGCGGTAAAATTAATAAAGAGCCTGACCCAGTTAGAGCAATCCCAGCCTAGTCTCCGCCAGTATTCCATCGCCTTTCGGTCTGCCGCCAGTTCGGACGAACGGGAGTACGGACGAAATGTGATCCGACCGGACATACCGAGATCCCGGCTCGTTATACGGTTTGCTAGACCGGGGTAACCGAATTCGCCGTCGTCTTGGGCGCCGATGTCGCCACCGAGAACATCATGGGCAATCTCATGCGCCAAGGTGTGGCGCAGCAACCAGCGGTAATAATTGTCTTCGTAAGCCAAACGGCTCAACTCATAGCTGACAAAAATTTTCTGATTCCCAGTGCTCAATCCCAAAATGTCCCGGCGGGCGAAGTCGGCGAGGCGAAACTCATAGCTTGCCCAACGCTCACGATGCTCGGAAACCGCGACGATCTCGAGTCCGATCTCTTTAACGTAGCGCTCCAGTCTTTCGTCGGCGACTGTCGGAAGCCCGAACCAGAGAGTCGCGCAAGAGTTGAGTAGCGAAAACAATAAACCAACGGCGAGCAGAAGCCGAGTGAAAACTGACATCGAACGTTTAATAACGCTCATCGCGTTTAGGATCACCTCTCCTTACCCGGGGCAGCGCTATATTCAACAGCTGTCACGAGCGCCTAACGATCGAATCCAAGCGCAAAAGACAGACCAGGAATGATCGGAGAAAACGCTGCTATTCCATGCTCGAGCATCGGTGGAATTGTCAGAGCTGCCAATAAAGCCCTGATGCTTTCTTAGATATAATAATGGCCAAATCTTGGGGCAGGGCTCGCGAGCAATCTCGTTTCGCTGTTCCATCAGAAATGGGTCGACTGTCCGTTGATCTTGTTGCCGCGCCCGCTATATGCCATAGAATTTTGTCGGATTGTCCGACAAAATTTTCCGTTTCACTTCGCTGCGGAGACTTTCCATCGCTTTGAGCCGCGCAATCGCGTTCAGCTCGCTCGAGGTATCGCCGTGGCCGTAGTCGGTGCCGATCACCAGGTTCTGTTCGCCCGTATACGAAATAATGTATGCAAAATCGTCATCGGTTTGAGTCGAGACATAGATATTGTATTCGCGGAAACAATCGGCGGAAATTGGTTGGTCGCTCCCAAGCGAGCGCCGCACGGCTTCGTGAACCAGCCACGGCACCCATTGGCTCGAAACTTCGATGAAGCCCCAGCGAAGGTTCGGAAAGACGCGCGGGATTTCGCTCATAATCAGCGCGTAGCAAGCCGTGACGGTGGGCACGCGAAACGTTGAGAAGCCGCCCCCGGTGTCGTTGCTCAAGATCCGGAACAGCTCCGGACTCCCGTTTGCGAGATGAACGGTGATCGGCATGTCGAGGCGTTCAGCCTCGTCGAATATAGGATAGTAGTAGGGATCGGTCACCATGCGCTCACGTTCGAAAGGCCGCATAAAGACGCCGACCGCGCCATGTCGCTTGGCAAAGCGAACCTGCGCGATCGCCTCCTTTGGCGTTAATACCGGCACCACGCACGTCCAACGCAGGCGGTCGTTCCCCATCCTCCACATATCGGCCATCCAGCGATTCCAGCTCCAGCACAACGCAATCTCGGCATCTGGCCGGCTCGTGAGCGGGGTGAGCCACAACGAGTTGTAGAGCACTTGAACATCAATACCCAGCTCATCCATATGCTTGAGCCGCTGGCGCACGTCGGACAGTTCGCGCGCCTCTACCGGAGTCCCTACCTCCCGGCCGAATCTCCTAACGTGATCCTCGGCTTGGCTCTTGCTCGGTGCCGGAAACTTGGGGCCTAGATTCTCCCCGTCTAAAAACCAGTTCTCTCTTTGCGGATTTTCCGTCGATGGCAACAGGGTGGGGCGGTATTTTTCATCGGCGGCATCGAGATAATCCCAAACCCGCTCGTTCTCGATCACGTGCGCGTCCGCATCGATGATACGCGTTCTTGCTTCTGCGCTCGGCATAGATTCACCTCACCCTGCGATTGCATTTATCGAACATCGGCCGCGCTGTCCAGCGGTCGAGCGCTGCTGCTCGCCAGATGCCGCCGTTGGGCGCGCGCACTGACTGATTCCGCTCGCTGGGAATATCCTTGGTGTTGTGTCATGTTCTTACACGCCAACGGCGGCGCGACCGGCTTGGCCCACGAGCATCGGCGCCCGGGAGTATTTTTTCGTGAGTGATAATCGCCTGATCAGAACCGTTTGTGACCCCAACTGCCACGCGAACCCGCGTTGCGGTATTGCTGCCCAAGTCGAGAACGGCCGCATTGTGAAGATCGAGGCCGGTTCTTTTCCGCTCGCCGAATATGACCGCCGAGTCTGCGCGATGGGCATGGCGCGTCTGGAATACCAGTACCACAAGGACCGGCTGCTTCATCCGCTTCGGCGTATCGGCGAACGCGGTGAAGGCCGGTGGCAGAGAATCAGCTGGGACGAAGCTCTGGGTTTCTTGGCGCAACGGTTGACTGACCTCAGCGCGCAATACGGACCGCGTTCATTGGCGTTTTTCGCCGGCAGTGGCGCGGCAGGAGTGTTGACCAAAGGCTCGGCGCAGCGCTTCGCCGGCGCAATCGGCGGCACGACTCATCGCGCCGGCGGCGTCGACTACGGCGTTCCCAAGGGACTCGAGTATATGTTCGGCGTGCCGGCATCGACATACTTCAGACCCGGCGGTCACGAGTTCGCCGATGCCGTCAACTCGCGCATGATCCTGCTCTGGGGAGGCAACGGCGCTGACACACGCCTGGTTGATTTTCACTTTGTCTTGGCAGCGCAGCGTCGTGGCGCCAAGATCGTTTGCATCGATCCCAACCATAGCACAACCGCCAAACACGCCGACCTGTGGATCTCGCCGCGTCCCGGGTCCGACACGGCGCTCGCGCTCGGCGTGCTCCACGAGATTCTCAAAAACAATTGGCATGACAAGCCGTTCTTGTGTCGTTACACCAACGCGCCCTTCTTGGTCCGGCGCGACAACGGCGCGCTTTTGCGCGAGCGTGATATTGTCGCCGATCCCAGCTCGGATTATGTGTTATGGGATACGTCGCGCAACCGTCCGGCCACCTTGCGTGAGCGTGCGGTTGCGGCGCTGACCGGCGGCTACCGGGTGCGGCTAAGCGACGGTACAGTGGTTGAATGCGCGCCAGCGTTTGAACTCCTCAGCGCGCTGGCGCGCGCCTACCCGGTCGCACGCGCCAGCTCGATTACCGGAGTACCGGCAGAAGCCATTCGCAACCTCGCGCGCGATTTGGCATTGCACCGGCCTGCGTCGATTCGCATCGGCTACGGTGTCGACCGCTGGTACTATTCAGACTATACTGCCCGCGCTGTGGCTAATCTTGTCGTCGCCACCGGCAACATCGGCATTCCCGGCGGCGGTATCAGTGTCCACGACGGCACCTATGCCACCCCCTTGAACCTCCGTCCATTCCGCGCGCCCGGAGGCCGCGAAGCTGCGACGCTGGATGTCATCTCGCTCATGAAGGCGATCGAGCACGAGACACCTTATCCGGTTAGATCGCTATGGCTTTCCGCATCGAACATGTTCAATCAGACTTCGGCGAACCGCAGCCGCGTCTTGAGCGCCATCTTGCCTAAACTCGATCTGCTCGTAGTGGTCGATCATTTCATGACCGACACTGCCGCACTTGCCGACGTGGTTTTGCCGGCGTGCACAATTTTCGAAAAGAAGGACTTGGTCGCCGGGATGTTCCTGCAACTGCAGCGCCCGGCCGTTAAACCCCAGGGGGAGAGCAAAAGCGATTTGGAGATCTTTAGCGAGCTGGCCGCGCGGATGGGTCTCAAAAAATATTTTGATCGCAGCGCCGAAGCCTATCTGCAGGAGATGATCGAAACCGAACACCCCCTGCTCCAAGGCATCACTCTCGGACGTCTCGAGCGCGAGGATGCGGTGCTTCTCAACCGGCCGCGCTCACCTTACGTCGCGTTCACCGATTTCAAATTCGCAACGCCTTCCCGCTGCATCGAACTTTACAAAGAAGAGCTGGTGTCCCACGGCGCTGAGCTGCCGCACTACCGGGAGCCGATCGAAGCGTCGCCCGATAACCCGCTCCACCGGCGTTTTCCTTTGACGCTGCTATTCGCCCATAGCCGCCATCGCATACACTCGACTTTCGCCAATCTGCCGAAGTTCAAGCAACTCGAACCTGAACCGACGGTCGAAATGCATCCGGTGGACGCGACGCACCGCAGGATCTCCGACCTTCAGCTAGTGCGCGTCTATAATGACCGCGGCAGCGTCTGCCTTAAAGCCAAGCTGAGCGCCGATCTCAAACCGGGCGTCGTCGTCATTTCGGAGGGCACCTGGGTCAAGGATTTTCCTGCTGGCGATCCCTACAGCCTCACCCACGAAATGGTCAGCCCCACTTCGGAAAATTACGCATTTTTCGACACGCTGGTCGAAGTCGCGGCGGCACCCGAGGCACCCGGTTAGACTTGCCGGGCTAGCGCGTTTCTCGGCCGGCAACGATCTTTGTTCATCCCCGATTGCGGGATTGGTTTTGCCGTAGAGCGAGTTTTTCTTAGCGCAGCTTGAAAATTTCCTTCCAGACCTTGTTATACTTCGGAAATTCCTTGTAGTCAGCGACGTTCAAAGCGTAGATTCGCTCCGGCCGCACCTTATCGGTGGGTTGAACCTTCGGATGCGCCGGGATGCGTCCGCCGAGAGCCATCGCTTTTTGTCCTTCTTCGCTGGTGATCCAGCGGTACCAGAGCCAAGCGGTATTGGGATGCGGGGCATTCTTGGCCAACGCCACTGCGATAACGTTGCCGATTCCTTCGGTCAGCATGAAATTCAACGGCGCGCCTTTTTTCATGCGGATCGGGAAATGATGAGCGTAACAAGTGATGCAAAGCGCACCCTGGCCAGCAACCAAAAATTCCGCAAGCTCCGAATGCCCTTTGTGAAATTCAACATTGTTCGCGGCAATTTGCTTGAGAATCGCCACCGCTTTCTCCTCGCTGTTATGCTTCTGTTTGAGCCCGACCAGCAACTCGACATCCCTTGGTTCCGCGATCAAACGACCTTTCCATCTTGGATGTGCGAAATCCTCGAACTGTTTGGGTTCTTCTTCTCTCTTCACCAAATTAGTGTTCCACGCGGCGATAATGAACTGCAGGTCGGTCGCTACATAATAGGAGCCCTTCAAGTTGGCTGGGTAAGCCGCGGCTTCGGGCGGTAATTGGTCGACCACCAATCCTTGATCGCTAGCCTGTCCCAGATTCTCAAGATTGAACTGATAGACATCTGCAAGGTAACGTCCGCCGCGTACTTCGGTAATCGCCCGCGCGATAAGCTTGTCGGCGGTGGCATCGGTATGGTCCACCTTGATGCCAGGAAAACGCTTTTCAAACGCCGGCAGCACGACTTGAGCATTGATCTGTGCCAGCGTGCCGTAGAAGTTCAACTTGCCGCCCTCTCCCAAGGCCTTTTTATGAAGCTCGTCGAGCGTCTGCCCGTAACCCGGCGCCGCGCCCAGCAATATCAGCAAACCAATGACTGGCAGCAGAAACCCGCTTATCGATCCTCTTGCCTTCCGATCCATTGTACAAACCTCCTTGTGCTGTGCTTCCACCACCGCGCAACGTGCAGCGCTGATGGCCCCTGAGGAAGCGGCGTGAGCCTATCCTCAGAATCCGTGTAGGTCAACAGATCGATCATATTTCCCGCTTTTAGCTTGGGCGAGGCATGAACGTATCTTTGCCGTTTAGCCGTGCGTCCTCACGTTACCGCAGCGCGGATTGCGCAGGACCAGTCTGGGCGAGGTCTTCGCGTCGTCGATCCGCGATCTGGCGGTGCTCGGCGAATTCAACTATGCTTCGGATCGCGGCAAGCTTTTTGCTCTCCGCGATGTCACGGCGGCTCAAGGAGGAGCGATGGCAAAGTTGGTACAGGTGGATTTCAAGTTTGCCGGCCCGTTCGGCAGGGAGATGGCCCGGGCTTTGGAGGAACTGGCGCGTTCGATTAACGAAGAACCAGGCTTCGTTTGGAAGATCTGGACGGAGAATTCTGAGACGAGAGAAGCCGGCGGCATCTATGTTTTCATAGACGAGCCGACGGCGCGCGCATACGTCGATAAGCATACCGAGCGGCTCAAGACCTTTGGTATCACTGCGGTCAATGTGAAGCTGTTCGATATCAATGACGAGTTAACTCGACTGACGAAAGGACCCGCAGTGTAGTCGGCGATCGGTGGCCGGATCGCTCAATCTCCTACTGATCCTGAATTTTGCGGCCGTGAAAACAAGAGGCGAGCGCGCCGGCGCTTGCCGGACAACGCTCGCCTCTCGGGCTCGAGCAGAGGGTTAATCTTTCGGCTGCGATACGAAGCGCAGGTAAGGCTTTACAGTTTTAAAGCCCTGGGGGTATTTCTTCTTAGCGTCCTCGTCAGAAACCGAGGTGGGGATGATAACATCCTGGCCCGGCTTCCAGTTGACCGGTGTCGCGACCGTGTGCTTGGCGGTAAGCTGCAGCGAGTCGAGCAGTCGCAACACTTCATCGAAGTTCCGTCCAGTGCTCATCGGATAGACGAGCATCGCCTTGACCTTCTTGTCCGGTCCGATGAGGAACACCGTTCGACAGGTCTGATTGTCCATCGCGCTACGAGTACCGGGCGTCTCACTCGCCGGGAGCATGTCATAGAGCTTTGCGACGCTCAGGTCCGCGTCACCGATGATCGGATAGTTCGGTGCGTGCCCCGCCGCGTCCTGGATATCCCTTGCCCAGCCCTTGTGATCGGTCACGGGGTCGACGCTGAGCCCGATGATCTTACAGTTACGTTTCTCGAACTCCGGCTTGAGTCCCGCCATATAACCAAGTTCGGTTGTGCATACCGGCGTGAAGTCTTTCGGATGCGAAAACAAAATCGCCCAACCGTTGCCGATCCATTCGTGAAAGTTGATCTTTCCTTCCGTGGTCTCCGCCGTAAAATTCGGCGCCACGTCACCTAAGCGAATAGCCATAGCTCAATTCTCCTTTCGAATGTTTTGGAATGGACAACCGCTAACTCGAATTGGTCTCGCCGTCAAGCGCAAGGGAGCCGGTCAGTGCAATTTCACCTGCCGCCCAGTCTGCGGCGGAAAAAGGCCATGGGTCCGCCGATGTTGGTTGCACGCTAACCGCGGCTCCCGCCGACGCGGCGTTCCCCAGCAAAGCGAGATTTCCGGATCGCGCAACCTAGGGATGAACGCTCTCCAAGAACCAGTCCGTGGGAATCTCATGGCCTGCACCCTTGGCTTTGGCTTCGTTCAGCACCGCCGCCCCCACGGCGGCAAACTGGAGGCCGATGCCGATATTATTAAGAAAACAGGTGGACTCGCGCGGGTCGGCCCGTCCTTGGGCTTTTTCTGTGACCAGATCTTTCAGAGTGGGAGCCGACAACCAGAATGGCGATTCGACTTTTAGCTCGTGAGCGCGGAGCGGTCCGTCGCGGATGACATCGATGGCGTCATGAGCTTCAATCCCTTCTTCACCGAAACCCGCAATGAAGTTTTTCGGTGCATGCTGGCGCGCATGAATCACCAGCCGATCGACTTTGCGGATGGTCTCGTCGCCGAGTTCGGGTACCCGCACACAGGTCAAATGCACGCCCGGAACAACCCAGTCGGAATCAACCACCCGGGTCAAAGAATTCGTTGTGGCGGCAATGATATCGGCGTTCTTGACCGCCTCTTCAGGGGATGCAACCGGCCTTACTTCCGCGCCCACTTTAGGCTGCATTTCTTTAACGAACGCTTCGCGATTCGCTTTCGTCGGACTGAACACGTTGACTCGCTGGATCGGTCTCACCGCGCAGATCGCGGGCAAGTGGCTGCCCGCTTGCCACCCAGAGCCAAAAAGCGCGAGAGTGCGCGCGCCGTCCCGCGCCAGATAGCGCGCTGCTAAAGCGCTGCTCGATGCCACGCGCATTCTTTGCACAACGCCATCGGGAAACATCGCCAGCGGCTCGCCGGTTACCGTGGAAAACAACATGACCAGCCCGACGTACTTCTCGCCCGGAGCCGAGGGGATTTTCGTCTTGATGACGCGGCCACTCTGTTGTTTCCAGCGGATGATGTCGGAGTTGATGCGCATCGCGACAATAGGGGGGTCATATAGCCCCGCCTCCATCGACTTGAAGGCATAGACTCCTGCCTCGTTGGCTGACGGCATCACAAGATCGGTGCGCGGCCGGTTGATCGCGGTACCCTTGTCCCAACTCCGATAAGCATTCTCGAGCGCATCGATGCAAGTTTTGATCGATAGGAACGACTCGATTTCTTCATTGCTCAAAATAAGCATGCTGCTGGCATATCAACGCACCGCCGCATCGTCAACTATCCGCCGGCGATCAACGTTTCCGTAGGGTTCAATTAGAAAAAGATCTCTCACTTCATTGGAGCTGACAGACACTTTGTTGTCATTGCGAGGCGAAAGCGAGGAATCTTTCCGCGCTTTTCTTGACTGGCCTAGATCGCTTCACATAGGTTAGCCGAAGGAGGACTTTACCATGTCGCCAGCAACCATAGCTCTGCTCCATCCGGGAAACATGGGCGTAACGATTGGCGCCGCAGCGGCCGCTGCCGGCGCGCATGTTTTGTGGGCGTCCGCGGAACGCAGTTCGTCAACACGCAAGCGAGCCGCGGAAGCAGGACTGCATGACGTTGAATCCTTGGCAGAGGCGGTGCGCCAGTGCGACGTCGTCTTATCGGTTTGTCCGCCCCATGCCGCTGTCGATGTCGCCCGCGCAGTCACGGCGGAGAGGTTTTCGGGCATCTATGTGGATGCCAATGCGGTATCGCGCGCCACAGCAGAAGAAATCGGCGGAATCGTCAGCTCAGCGGGAGCCAGTTTCGTTGACGGTGGCATTATCGGATCACCGGTCAAACAGCCCGGAACCACACGCCTCTATCTGTCCGGCGCGCGCGCCACGGAAGTCGCCGCACTTTTTCACGGCAGCATGCTGGACGCCCGGGCGATTAATTCAGTGCCGGGCTCTGCTTCGGCGTTGAAGGTCGCTTATGCGGCCTGGACCAAATGCACCGATGCTTTGGTGCTTACGATCCGCGCCTTTGCAACCCATGAAGGCGTTGACGAAGCACTGCTCCAAGAGTGGTCAATTTCTCAACCGGCGCTCGAAAAAAAGTGCGCTCGGGCAGCCGCTGTCGCCGTTCCCAAGGCGTGGCGCTACGTCGGCGAGATGCAGGAGATTGCTGAGGCGTTCGAGGGGGCCGGGCTGCCAAACGGGTTTCACAACGCCGCGGCACAAGTTTGTGAGCGTTTTGCCCGTTTCAAAGATCAGACGGAGCCGCCTCTCACTGTCGCCAGCGTCATCCAGGCATTGCGCGACTAGCCACCGACGCGGCACCTTCGAAGCCTGTTTAAAGAACCGCGGGACAATTGGGGCGCCGTTTCAACATTGAGGAAAGCTTGAAGAAAATTTCGTTGGTTCCGGAACAACGGAGGAGCATTACTTGCCAGGCTTTGACTTACGTCTCGGCCTCTTATAAGAGCATCAGAGGGGGGAGCATGGTGCTGAAAATACGACTGCAAAGGAGAAGCTCGCCTGAGAGCTGGTTAGTTTATGCTCATGGACGAATTCGGCTACATCCTATCGGAAGCTCCTGTCTTTATCCTCATGATTTGGTTTGCGGTGAGGTATGTTCAGTTGCGCCGCGCCCGTGAAAATCGTCCAGCGTTCTCCGACAACGACCGGCGCATGCTGTTCGATGCAAGCCAACCCCGCACGTGGCGGTTCTATTCACGCTTCCCGCTCGCGATCGCCGCGGTTATGATTGTCGGCGTCGTGGAAATCGTGGCGCTTGCACCGCTCGGCGCTGCGATCATAAGCGGAGTGCTGCTGTTGTCCGCCGCTGAGATCGTTCGGCGGCTCTTGCTACGCGATCACTGAGTCACGGGCATAGCCGAGTTGCTGCTTCGAATCGACTTGCCTGCGGACGCCGGCTTAAACCCCGTTAATCTGGTGGCAGCCGCAGGCTTAATGCTCGGCTTATTCCTTGACCTGCACCGTGATTTCGTTCTCAACAGGCGAGTTCTGACTTAGCGAAGCGACGCCGATAGCAGCGCGCGTGTGCCGGCCGCGCTCTCCCCACAACTGGACCAGCAAATCCGACTCGCCGTTGACGACCTTCGGCATATCGGTAAATCCCGCGGCAACATTGACGTAGCCGATCACTTTGACAATGTGCTCGACGTTGTCGAGATCACCGAGCGCCGCTTTCATAATCGCGAGATGATTGAGCGCGCAATTGCGCGCCATTTCATAGGCTTGCTCGAGTGTCACCGCCTCGCCTACTTTACCGCGATACTTGAGCACCCCGTTGATGCGGCCGATGTTGCCGCCAATGAATAATAAGTTTCCGACACGCACCCAGCCGATGTAATTCGCCGCCGGCACCGGTGGCGCGGGAAGCTCATATCCCAGATCCTTGAGCCGTTTTTCAATCTCCATGGAGGTCCTCCCTTCGCGTTCGAACCTGCAACAGGGAATCTAGCGGAGCGCTCGGCCCCGATGCAAGTCAACCCTGCTGAAACGGCGACTTAAACTCGCGTTGACATAGTGCTTGCGAGGATGGAGAATGCCCGCCCCAGGAGGATACCCCATGAGGAAATCGATCGTTGGTCTGTGCTTGTCGCTGTTATCTTTGTTCGGTGCTTCGGCCGAGGCACAACTCAAGATGACGGTCGGGCAGGCCGGCATCAATCCGGGCACCAGCCTCTATTTCATCGCGCAGAAAGAAAAATTTTTTGAAAAACACGGACTGGATGTAAAAATTATCAGCACAACGACCACGGCCGCCGTACAAGGCATGCTGGGTGGCAGCCTGCATCTCACGCTCGGCGCCGGACCAGCGTTCGTCAGCGCGACGCTCCAGGGCTCATCACCGTTCGTGGTGGTCTCTTCGTGGGTCAACGTCTTTCCCTACTACATCGTGGCGCGGAAAGAGATCGGCAAGATCCAAGACCTGAAGGGGCGCACCGGCCAAGTGGGCGCCACTTTCGGCTCGGCGCCGGACGTAGCGTTGCGCTTTGGCTTGTCCAAGCTCGGCATCAATCCGGAAAAAGACGTAAAGCTGGTGCAGATGCCCCGCCCTGATTGGATCAATGTAATCGCTCAGCTTGAAAAAGGTGACGTCCAATTTTCGGTTCTGCCGCCGCCCTACGACCGCATGGGCGAGAAGCGCGGTTTCCACACGCTTTATGCGCTGCCGGAGCTGGCGATTTACTGGCAGCAAAACGGCGAGTGGATACTTAAATCGTATGCCGCGAGCAACCGCGATGCGGTCCTTCGATTCGAGCGCGCTTTGGCCGATGCCATGAATGTTTATTTTACGCAAAAGGATAAGACGATTACGTACCTTATGGAATTCCTCGGCAGCAACAAGGAAGACACCGAATATGCCTACCAAGCGTTCGCCAAGTGGGCTGACAAGAACCCACGGCCAAAGGCCGATTCGATCAAAAACACGCTTCAAGCCATCGCCGCGACCACGCCCGCCGCGGCCAAAGCTGAACCAAGGGCGTTCATCGATACGAGCTTCGTCGACCAACTGGTCAAAGAAGGATACTTCCGCTAAAGAGTGGCCATACGGAACATTCTCCAATCAGTTGGAGCGCTAAGCTCGTTGGCACAGACTCTCCCAATATTGCCCGTAAACGTTTTTGCGCGGCGAGCGTCTAATCTTACAAATCCAATGTCCCGAGGAGGGTCTATGAAGCGAATTCGTAAGATTGTGTTAGGCGGCGCGGCGATCGCCCTGGCGGGCGTCATCGCTGGTACTGTCCCGATGGCGTCGGGCCAAGACAGTACCGAAACGGCTAAACCGCGCTTCCACCGCGGCGAACGGATGCACCGAGGACTAGGCGGAGCACCGCTCATCAGTATCGCATTGAAGCACCAAAGCGAGCTAAATTTGACCAGCGATCAGGTCGCCAACCTGGAAAAAATCAAAAACCATTATCAAAGCCAGGTTACGCCAGTCCTTCAGCAATTGACCGATAACGAAAAAGAGATTCGCGCTTTGATGCAGGAATCGCCCGCCCAGTTGATTCAAATCAAGAAGAGAATCCAGGAGTCGGAAAAACATCGATCCGAGCTGCGCTATCTCCGGCTCGAAGCTCTCGAAAACGGCCGTTCCGTACTGACGGCCGCCCAACAGGAGCAGTTAAAGACCCTCGCGCGCTCGCGCCGTGGGCATCTCCGCAAGCCCCAAGGTCAACCCTCCTAAAAGTTTCCCCAGCAGAGTGAAGCGAGCCGGGCCATAAAGAGCCCGGCTCGCGTGTTGATTTCGGGGCGCGGGATGAAACCGCCGTCAAAGTCGCGTAGAATTGACCCGGACGGCGGGATTCATCCTCTTATGATCGGCGCGCTGATATTCGATCTTGACGGGCTGTTGGCGGACACTGAATGCCTGCACTGCCGCGCTTATCAGATGGCACTGCGGGAGCACGATGTTGAGCTTCGTGAGTCGGACTATGCGGAACATTGGGTGCGCTTCGGCAGGGGCATCGCCGATTGGTTGACGATAAACGGGTTGGCGCTGGATCCACATGCGCTGCGTTTGCGCAAGTCGAAGCACTATCTGGATCTGCTAGCGTCATCGTTGCGACCGATGGAGGGCGCGCTCGAGTTTCTCGACGCTTGGCATGGTCGAACAAAAATTGCCCTCGCCTCTTCCTCCTATCGCGATGCGATCGACGGGGTCTTGGTCGGCCTCGGCATCCCGCACTTCTTTGAAGTCATCGTCAGCGGCCTCGATGTTGCGGAAGTCAAACCGGCTCCCGATATCTTTCTGAAGGCGGCGCGCGATCTTGGTGTCGCACCCGCCGACTGTTTGGTGTTTGAAGATGCCGAAAAAGGGGTGACGGCCGCCCGGCGCGCCGGCATGCGCTGCATTGCCGTGCCCAACCCGTACACGCGTCATCACGATTTTTCGAAAGCGACACGAGTTTGCACCTCGCTGACCGAGGTGACAGACGACTTTTTGCAAAAGCTACTGGCGGTTCCGCTGAAGGTCTAGCCGTGCGATTTCTCTGCGTCCGCGTGAAATCTCCACTTCGCCCTCTTTGACGGTCATGCTCGATTTTTTGCCGCGTTATTTTTCTGTTGTGCTCGTGCCGTCGCTGAGCGCCCGGCAGGTAAGAACGCTAGGTGGCCCGATTCTCTTGCAGTCCTCTGCACCGTGACGTAGGTTGAACCGACAAAATTCCAGACAAGGAGTGCCGTAACTCATGGCCGCAGAGCTTATCGTCGATGTTCACCATCACTTCATGCCACCGGTGCTGTTCGACCGCCTGGCGAAACAGGCCGGCGGCAAGCGCATCGTTACCGATGAAATCAGCTTGACCCTCCATCCCTCGCGTAAAGACCTTGAAGCGCATCTCCGGTGCATGGACGAAGCCGGCATCGCGGTTTCGATTTTGACCGACCAAGTGCAGGTCATGGGCGCCGAAGTCGCCAGAGCGCTCAACGACGGCATTGCCCAAGTCGAAAAAAAACATCCGGAACGCTTTCGCGGCTGCATTCATTTGCCGGTCCACGAGCCGGCGGCAGCGAAACGCGAGCTCGAGCGCGGCATCAACGATCTTGGCTTGCGTGCAGTAGCGCTGCTCGCCTGTCACCTCGACGTTCAGCTCGATAATCCGGTTATGAACCCGCTCTTCGAGATCATACAAAAAAACAATTTGCCCATCGTTATTCACCCGCAATCGAAACCTACCGGATCGGACACGCTTTATAATCTCGACCGCTGTGTCTTTCGTCCGCTGGAAACCACTCAGGCGATCGTTCGCGTGATAAACAGCGTGCTGCCGCGTTACCCCGAGCTGCGCTTCATCATGCCGCATCTGGGCGGCGGCACCTCTTCCCTCAAAGGTCGGATGATGGCTTTCTTTGAAACCGAGGACGCCGACGTACCCAGCGACATGCGAGGCTATTTGAAGACCCAATCCGAGCAGAAAAAGTTCGGTCTCACGGAGCGCTTTGAGAAGCTTTTTCAGCGGCTATACTTCGACACGGCGGGCACCGGCGCCTGGCTGCCGGCGATGGCAGCGGCTTTCAACATCACGACGCCCGACCGCATCATGTTTGGCAGCGACTATCCGCTCGAATGCAAAACGGCAGCGAACTTGGTGGAATCGCTCAACATGGTCCGCCAAGCGACCTGTTCCGATGCGGATAAGAGGGCGATTCTCGGCAAAACCGCGGCGGGGCTATTCAAGCTTAACAGCATGGAGTTGCCTATCGCCTCGTCCTGAACAAGCCGACGAATTTTTGCGGCCAACCGCTTGATGCTGATCACTTGTGCGAGCGCCAATCGCGTCGGCGCATTCATGATGATCTTGCGTGTCGTGGATCAAGGATGAAGCGAAGAAAAGGCGATGGCAGAAGCCCGCGAATCGGTCGGAGTAGCCCCCTGCTGAAACAGTTCGCGCTAAGTTACCTGAGCGGTCAAAAGCCACGGGGTAGAATTCAATAATTCTTGAGCCTGATATTGCCGGATGCGACTTCGAATTGCTGCTGAACCATGAAGAACGCCATTCGACTGCTGGCCGCCGCCGCGTTGATCTTCTGGCCCGCCGAGGCGGTGCGCCCCCAGCAAAGCAGAACCCGCATCGAGCAGCCATTTGCTGCTCCGGAAAAAGTCACCGCGCCCGTCGTCTTGTGCATCGACGACAAACCCCAAGGCGGCGGTCAGCCTTCGACGCAAGCCTATGCCAAGGCCGCCGGGAATGGTTTCCGGTCGGTCCTGACCTTGAGATCTTCCGAGGATGGAGTCGATCTCATTCGCGAGCGCTTCATGGTCGAGCAGAGTAAGATGCGCTACTACAATATCTCAGCCAGCAAAAGTTTTCCACGGCGCCAACAAGTGGACGAGTTTCTAAGCCTCGTCCGCGACGAGGCAAACCACCCGATGTTGATCAACTGCGCGTTTGCCGAGCGTGTGGCGCCCTACATGATGATTTTTCGCGTCGTCGAGCAGGGTTGGAACAAGAGCCGCGCCGTCGAAGAAGCCGCCCGGAGCGGTGTGGAGAGCAAAGCGCTGAGAAAGTATTTGGACGAGTACCTGACGCGGCCGACGAAAAACCACCGGTAGCCATTCGGCACAGTATCAAAAGCGTTCCGGAACCGAGCCGCAATTAAAATACTTCCCGCTAAGACAACAAGTCAGGATTCATTCTTCGGTGAGCCGAAGAAGCTGGTTTTCGCATCGTTTTACGTGCGCCAGCCTTGAAACGATCTCCTAAAGGTTTTCCTTCCTTGGGCAAGCCAGCGAAAACTTCACCGACCCAAGGCGGCAAGGCAGTGCTCGACCAATCTCGCTGGATCGCCGTCGAAGAAGACTTTGCCGATCGTAGGCTTATTGCAGAATTTGATAATGTCGCGGATGTGGTTGGCGATCCCGCCGCTGCCTTCGAGGACGCCAATAATCTTGCCTTCGTCATACGCGATGGTGAATTCATTGAGGGTGCCGGTGGCGCCGCCGACAATCAGCACGATGTCGGCCGAACGAACGTTGACGACGTTGCGGCCTTTGTAGCCGAAACCCGTATAAACGACCATATCGGCGCCGTCCTCAGGCAGTCCATAGCGTGTGAGGTGCTCTTGGCGGTTCTCGGCGGGCGACACGCCAATCGCAAAACCGCCGCACCTGCGGAATGCCTTGGCAACCAGATCCGGCAAGCCCGTGGTTGCGCCGGTGACTAGAACGCAATCGTGCTGCGCAATCGCCGCGCCAAGCGCTTCCGCAAGCTTCTTGAGTCGCGTTGCGTCCGGCGCACTGAGTGCGTCGTTGGCCGAGGCGCCCATCACTCCGACAACCGGCTTTGGCAAGGGATCCTCTGAGAGCGGATTGGTTAGATCACCTTCTCCTGCTTTAACGACTGAATGCCGTCCGCGTTGTAACCGAGTTCGTGCAAAATCGTTTCGGTATCCTCGCCCAACGCGGGTATAGGGTCATAGCGAGCCGGGCTCGCGGACATCTTGAGCGCATTGGCGATCACAGGAACCTTTCCTACCGGAGATTCAGCCTCTCGGATCAAGCGCCGGGCCGCCACCTGGGGATGGGCGAGCACTTGTGCAATGCCGCGCACGATACCGTGCGGCAGTTCAGCTTGTTGCAACTGTTCCAGCCAATATCTATGGTCTTTCTCGAGAAAAATCTCCTCGATGGTCTGTTCGAGCAAAGTGCGATTCTTGCGCCGTCCTTCGACGGTACCGAAGCGCGGGTCCTCGAGGAACTCCGGCTTGTCGATCACTTTGCGGCAAAAGACCTCCCAATCGGATGCGCTGGCGACGGCGAGGTTCACGTACTCGCCGTCACTGGCAAGGTAGGGTCCATAAGGGGTGACGTAGTGGTGCCGCATGCCGACCCGTGCCGGCTCTTCACCGGCGTGCCAGTAGTGATGCGGAAAGTAACCTAGCCAGGAGACGATCGAATCGAGCATGGAGACGTCGATGAGTTGTCCCGCGCCGGTTTTCTCCCGCTGATAAAGCGCGAGCAGAATGCCGATCGCAGCGTACATCCCCGATGCGATGTCAGCGATGGCGATGCCTGCGCGCGCCGGCTTGTCCGGATAACCCGTCGTCGCAATGATGCCGCCTTCGCCTTGAATCAAAAGATCGTAGGCCTTCACGTCGCGGTACGGACCGTCCTGGCCATAACCGGATAGCGAGCAGTAAATCAAGCGCGGATTGAGCTCGCTGAGCTTTTCATACCCGAGCCCCAATCGGCCGGCGACGCCCGGTGCATAGTTCTCGAAGAAAATATCCGACTTCGTTGCGAGCTTCTGGAGTAGCTCGCGTCCCTTCTCCTTCTTGACGTCCACGGTCAAGCTACGTTTGTTGCGATTGAGCCAAACATAGCCAGACGAAAGCCCCTTCACCACCGAGTCCCAAGAACGGATCACGTCGCCAATGCCGGGCCGCTCGACTTTGATCACCTCGGCGCCCATGTCCGCGAGCAAGCAGGTCGCAAAGGGCCCCGAGAGCACCTGCTCAAAAGCTAGAATCTTGATTCCATCCAACGCGCGCACAGGCTTCGAATTGCTCGCCACAGTCACCTCTTACCGGGTTCCAACGATTTGAACGGTTTCTGTTTGAACGACTTGAACGAGGCTACTTTTTCTCCTCTAGAATTTCCGGAAACAAGTCCCGTTTCGGCGCGTGCGCCTTCTTCCACACCATGACGCTGCGCGAATAGTCGATGACGACCTTGCCTTCCTGTTGGATGCCGCGCGTGCGGACTTTAATGATACCCCACTGGGGCTTCGACTTGGATTCGCGCTTCTCCAAAACTTCGGATTCGGAATAGAGCGTATCGCCGGCAAACAGCGGGTTCGGGAGTTTGATCTCGTCCCAGCCCAGCGCAAATCCGTTTTCGCTCACGTCCGCAACTCCCATGCCGGCAACTATGGCGAGAGTAAGAGCGCTGTTAATCAAACATTGACCGAACTCAGTGCGCTTGCCGTATTCGTTGTTGAAATGGATCTGATTGGTGTTGTTGGTCAATAAAGTGAACCAGATATTATCCGCTTCGGTGACGGTGCGTCCCAAACGACAACGATAAATGTCGCCGACTTCGAAATCTTCGAAGAATCGTCCTTCCCAGCCGGACTTAACCGCCATAGCGTTCTTCCTCCTCTTTTGGCGCCGCGGGCATTGCGTTATAGTCCGACGCAGCGCTGGCGTTATCCACTCTGTAGGCTGCTCAAAACGACTTAGCGGCGCGCAATCGGCTGGTTGAGCTGAAACCTCAGCCTCAACCTAAACCTGCTTACAGGTACACGGTGCCCGACTAGCGACTGCATGAGGTCACGAATTCTTGGTTCGGCAGCCGATAGGGGCTAATTATAGGAGGCACTAATGGATTTCAACCTGACCACCGAGCAACAACAGATCCGGGAAGAAATCAAAAAAGTATGCCGCGAATTTCCCGACTCGTACTGGCGCGAGATTGACGCCAAAAAAGAATATCCGGATGCTTTTGTGCGCAAACTCTCGGAGCTCGGCTGGCTGGCGGCGCTGATTCCCGAGGAATACGGCGGCACCGGCCTCGGCATCACGGAAGCGAGCATCATCCTCGAGGAGATCAATCATTCGGGTGGCGTCGCGACAGCGTGTCACGCGCAGATGTACACGATGGGCACGCTCCTCCGCCACGGCAATGATGAGCAGAAGAAACGCTACCTGCCGAAAATCGCCACCGGCGAACTGCGTCTCCAAGCGTTCGGCGTTACCGAGCCGAACGCCGGCTCCGAAAGCACCCGAATTCAAACCACGGCGACGCGCAGAGGCGACCAATACGTCATCCGCGGGCAAAAAATTTTCATCTCCCGTGTGCTGCAATCCGATCTCATGCTACTGCTCGCGCGCACGACGCCTTACGACGAGTTGCCGGACAAAACCCGCGGCCTATCGGTCTTTATCGTGGACTTGAGAGAAACGAAAGGAAAACTTGAGATCAAGCCGCTCGACCTGATGATCAATCATCATACCAATGCGCTATTTTTCGATGGACTTGAAGTGCCGGTTGAGAATTTGATCGGCCAGGAAGGCACCGGGTTTCGATACATCATCGACGGCTGGAATGCCGAGCGCATCCTGGTAGCCGCCGAGGCGATCGGCGACGGCCGCTGGTTCGTCGAGCGCGCGGCCAGGTATGCCGGTGAGCGCAACGTTTTTGGCAAGCCGATCGGCGCCAATCAGGGAGTGCAATTCCCGATCGCCAAGGCCTACGCCAACATCGAAGCGGCGGATTTGGTTCGCTATCAGGCTGCAACCAAATTCGACCGCAAAGAGAAGTGCGGCGCCGAAGCGAACCTGGCAAAATACCTTGCCTCGGAAGCTGCCTGGGAAGCGGCCAACGCGTGTCTCACCACGCACGGCGGCTACGGCTTCGCCGCAGAATATGACGTCGAACGAAAGTTCAGGGAGACGCGGTTGCTTACGGTTGCGCCGGTAAGCAACAATTTAGTTCTCGCCTACCTTGGGCAGCATGTTTTGGGGATGCCGAAGTCTTACTAGGCGCTCGAGAGTTTAGGCTGTGTAAAATTATGAGACTCGACACTCCAGCGGTTTTTGACGGCTGTCGATAGAGCCAAGAGATTATTGGACTTCCTGCCGCTGAAGCGCTCCCTCGTTCGGTGTGGCTGTTAAGATTCGGCGGAGTGCGGGCTCAAGGCTACGGAGGGAGACAGGCTTGGAGAAGACCGCGCACGCGCCGGCTGCGACGGCACTCTCCACAATTGGCGCTTCTTTGTAATAAGCCGTGATCACGATCACTGGGATATGCTTGGTGGAGGGATCTGCTTTAAGGAGGGCGGTTGCCTCGGCTCCGGTAATGTCAGGTAAACCGAGATCCATGGTAATGAGATCGGGGATAGTTGCACTTGCCTGCTCTACTGCGGCGGTTCCGGTTGCGGCTTCGAATACGTCGTATCCCGTCCGTTCGAAAAAGTGCACCATGAGCTGTCGGATATCGGGATTATCTTCGACCACGAGAATCTTTTTTTTGCTTACCATACCGCCCTCGACAGGGCTAAACTTTCTGTCGCTCACCTGGCCCTTGTCGCTTAGGAAGTTTGCAACCTGTACGCCATTCGCCACGTGCGGAAAAGTAACCTAAAGCTCCTTAACTGTTCCAAATAGTCGCAGGGCTATCGGACTCAACTGCCCGAATCAAGGGTTCCGGTTTGCCGAGACTCGAATCGGCCTTAAACGCATCCAAGTAACCGGCTCGTTGAACCTCACATAGTTAAAGACAAATTCTTGATGGAGTTTATCCGGAGTCACCCACCGATGCACCTCTAGACGCCAGATTCTGAGTGCTCGGCTACTCCGCCCGCCTTCAACCGGCGCACTAACCACACACCGAGAAAGAACAGGGCCGTCGATCCGAGCGAGCCGATGACGAAGACGCTCGCGATGCCGGCAGCGTGCGCGATCAAGCCGCCAATCGACGGTCCCAGGATGTTACCGAGATCGCCCGCCGCGTTGTAGACTCCTGAGGCGAGGCCGCGCCGCACCCGGCTCTCGGGAACGTCCTGCACGAGCCCCACTGCATTGGCGACGATAACGATGGCGCGCAGCAAGCCGGAAGCGACATAGACGAACAAGACCGGACCAAATCCGGTAAAGAGCGGTACGAGCATCAGAATCAACGACTGCAGCGGCAAGCCGAAATAGGACAAACCGCGGTGGCCGACTTTATTGACCACGTGGCCGCTGATCGGCCGCGTCACCGCGTTGCAGCCGGCATAAGCGGCGCGAATGATGCCGATTTGCGTCAGGCTCATTCCTACCGCTAAGCCATAAAGCGAGATGAATACGCCGCCCATTTGATGCAATAGGTTGAGAAACAGAGCGACGATCACGACGGTCGCAAGCTCCGGCTCCAAGAGCGCCTTGAGCGATTCCTTGGACGTCAGCTTGCCTACTTCCCGAGCTTTCATTTTGCTCTCACCGGCGCCGGGACCGTGCAAGAGCCACAGCAGTCCGATCGCGAGCAGCGAAAGCAGCGCGCCTAACTGAAAAGTTAAAGCATAGCCCCAATAATCGGCGATCAGCCCGCCGAAAAAATTACCGGTCGAATAGCCGATCGCCAGACTGCCGACGTAATAGCCGATTGCATGATTGCGGTTTTCGTCTGGAGCCAGCGAATCGACGTAGAAGGCCATATACAGGGTCGTGACCGCGCCGTAAGCAAATCCGTTCAATGACTGCACGATCGCAAACGCCACACTTTCGGTGGCGAAACTGTAAAGGAAGTTGGTCATGCCCATGGCGGCGATCGCGACGGAAACCAGAAAGCGCGCGCGGTTTTGCGTGTATGCCAATCCCACCGGCAAGCGCGACGCAAGCGCCAGAACCGGGCTCAGCGAAATGAGCGTACCGATCATTGCGACCGGAATGCCGAGATGATCGAGATATGGCGGGATTAACGTTGAAGCGGAGTTGCTCTGAATAGTCACGGCAACCATCGGCACCAGGAGCTTAAACGTAGAGCTTTTCATATCCCTTCAGTTATTCCTTGAACAGAATTGGAGTGCAAACTATGCATGCGAAAGATTTCTCCCTTCGGTCGAAATGACATCGATGATCGCTGTTCCAGTGCGACCGAAATGATCTGTCATCTCGACGCAGTGAGATCTAAGTTTCGCGTCGTCGGTTAGACATTTGCCGAAGCTTGCGATAATGAAACGGCGGAGGTCGCTTTGCCATGGATTTGATTCGCTCGTGGATGTTCGTGCCTGGCCATCGCCAAAAAATGATCGACAAGGCGTTCGGTCTGAAAACGGACGCCATCATGCTGGATATTGAGGACGGCGTTGCGCCCAACGAAAAGGATACGGCACGTAAGAATATCGCCGAATCGCTCGGCCGCGACAAAACACCCGGCTCGCCGGCACGCTACGTTCGCATCAACGCCATTGGCCATACGCGCATGGACGCCGACTTGGAAGCTATCGTGCGCCCAGGATTGGAAGGATTAGTGTGCCCGAAAGTCGACACTCCCGATGAAGTCCGCAAGATGGATGCCATCCTCCATGACAAGGAGCCGCGAAATGGGCTAGAGAAGGGCAGCGTCAAACTCTTAATCGCGATCGAGAGCCCTAAAGGATTGCTCAACGCCCCGGCGATCGCCGCCGCTTCGTCGCGAATCGTCGGCATCCTTTTCGGTGCCGAGGACTTCGGCCGCGAGATCGGCCTTCCCGCAGTGCGCGAAGGAGAGGCACGGGATCTAATCTACGCGCGCTCTTCGATTGTCATCGCCGCAGCGGCTGCGCACGTCCAGGCGGTCGACGGCGTCTGGGTCGACCTGAACGATAGTGCGGGACTGTTGGGTTTCGCCAAGCAATCACGTCAGCTTGGATTTTCCGGCATGTCGTGCATTCATCCGTCGCAAGTCGATCCGATCAACGCTACCTTCAGCCCGACCGATGAAGAGATCGACTACTGCCGGAAAGTCTTGCAGGCGTTCGAGGAAGCCAACGCGCGTGGTGATGGCTCGATCGCCTTCGGCGGGCAACTCATTGACAGGCCGATCGTCGAGCGCGCCCGCCGCACCATAGAGATGGCCAAGTCGCTCGGCATGCTGGCCGGCAACTGAAGATTCGCTACGACGTAGATCCGGCTTGGAGTAATGAAGTGGTGGAGTGCTGGAGTAATGAACTGACCCCACCGCTAATAGTCCTATACGCCAGCATTCCAACGGGTATTTCAGCAACAGCCTAGATCTCGCTTAAGGAGCAGGATGATGAAGACATACCTCGCACTGGCTCTGGCGCTCACTTGGTGTCTGACCACCGGAGCTTCGGCACCGGTGAAAATGACACCGATCAAGGTCACCGAAGGCGTTTACATGCTGGAGCACTCTAGAGGATCCGGCAATTCTACGGTGGTTTTCACCGACGACGGCGTCATCGTTCTCGACTTTCATATCGACAATGCCGACCAGACACTGGCGTTCATTCGCAAGACTACCGACAAAAAGGTCAAGTATCTTATGACGTCGCACAGCGCCGGGGACCACGCTTCCGGCGCGTGGCATTTCCGCGAGGATGCGCCAGTCTGGATTGCCACGAAAAACCAGGTGCACGACCTGCAGATGCAGGAGCGCGAAGAGTTTCTTCAGCGTAAAAATTCGAGCGAGGCACGTTATGCGGCGTACAGGAACGGCGAACCCCTCACGCCGACGATCGGCATCGATGGGCCAATGACACTTTACTTCGGCGGCTTAACCTTTCAGATCACACCGGAGGGACGGGGCCACAGCACCGGCGATTTGACCGTTTATATTCCACAGAAGCGGGTGATGCTCATGGGCGACCTGCTCGACACCGAAATCCATCCGGGCCAGGGCGAGTCCGCCGGGGTATTTTTCTCCAACGTCTCCGGCTGGATCAAAATTTTGGATAATATCATGGCTCGCGGTCTGCCCGTCGAGACCTATATTCCCGGCCACGGCCCGGTGCACATCGGGCGAGGCGTCAAAGACCTGGAAGAGCAAAAACGCTATTTTGTCGTCATGCGCGATGAGGTCGCCAAGATGGTGCAAGCCGGCAAAACCCTGGAACAGATTGAAAAAGAGTTCAAAGTGCCACAGGAGTTCGCCCACTACAAGCGGCCGGAGCGGCTGCGGCAATTTTACAAGCTCTTTTATAATCAACTGGGCGAAACCGGCTACTGAAAAGATTTTCGTGTTCAAACGGAGGAAGCCATGAAAGTCTCGTTTACAACATTCATACTCGGGCTCGCTATTGCCGCGACGGCCGCCGCCCAGACGGCGAAACCGATGCCGCTCGAACAATTGGCGGCCTACAACAAACCGGACCGTGAAAAAATACTCTATGCTGGCGCCAAAGCGGAAGGCAAAATCACCTGGTACACCTCCCTCGCTGGTGGTTCTTATAAACAGCTCGCCGCCGCCTTCGAAGCGAAATATCCCGGCGTGAAGGTCGAGTCTTATCGCGCAACGCGCCAAGAGATGGGCGCGAGGGTAATGGCCGAAGCGCAGTCCAAACGCTACATCGCCGACACTTTCGAGACTACGATTCCGTTACTGAAGCTGCTAAAGGAAATGCAACTGCTGGTTCCTTATTATTTCCCGACGCAGTCGAAGTACCCCGACGAGGTCAAAGAAAAGGCGCCCAAGGGGTTGGTTTACTGGGCGATCGACCGGGAATCGCACATCGGTCTTTCATACAATAAGAAGATGATCGCGGCGAACTTGGCGCCGAAAAATTTTCAAGATCTGTTGCGCCCCGAACTTAAGGATAAGATCGCCTTCGCCGGCAGCGACACCGGCGTCACCGTGGTTGGTGCGCTGCTCAAATACAAAGGCGAAGAATTCGTCAAGAAATTGCGCAGCCAGAACCCCGCGATGCACAATGTCTCCGGCCGAGCTCTGCTGGACATGGTGATCTCCGGCGAAGTTGGCGTGTCACCGACTACGTTCCGCAACCACGTCGAGGTCTCTTTGAAAGCCGGGGCGCCGATTGAGTGGCGACCCATGGACGTCGTACCGTCCAACTCCGGGTCAACGGCCGTTTCGGCTCACGCGCCGCACCCTCACGCCGCTTTGCTCTTAGCCGACTTCATCCTCGGCGCAGGGGGACAAAAAGTTCTCGAAGAGTACGAGTATGGCAATCCGGCCAAAGACTATGGCTTTAAGCGGTGGTATCCAGAACAGGGGTTGAGCGCCGAGCAGATCGACAAACTCGAGGCCAAATGGCGCGCTACGCTGCGCGATCTGACCCGACGTGCTTCCTAGTTCGGGTATAGTCCAGACTGCAGTCGTGAAAATTCCGGTGGCACACCTGCTCAGAAAGCTCACGGCGCAGTCCTAAAAGGATTAACGGAGCATACGTTTTCCCGAAACTCCAACACTCCCGACTCCAGTACTGTATACCTCTACGCAAACCTTATGACATGAGCCAACAAATCTCTCAGAGGTCCATATGAATACCGGCTCTTACGTCAATGGCAAATGGTTTCATCCGAAATCAACTCGCTTGGTGCGCAACGTGAATCCGGCGGATCCCGACGATGTCATCAGCGAATTCCCGGCGGCCACGGTGGCAGATGTGTACCAGGCGATTGAACAAGCTCAAGCGGCCTGGCGAATTTGGCGCAAAACCCCGGGGCCCGAACGAGGCCGCGTGCTGTGGCGCGCCGCCAACATCGCGCGCGAGCGCGCTGACGAGATCGCGCGCACACTTACGCGGGAGGAAGGCAAAGTGCTCAAAGAAGCCAAAGGCGAGGTGATGAAAGGCATTTCCCTTTTGGAATTTTACGCCGGCGAGGGTTTTCGCATGCACGGCAAGACCTTGCCTTCCGAGGCGCGCGATACATTTACCTACACCATTCGCCGGCCGCTCGGCGTCGTCGGCCTCATCGCGCCTTGGAATTTTCCATGGGCGATCCCGGTATGGAAGTCCGCTCCAGCCTTGGTGGCGGGCAACTGCGTTATTTTCAAGCCCGCCGAGTTAACGCCGGCCACGGCCAGTCTGCTCGCCGAAATTTACCAAGAAGCCGGTCTGCCTCCAGGAGTATTCAACATGCTGGTTGGCTCAGGGTCCGTCGTTGGCGAAGCGATGGTCAACTCGCCGGTGCTCAGAGCGATTTCGTTTACCGGCTCGAACGAAGTCGGCGGCGCGCTCTATGCAAAGGCCGCCCAGCGCGGCGCTAAAGTAACTTGCGAGATGGGTGGAAAAAACGCTGTGATTGTCATGGGCGACGCCGACCTCGACAAGGCGGCCACCGCGATCCACGGCGGTGCCTTTGGATCGACCGGACAGCGGTGTACGGCGACATCGCGCGTGATCGCGGCTCCAGCCGTAAAAGACGCGCTGCTCGAGCGGCTGGTCGAATCCGCCAAGAAAATCAAGGTAGGTCCCGGTTTGGATGAGACCGTCGAAATGGGGCCTGCGGTAGATGAAAAACAGTGGAAGACCGACCTCGACTATATCGCCATCGGCCGCCAGGAAGGCGCGCGCCTGGTCCTCGGCGGCAACACTCCCAAGGGACTGGGCAAGGGCTATTTCGTCGAACCGACGATCTTCGATAACGTAGCGCCGAACACGCGCATCTTCAAAGAGGAGATCTTCGGTCCGGTATTGTCGGTCGCAACGGCGAAGAATCTCGATGAAGCGCTCGCGTTCGCCAACGGCGTCGAATACGGTCTTACGACGTCTATTTTTACTGAAAATATCGACACGATCATGAACTTCGTCGAAGAAGTGGAAACCGGCATGGTCCACGTCAACGAACCCACTATCGGCGGAGAGGCTCAGCTTCCATTCGGCGGGACAAAAGCAACCGGCGTGGGCGAACGTGAGATGGCTGAAGAGGGGTTGAACTTCTTTACCGAATTGAAGACCGTGTTCATCAATTACTCGGGCAAGGCCGAGCGATTGATGATTCGGTAACCAAAAAACCGGTTCAAACGTTCAAGGTTCGGTTCAAAGGCAAAAAAGCGAGCCGATCTTTAACCGCGTTCGTTGAACTTGAACGTTTGAACCTTTGAACGAACTTATTTATCGATCGGCGCTGCGCCTTGCCAGTGGCCCACGTCGATGATGATGCCCTCGGGGCCGACGAACTTGTCCTCGTAATACGCCGTGCCCAAGTTAATCGCCCCAGCCTTCCTGGCGCCGGCCGCTTCGAGCATCCGGAACTGTTCCTGGTCGTTCTCGGCGCTGAAGCCGATGTGATCGATGCCCGGCTGCTTCGTCGGCTCGCCGTCGGGGGTGCCGGCGCGTAGCGGCAGGACCGTTATATTAACGGAGCCGTCGCTCAAATCGATTGCGGTGTTCTTACGTTTCTGGATCATCTTCATCCCCATGGCCTCGACGAAAAACTTCGCCATGGCGTCCACGTCAGTCGCTCGATAAGCGATGTGTCTGATTTTGGCCATCGTCCCTCCTCGAAGTGGTCACAAAACTCTCCTGATACTCCGACCTTGAACCTGGAAATTTGAAGCGTGAACGCGAGCGCCGACTAACCGCCGTAAAAGACCTTGTCACCTAAATCGCGCATCGCCAAAATCGCGTCAT
This sequence comes from Binatia bacterium, assembly GCA_036554745.1. GTDB lineage: Bacteria > Desulfobacterota > Binatia > UBA9968 > UBA9968 > DP-20. The sequence continues at coordinate 107,042 of DATBMR010000204.1, forward strand.
CGGGTCGGCCCGACGGCTGCACCGTGACGCCGGCATCTTTTACTTCGCCGATAAAGATTGAGTGATCGCCCTTTTCGACTGTGTCAACTAGTTGACACTCGACAAATGCAGGCGCTCTTTCCAAGATCGGCGCACCCAGACTACCCTTTCGGAACGGCTCGCCGCCGATGCTATTGCCTTCGCGCTCCAGCGGTTTGAAAAAAGTGAAAGCCTGTCCCTTCTGATCTTTGCCGAGCATATTAAGCGCAAACACTTTAGAATCTTTAATGATCGCGTGCGCGCCCGAATCGGCCTTCACCCCGACCACAACCAGCGGCGGTTGGAATGCCGTTTGGGTGACCCAGTTCACCGTGGAAGCCGCCACCTTGCCATCGTTGCTTTCGGAAGTAAGGACATAAATCCCGTAGGGTATCATTCGCAATGCGGTTTTTTTTGCCTCTGCATCCATGATCGGTCTTCCTTTCGAATTCTTTTGCGGTTCCTGTCAAAAACTCACCGCATGGGAAACGATTCTATGGAAGCGACCCCCAATGTGCAAGCGGCTAAGATTGCGTAGCTGATCGGCTCGGAAGCGGCGGCAGGCGAAAGGCCAGCGTCGCGTAAACGCTGTCATTCACCGAGAAATCGCCGGCTTCGGCCATGCCCAGTCCGGCAATGTGCGCGCTCAACGAATGTGGATTATTGCGTGCAACGAACGCGACACCGATTTCGAACTCGCCCGCCAGAACGCGTTTCTGCGCCTCGTAAAGGCCGCGCAAGAGTCCCCGACCGCGGTATTGTTTGCCAATACAAACCGGACCATAGACATAATTCTTAAAAGCGCTCAGCGGCTTGCCCTCGAAAACGAGACGATCGTACGATTCGAGCATCTTCGCAATCACCGGTGAACCGGTTTCAAACTCATTCCTGAACGCGCATAAGAATCCCGCAACCTGATTACCGACCATGGCGAGCGTCGTGCCCAGGTCCTCGGCGATTCGCGCGGTTTGATCTAGGGTAAATTGCGCCGATAGAAAACCCTGCTTGCGCTCTTCCTCCGAAAGATTGGCGATGAAGTTCGCCGACTGAAGCCGCAGGATAGCGGCGTAGTCCGCCGGCGTTGCTCTTCGATATTCAACCATCGGCATTCCGCATCCCGAAATTTCGTGACCTTCGCGTCCTTTCCGGTGCAAGTGCTATTCTTGCGTTCGCCGGTTTTCAACTATCGCAGCCGTGCCAATCTACAATACCTGCGGCTTTTTGCCGACCGCGTTCTTAAACAACTCCGCAAACAAACCTCCGAGTGCGCCGGCCGGGATCGCCGCCACCAAGGAAAGGGCGATGAACCAATCGGGCATTTCGCGTTCTGTGCTGCCGGACTGTAGGAGGAGCCCCAGAACAATCGAGCCGATGCCGACCATCGCGCCGTGTTTCATTTCGAGAGCTCCTGCTTTATAGCCGGCGTAAAACCCGCCGATCAGGGTGCCAAGCGAACCGAGCAAAAGACTGGCCATTAATCCCTCGCTTGAAGACCAGTACTGGGCAAACGCATCTTCGGCCGCCGCTCCGCCCGATTCGGGTAATTGTTTGGCGACGAATAGCGCGTAATAGCCACTGACCAACACGATGGTCGCAACGGTGTCGACGATGATACCGCCTATGATCGGCCGAAGCCGTATACCGGTGAAAAAGCCGGTCGGTTCGATCGGCGCCGGCGGCATATTGGGCCGTTGCCCAGACTCGTATTGCATTAGCTGCCCAACCTCTATGTGCTATCCTCGCTACCGTCGCGCAACCGTGCGCGAGCCTGCCGCGAGCCGAGCGTCGTCTGCGGCATAGTGCCTTGGTCGTGGCTTGTCAAAGAACCCTCGCGTTCTTCAGGTTGACTTGCCGCTTCCCATAGGGAAAATAGCGTCACGCCGGACAAAAACGCAAACTCTTTGTATGTTTCATCGTTTTCGCTATGAGGCCGAATTCTATCCTGCGCTCAGCCGGATTCCGCTGCATGTTCGCATGAAGCTCGACTTGACCGGGCTTAAGATCTCGCTAAAGGATTGGCTGGCCTGCAGCTTAGCTGAGCGCAGCGTGCTCTGCCACTTGCCGATCGAGAGCGAGGAAGAGAAACGGGTGTTCGTCGGCTATCTGGATTTCCTCTCGCGCAAGTACACGGGTCGCCCCGTGGAAGTCACTGCGACCATGAACAGCGCTTGGTGGGAACCGACGGAGGTTCCTGAGCCCGTGGCGCAGAAAAGCGCTTCGTGCTTCAATTCGGTCACGATCGAGGAATGGCGACATTGGGATCCACACCAACGCTATGGCCTCTACAAGACCGCCGTATCAAAAAGCCAACCCGAAGCGTTCGCCCAACTGCTCGACGAATTACGCGAATTGAACCCATCGAGCGCCAAACGTTGACGGCACATGCCCGAAATTAAATCCAACGACACGTGGCTTTCGCGTGTGGTCCCGTTCGGTTTGATCGGACAGACCAAACCGCGACACTACCGCGAGGTGCTCGGCGTCATTTGGGAGAACCGTAAAGAACTTCCCTACGCCTTGAACGTGCTCAATCGCGGCGTCTGCGACGGCTGCTCACTTGGGCCTTACGGCTTGAGAGACAATGTGCTCGATGGCGTGCATCTATGCATGACCCGGCTGAAACTATTGAGGCTGAACACCATGGCCGGCCTCGATCCGTCGACGTTGCGCGACGTCGATTACTTGCGCAGCCTGGGGCCGCAGAAACTCCGCTCGCTCGGACGCCTGCCCTATCCGATGATTCGCCGTAATAGCGAGCGCGGCTTTTTACGCGTCTCGTGGGACGAAGCCCTCGAGGTTGTCTGCAACGCGATCCGCGGCACCGTCCCGCATGAGATGGGGTTTTTTGCCACATCGCGCGGCCTCACCAACGAAGTTTATTACGTTTTCCAAAAGCTCGCGCGAGTGCTCGGCACCAACAACGTCGATCTCTGTTCGCGGTTGTGTGATGCCGCCAGCGCGTCCGGCCTGACGTCGACGCTGGGCCACGGCGCGCCGACGTGCTCGCTCTCCGATTTTATCGGCACGGACCTGTTGGTTATCTTCGGCTCCGCTCTCGCTAACAACCAGCCGGTCACGACCAAATATATGCATTATGCCAAGAAGGCCGGCACGCGGATCGTGGTCGTCAACCCGATGCGCGAATATGGACTCGAGCGTTATTGGGTACCTTCGGTCGCGCGAAGCGCACTGTTCGGCACCAAATTGATGGACGATTTTTTTCAGGTCACCGTCGGCGGCGATATCGCCTTCATCAATGGCGTGCTCAAGACCCTGATCGCCAATGACCAAATCGATCGCGGCTTCGTTGACAAACAGACGTTCGGATTCGCTGAATTAAAAAATTGTCTCGAGCAGCAGTCGTGGGAGACGCTCGAGCAGCGGTCCGGCCTTTCACGCAGCGATATGCAGAGATTCGCGCTGCTCTACAGTCAAGCACGCACCGCGGTGATCGTTTACGGCACCGGCCTCACGCAACACGAGTTTGGCGTCGATAACGTCAAAACGGTGGTCAATCTCGCGCTGGCCCGCGGCATGCTCGGTCGCGAGAAATGCGGCATCATGCCGATTCGCGGCCATGGCGGCGTGCAAGGCGGCGGCGATTGCGGATCGGAAGCGGACAAATTCCCCGGCGGCTTTGCGGTCAGCGACGCTAGCGCGCGCCGCTTTTCCAACCTCTGGCACCACCCGGTGCCGTCCACCCCGGGCCTCAAAGTTCCCGAAACCCTCGAAGCGGCTCACCGAGGCGAAATCAAGTTTCTCTATTCAATCGGCGGTAACCTGCTTAAGACCATGCCGGATCCGCAATTTATCGCGGAAGCGCTCCGCCGCATTCCGGTCCGCATCCATCAGGACATTATGCTGAATACTTCTATGCTGGTCGATGCTGACGAAACGGTCATCCTGCTGCCCGGACAGACACGATACGAACAACGCAGCGGCGGTACCTCGACGAGCACGGAACGAAGGATCCGCTTTACGCCCGAAATCCCAGGCCACCAGATCGGTGAGACCAAACCGGAGTGGGAAATCCCGGCGCTTATCGGTCGCAGGTCGATGCCCAACGGCGATAAGCTTTTTCCGTTTGACGACAGCCAGGCGATCCGCGAGGAGATGGGCCGCGTCATGCCCATCTATCAAGGGATTGAAAAGTTGACGGAGGAAGGTGATCAGCTCCAATGGGGCGGGCCCCAGCTCTACACGGAAGGATTCACCGCCATGCCGGGCAATCGTGCGCTGTTTAGTCCAGTCGGGGCGCCGGATCGAAGGCCGGTCGAAAACAAATTCTGTCTCGCTACCCGGCGCGGCAAACAGTTCAATAGCATGATATTCGGCCATAGCGATCGTCTGATGGGAGCTCACCGACGCGATGCCATCTTTATTTCCCGCGAAGACGCGAATCGCCTCCAGCTCAGCGACGGTGCAAAAATCAAGGTGCGTTCCGACACCGGCGAGATGGCTGGAATCGTTCAACTCGCTCCGGTAAAATCAGGCACCCTGCAAGCCTACTGGCCGGAAGCCAACGCGTTGATCTCACGCCGGACCGATCCGGTCTCCGGCACGCCGGACTACAATGCGGAAGTGTGGATCGAGAAGAGCTAGGCCAGGACGTAACTCTCATCAGGTGAGCGCCATGAGCGATAAAGATCTCTTCCCCGGTTTTTCCCACACCGAGTATATCCGTCGATACACCGCGGTTCGCGAGGCGATGGATAAAGACCATCTCGACGCGATCCTGATTTCCGGCGCGCGTGGTTCGTCCGACGTTCATTATCTGTCGAATTACTTGGCGCAATCTCCTTGCTGGCTGCTATTCCCGCGAGCCGGCGAGGCGGTGGTGTTCATTCACTTCTTCAACCATCAGCCCTGTGCCAGGGCACAGTCGATCATCGAAGACGTGCGCTGGTATGGGCCCGCTCCACTACCAACCATCACCGACGAGCTGCGCAAGCGCGGCCTCGCGAAGAGCAGGATCGGGCTCGTGAGCATGCGCAGCATCGCCTACGGCCACGTAACTGAATTGCACCGGCAGTTCCCGGAAGCTGAATTCGTGGAGTTTGGGCCGCAGTTTAGCCGCATACGCCGCGTCCGCAGCGAAGAAGAATTGGTTTATCTGCGCAAGAGCGGCTATCTGACCGATCTCGCCTGCGAAGCTTTGGAAAATAATCTGCGTCCCGGGCTGAACGAGCAAGAAGTGCTAGCAATCGTCTACGACGCATACATCAAACAAGGCGGCGATCCTGGGATTCATTTCATCGCGACAACCAACATGGACAATCCCGACCGGTTCGTGCCCTGGCAAAGGCAAACTTCGCGGGTAATCGAAAACGGCAGCGTCGTCATCACCGAGCTGACGGTCAGTTATTGGGGCTACTCGACGCAGATTCACCGCCCGTTCGCCATCGGCAAGGAACCGGCGCCGATTTATCGCAAGCTCTTTGAGGCGGCTTATGCCTGCTATGAGAACATCCGCAAAGTCTGTAAACCCGGCGTGACCAGCGAAGAAATTGTCGCCGCGTCGTCGATCATCGAAGAAAGTGGCTTCACATCGTACGATAGCGTATTCCACGGCGAAGCGGGAAAGTCGCCCGAGCTTGGGACAAAGTCGGCGGCTCACCCGCTCGAACCATGGACACTCCAGCAAAACATGGTGCATGTCATTCAACCGAACCCAATCAGCCGTGACTTCAAAGCCGGACTCCAGCTCGGCGCCGCGGTGGTGGTGAGACCCAACGGCGGCGAATCGCTGCATAACTATCCGTTTAAGTTTCCGGTGTGCGGCTGACATGAGAAACCGTTGCGCTAGGTCGATATAGCGCCTGAAAGTGGCTGTCTTCGGGATCAAGAAATTGCCTGGAATTGAATTGAGAACATTTTCCTGACTAAATTACGCTCGAAACGTTACCAACGCGCCGTTACCAGTCAAAAAATCATTCCATGCTCCGCACCTCCATCGACCGGCTTCGAGTGATCGCACTTGTCGAAGGCGTTTCTTTTCTCCTCTTGCTTGGCATCGCCATGCCGCTGAAATACGTGGCCGGCGTGCCACAGGCTGTGACGGCGATCGGCTGGGTCCATGGCTTGTTGTTCATCGCCTTTTGCATCGCCTTGACCCAAGCTCATCAGGATGCGAAATGGAGCGCGTGGCGCAGCGCGACCGTTCTGCTCGCTGCGCTGCTTCCGTTCGGGCCGTTCGTGATCGACAAAAAACTGCGCCAGGAAGCTCACAACTTGCGCAACATTAACTGCTGAACCGCTCCCCGGCTTAACATTCTATGAAGATTTTCAACGGCGCCCGTGCGATTCTCGACCAGTGGCAGGCGGCGAAGCAGCAAATTGCCGTGTGCTGATTGCAATACACCCGGTGATTCAAGCCGAAACCACCGGGTGTGGTATCGCCAGCGTTGGCGCCGTCGCCGGAGTTAATTACGCCGACGCAAAGAGGATCGCGGACCATCTCGGCATCTACGCCCACGATGAAAGCCTTTGGTCAAACACCGCCCATGTACCCAGACTGCTCAAACATTTCGGCTTTCACGCGCTGAGCGGCGAGCAACCTTTTCGCTCATGGAAAGCGCTTCCGGACCTGTCGTTGCTCCCGATCAAATGGCACATCGACAAGAACCGCCGGTTCTGGCATAGGGTGGTTTTCGTGCGCGACCAAACGGGCAGCTACTTTCTCGACTCAAAAAGGGCGCTGCGCAAGCACAAGCGAACCGACTTCGGCCGGATAAAGCCGAAGTGGTATATCGAAGTCAAACGCCCGCGAGGCGGCGGATAACGCACTTCTCGAACAAGCTGTGTTACCGCATCTGGCACACGACATCGACCAGCGCCGGCTTGCCCTCCTTCACGACCTTCACCGCCTCGCGCAGCGTTTTGATCAGATCCTTCGGCTCCGTGATCGGACCGGCGCCCCAGCAGCCGTAGGTGCGCGCCATCCCGCCGAAATCGACGTTAGGGTCTTCGATGCGGATGCCGATGGTCTTGTTCTCGACCGGCCGGTTGCGTACGACCGCGATGCGCTCTTGGTGCTCCTCGTCGTTAAAATAGGATCGGTTGCTGCACACGATCGTGAGCAGCGGAATCTGATGATGGACCGCCGTCCAGAGCGCGCTCACGGTAAAGAGCAAATCGCCGTCAGGCTGAAGGTTGACACAGAACTTGCCCGAACCTTTGAGCGCCAATGCGGCGCCCAGCGAGGCAGGCAAGCCATACCCCAAGCCGCCGCCTTTGTATTTGCCAAGAATCTGACTGAACTTAGTAGCCGGCAAGTAATAATTCTCCTTGCTCTGGGAGCTGCCGTTGGTCAACACCCAGTCCTCGCTCTTGAGCGCCTCGTTAAGCTCGGCATAGATCCGCGTCATTGCAACCGGCTTCTCGTCCCATTTGGCGCGGAGCTCTTTTTCCAGAGCAGCCTTCTTGTCCTCGTAAATTTTTCCCCAATCGGCGCGGCGCCGGGCGATATCGTCCTTGAGATCGCCGATTCTCTTCTCTGCCTTGAGCCGACGCACCAATTCCGGCAAAAATACCGAGGTGTCGGCAGTGATCATCAGATCGGCTTCACGCAGCTTGTTAAAATCCGTCGCCCAAGCGCGCACCAGCAGATCATCAAGGCTGACATTGATGATTTTGGCATTGGCGCCAATCAACGGAGTGGCGCGGCGATTGCCTCTCTCCTGGGCTCTGCGGGCCGTGGCTCCCTCAAGATCGGGAACATCGAGAGCCAAGATCAAATCGGCTTGCGGAATGACTTTCTCGCTTTGGCCGCTGAGATTGAGCGGATGCTGCACCGGGAAATTAAACCGGCCGAACTGGTCGAGCACTGGCGCACCGACCAACTCGGCCAACTCGCCGAGCGCTTTGAAACCGGCTTCTCGACGGCCAACCCAATCGGCCAACATCACCGGCTTCTTCGCTTCGAGCAGCCACCGAATGGTCTTCTCGAAGCCTTCTTCCGGAGCCTGCAGCGGCAGCGAGGGAGGATAGCGGTCGAGCGATGGGAAACTCACTTCGCCCTCGAGCTTCTTTTCCTGCACGTCACTGTCATAACAAATATACACCGGCCCCTGCGGATCCGTGGTAGCGAGACGATAGGCGCGGATGAACGAGTCCGGTACCGCCTCGACGCTTCCGGGTTGGTCGTCCCATTTGACGAAGTCGCGTACGAGGTTTCCCTGCACGAGCGCGGTGTGCACCCAGTCGATCCATGGCCGACGATTGGCCGTGTCCATGGGTCCGGTACCGCCAAGTACAATCACCGGCAGCCGATCCGCCCATGCGTTGTAGATCGCCATCGACGCGTGCTGCAGCCCCACGATGTTGTGCACCGCAGCGGCCATCGGCCGGCCCTTGGCGCGCGCGTAGCCATGGGCGAGCGCGACGCAGATCTCTTCGTGGTTGCAGAGAATGATTTCCGGCGCATGGTTACCGCCGTAATTGACCAGCGAATCATGCAGTCCGCGAAACGTCGCTCCGGGATTAATCGCGATGTATTCGAATTCGAACGCCTTCAATAGATCGATCACGACATCCGAACCCCACTCGGCGCGCGGCTTTTCCATCTTCTGCGCTTTGGCCATAGAATTTTTCCTTTCTGAGGATTATTCAAAGTAACAAAGAGTCTAGCACTCGAAACGCGAAACCTCCCAGTGTAAAGCAGATCCTTCAGTTCCTTCAGGATGACGGCCGCGTGATGTCATTCTGAGCGGCAGCGAAAAATCTGCGTTATCTTCTACGTCTCACTCATCGCTTCGGGATCTCCATTCCCCGCTGCACCGCGGGCCGTGCAGAAATAGCATCGTACCAGCGCTTAACGCTGGGAAAATCTTCGAGCTTCACATGA
>DATBMR010000179.1:0-12437 GCA_036554745.1 Binatia bacterium
CAGAGTTCTTCAGTGAGCCCGATTTTTGGCCTCGCCAATTGCTCGTTCGCGGCGATGATCAAACACCCGCCGCTTTTCGAGCCGGAGCGAAAAATTTGGCTTCTGAATGAAGACGCTGTTACGCTCGGTTTGCTTACTCAACTCTGCCACCAAGTTCAAAAGGGGGTTGCCGCCCGTTCCGTACGTACGCGCCGGACCGGCGGCGTGCATGCGATCAACGTCGTCTTTGCTACTGAAAAAACGCAATAACACCTCTTCGTCGCTGACTCCGGCGCCACCGTATTTACGGCGCAGGTCCTGAAGTGAATCCGTCGGGTGCGGGCGTTGGGCGATTTCCTTTGCGCGCGGCCGGTTTAGGACGTTTTCTTTGACGTTCGGGTCCATCAGCGCGGCGCCTTCCTTGCCCCAGATGCCCATCGCATATTCAATCGTTTGGTCGGTGACCTCCTTGTAGCGCTCGCCGATGATAACGTTGATCGCCGCTTGGCTTCCAACGAACTGCGAAAGCGGTGTGACCATAATCGGGTAGCCGAATTCCGCGCGCACCCGGGCTGCCTCCTCGAGAGTTTGATCAATTTTGTCCTCCATACCGACACGACGGAGCTGGTAGCGCAGGTTGGAAATCATGCCGCCGGGGATTTGATGTACATATTGACCGTAATCGTACTCGGGAGTCCTGCCGATCGGCAGACTCTCTTGCTTCGCGCAAGCGGTCAGGAACTTGGCGACGGCGCGCAGCGGCGCTTCATCGAGCAAGGTCTTGTAGCCCAGCGCGCGAGCATTCATCGCGACGTTGAAGACCGACGGGTTCGAGGAGCCGTCCGCCAAGGGAGGAATCGCCGCGTTGATGTTCGTCATGCCTGCTTTGATCGCTTCCAGACAGCAAAGCGTGCCAAGCCCCGTGGTGCAGTGGGTGTGCAATTCCACGGTCGTGCCGTTCGCAGCATTCATAACTGACGGAGCCAAGGTTTTGGTCCGTTCCGGGGTAAGAATGCCGCCGGGGTCTTTAAGAATAACGCGGTAAACTTTGAGCGCGACCGCGGCGCGGGTCTTTTGCGCGAAGTACTCGTCGGTGTGACGCGGCGAAACCGTGTATATAAGGTTGATGATTGGTTTGAGACCGGCATTTTTGGCTTGTTTAACGCGCCATGCCCAGTCGGCCGGATCATTCCATGAATCGGAGATCCGTACTTCGCTGACACCGACGTTCGCCATGCAGGTGTCGTACAGCTGATGGAGCGCGTCGGGATAGATCGCAAAGCCGCTGCGGGTTCCATGAATGAGCCGGAGCGGCGTTTTTTTAAATTTTGGGATGATTAGCCGGTAACGCTCCCACGGGTTCTCGCGCAGCTCCTTGACGCATTTGGGCATCTCGACCGGTCCACCCAGTTCGACGGCTTCGAACCCGGCCTGATCCATTTGTTCGGCCACGGGGACCATCATGCCGGTCCGCATGTTGTAAGCCCAAAGGCTTTGCTGGCCGTCGCGCAGCGTCGTATCGACGAAACGAACTTCTTTCATACGCTTTTTTTATAGCGCAAAGACCGGCCGGATTGAATCGCTTACTGCGCGGGACTGGCTGTCAACGAAATATCGGCATCACTTCTTTGGCCATGAGTTCCAAGGTGCGGCGTACGGCAGGCATGGGCACGCCGCCGAAGTTGACCATGCAGATGATGTGGCTGACGCCGATGTCTGCGTATTCTTGGAAGATGGCGCAGGCGTCCGGCGGGGTCGTAAACAACGCGAGCTTATCGTTTTTGATAGTGTCGAAATCCGGCACCCTCGCGCCCGATCGCCGGTACTTTTTCAAGTAATCGACGACGCGATCGAAACAGAGGCGAGCCGGCTCGACCGCGTCTTTTTCGTTTTGGTGCAGATAAACATGTAAGGCGACGATGATCTCCGGTTCCTCCTTATGGCCTGCACGAAAATACGCTTCCCTAAACAGCTCGTTCTTTTGCTTGACCTCGAGCAGCGAAGTGGAGCGGACGAAAGGGATGCCCATGATCGGAAAGCCCAGTTCTCCCGCGCGGATCAAGCTCTCGTCGCTGGAAGCGGCGATCCAGGTCGGCGGCAGCGGCTTTTGCAACGGCTTCATGTATAGAGAGCCGTTTTCGATCCGGTAATGTTTTCCCGCATGCGAAAACTCCTCCTGCGTCCAGGCTTTCAAAATCAGTTCGAATGCTTCCCAATAGCGATCGCGAGCTTCTTCCATCGACATGCCGAAAGCCCTGTACTCGTGCGGAGAAAAGCCGCTGCCAATAGCGAAATTCAGCCGGCCGCCGCAGAGGTTGTCGGCCAACGCGTATTCTTCAGCCACCAGGAGCGGATGATGCAAGGGAAGTACGCTCACCGCCGGACCCAGCCGTAGTTTCTTGGTGCGCTGGCCCAAAGCGGCGATGACCATCGGCGGCGACACGCAGGTGCCGTACCAGTACAAATGATGCTCACCGAGCCAGAAGGAATCGAAGCCGAGTTCCTCGGCCCACTCGGCGATGGTCATGACTTCATCGTAGTAATGTCTATTGGATCGGCCGAGGTCAGGATGATTATCACCGAATACGAAAATGCCGAACTTCATGACTTAGGATCGAGTCGCTTCCGACTGCGTGCCAGTGCCGCTTCGAGCAGACGCCGAATTCAAATCGGCCGCTAAGGCCGCATTCGTGCCGGCCTGGATATTCGTCGTCTCCTCCGCCAGGCCATAAAATGCCCGGGGATTAGCTTCGACGATCTTTCGATGAATTTCGGCGCTAATGCCGCCGCTCTCCTTGAGGGTCTGGAGCGCGGACAGCTCGGTCGATGAGTCCGCGTGACCGTAATCGGTGCCGATCATCAGCGTGTTTTCGCCCATGCAGCTCTTGATCAAGTACGGCACATCATCACCGATCTGACAGGTAACAAAGATGCCGCAGCGCTCCAGTAAATCGTCCGGCAGACGGCTATCGACCCGGTCCAAGCGGCGGCGCAGCTCGTAAATCACCCACGGCACCCACGATGCCGCCGTCTCGATAAAGCCGAAGCGAAGCTTTGGGAACAGCTTGGGAATGCCGCAGTTGATGATCCGAAACAGCGCGCCGACGTTAAAAATCCGATACTGGTTGAAAAAATCCCGGCTACCGTCAGGGTTCGCCATCATCTCCACGGCAGCAGAGCTACCATTCGCCTGATGCAGGCCGATCGCGAAGTCGGCCTGCTGCGCGGCGTCATAAAGAGGGAAAAAATAGGGATCGCTAATCTGCCGTGTGCCTTCGAGCGCGCGCATGAAAACCCCGCACCCCCCGTTCTCCTTGGCAAACTTGAGCTGATCTAAAGCGTCGGGCATGCTCAGCAACGGCAGCGTCGCCATCCAGCGCAGGCGCCCGGCGCTTTGCTTGCAAACATCCGCCAGCCAACGATTGTAGGCGCCGCAGAGCGCGACGTCGGTGTCCGGCCGTTCCGTGCATGGATCGAGAAAGATGCTCGGATAGAGGATCTGGATGTCGATACCGAGATCGTCCATGTGTTTAAGCCGCGCCGGCACGTCGACAAGGTCACGGCTCACCATGGTCGTGCTCATGTTTCGGCCGATCTCCGCCGATTTCTTGTCGAGATCCTCCTTGCTGAACGTGAAGCGGAAAAGCCCGCGGATTTTACCGTCGATGACCCAATGTGCCCTCTGGGTTTCGCCTTCGGGTCTGAATAGCATTGGGCGAAACTTCTTTTCCGTCGGCGTCAAGTAATCCCAGGTGTGCGGACTCTCAACCACATGAGCATCGGCGTCTATCCATCCCATATCTTTTCTCCTCAAGCGTCCTCGCTTAGGGTTTGGTACATGCTCGCCCCGGATCTTGCAACTGAGACACTAGCAGGTTGCTGAAAAACTCTGTCAGAGTCCTTCGACAGGCTCAGGACGAGCGGACCAGAGCTTGAATTGCCTGAAGAAAATCCGTGCATGCTGAGCTTGTCGAAGCATTCGTAACCGTTTTTCATCAACCTGCTAGGCATGCCCCTTCACCCAGTCAAGAATGACTTGATTGGTCTCCTCCGGTGTCTGCCAAAAAAAGCCGTGGGACTGGCCTTTCAACATTCTCATCTCGGCACCGGGAATGCGTTCGGCCAGCACCTTCGACTGAGCGATATGGTTGCTGCCAATAGTGTCGGACTCGCCGATCAACACTAGAGTCGGTACGCGAACGTCCCCCAAGCGGTGGGTGCCCTCAAAGTTATGACGCGCTATGCAAAGCTGAATGAACTCCGGCAGCTTTGCGTGCGTTGCCCAAGCAAGCCGGTAAAATTCCTCGACCTTTGCACGATTGCGCTCCCGGTAGTCCTTGGTAAAAAAAGTGTCCGACTCGACGATCTCGTGATAGATGAATTTTTCGAAGCCCATCTCGACGAGATCCAACACCAGCCGGTGCGGCAAGCCGGGAACGCAGTCACTACCGAGCCGAGCCGCGGGGCCGGAACCGCTAGCCGCCATGATCAAGCTCTTCACCCGTCCGGGAAAATTCTGCGCCAGCGATAATGCGATCCGCCCGCCCATGGAGTGGCCGATCAGATGAGCCGACGATAGCTTTAAATGGTCCATCAGCGCGACGATATCGAGCGCCATTTGGTCGATCGTGTAAACGGATTGGGTTGCAACCGAACGACCGCAGCCGCGCGGATCATGGAAAATCAAGTTCAAGGCGTTCGCGAGCGGCATCTGCGACGGCTTCCAGACTTCCCCGGAATAAGCCGTCGACGGCACGAAGATCAGCGGCTCGCCTTGACCATGGGTTTCATAGTAAAGATCAACGCCGGTGGGCAGCTTAATGTTCGGCATAACTAATTCTTTCCGACTGCGGCGATCATTGCGAATTCTCAGGACGGTTAGGTATCATGCCAGATTTTCATTCCATGTCATTCCGCGCCATCAGCGAGGGCTCTGACGATTCGCCAGCAGTACTGCAGTAGCAGAAAACAATCCGTTATCACTTCATCTCGAGTACTTGTACAATCATCCGTCGACGGAGTTAAGGCTCGTATAGAGGCAAACCTCATACGCGAGACCCGAAACGCGCAACTGAGCCGATTTCTAATTCGGCAACCAGCATACCGCGGCGATCTCGCTCAACTCTCTTTGTAACTTCGACCACGAAGCACCGCCGTCGTCACTGCGGTAGAGATAACCATAGCGGCTCGCTGCGAAAACAATACTGGGATCGTCCGCATTGATTCCGAACGTCCACATGGTCGAGTTCGGCTTTACTGGAAGCGGCAACAGCTTCCAGCTCTTCCCGAAATCCTCGGTCTCAGCGAGCGCGCCCGAGGTTCCCGGCGTAAAATCGCCGAAGCTCAAAAGAATTCTCTTCGGATTCCCCGGATCCACCGCGATGCCGCGCAGATAGTTCTCTTTTCTCGGATAGTCCCACGGCAAACACTCCTGCATCCCGCGCGCTTCCCAGCTCCTGCCGTTATCGGTGCTCGCATAGATTTCACGATTGGCGATAATGAAAACCGTCTTCGGCGGACCCGCCGTTACAGCCACGTTGTGGATGTCCCGCCGTCCCGTCACGTCGACGATGGTCCACGTAGCTCCGCCATCGCTGCTGTGGCGGGCGCCGTCGACCTCGAGCCCCGCCCAGATATGGCTCGGCTCCGACGGATCGACCGCGATCCCGGTGAATCTCGGCGTGCCTACCGCCTCGCACTCGGCCGCCACTTCCACCGGGCGCTTTTCCCAAGTTCGACCGCCGTCCTGCGAACGATACATCATCGCAGGCGTCGGCGTGCCGGTTCCGACAAACATGGTGTCCGGGTTCACCGGGTCGAAAGCAATGGTCCAGACATAATGACCGTTGAGCGCCGAATCGACATACTGCCAGTTCGCCCCTCTATCGTCGCTACGATAGAGCCCCCGCTCCGTACTGGCAAAGAGAATGTGGTGTTCTTTGGGATGCATAGCGATGGAACGCACGGCGGCTTCGTAGGCAAATCCCCGCCGCGGTCCGATGCGGGCCCATGTTTGACCGTTATCTTCGCTGCGCATAATGCTTTGCCCGACCGTACCGACGACAATCGTTACGTCTCTCATGTTCCCTCCGAAACGACGTGAACGTTTATACGGCTTGAACGATTTGAACGACTAAATATTGACGCGCTGCATATCGCGGGTGCGCGGCCCCGCCACCGCTTCCGGCCGCAGAATTCGATCCAGGCGCGCTAGATCGTCTCCGGTCAGTTGGATCTCGGTTGCTTTGATATTCTCTTCCAGATGCTTCCGTGTCTTGTTGCTGGGGATTGGAATAATGTCCCTTCCCTGGGCCATCAACCAGGCCAGTGCCAATTGTGCTGGTGTTGCGCTCTTGTCCTTGGCCATTTCTTCAAACTGAGCGAGCAGTTTGAGATTGCGTTCCAGGTTGCCCGCTTCAAATCGCGGATGATTCTTGCGGCCGTCGCCCTCAACGATATCATCCTGTCCGTGCACCGCTCCGGCAAAAAAGCCACGGCCCAGCGGCGAATAGGCCATGAAACCCATGTTGAATTCGCGACAGGCTTGGATGTTGCCGTTCTCCGGATCGCGCGACCATGGAGAATACTCCATCTGGAGAGATACGATCGGATACACCTTGCGGGCGCGCCGGATCGAATTGGCGCTCGCCTCAGACAAGCCTATATAGCGCGTCAGTCCACGCTCGACCAAACGCGCCATTGCACCGACCGACTCTTCGATCGGAACGTTCGGGTCCACGCGCGACATGCAAAAGATATCGAGCGCGTCAATCCCGAGCCGCTTGACGCTTTGCTCGCAATTCTGCGTCAAGTATTCAGGCGAGCTGCCGCTGCGGTTGCCGCTCGCATCGGGCGCCCGCGGGCTGCCGGACTTGGAATGGATCACGACGCGCTCGCGCCGGCCTTTCAGCGCCTTAGCGATCAGTTCATGATTGTGCCCGCTGCCGTAACTCGCCGACGTGTCGATGAAGTTGATGCCGAGATCGAAAGCCCGATGCAAGGTAGCGATCGATTCGCTATCGTCCGCCGGCCCATAGGTGCCCGACATGCTCATGCAGCCAAGCGCCAAATGCGAAACTTTAAACTCCGTCGTCCCGAACGGAACGTACTCCATGAGGTGCCTCCGTTATTGAATTGCTTCCACGCTGTGAACGGATCAAGATAGATCCTCAAAACATGCCTTAGAGGGCGATGATCTTATGAATTTCGCGACAGCTTCAGCTCCACTGTGGTAGCGCCATACCGACCAAGCGTCAACCCTTTGCCGCCGCCGGCGCCTGATCGCTCAACGTTTGCTCAAGTCTTTCAACGCTTCCTGTAAATAGCTCTGGTCGACATATTTTCCCGGCTCGGGTAGTGGGCCCTTGGCGCCGGTTTGTTCCGCGTAGATGCGAATATTGTATCTCAGCCCTTCTAGCGTCACCTCACCGTCCGGAGGCCAGAAGCGATTTTGTGTGTAAAACTCCCATCCCTTGCGCGCATGGTCAGGCTTGAGCTGCATCTCTTTCGACAAGAAATCGACCGCAGTCTCACCGTTTTCATGCAGCCAGCGCAGCGACTGCACCATGGCTCGCATAAAACGCACCATAATGGGCCGGTTCTTTTCCGCCCAGCTCCTTCGCGTGGCAATGACGTTAGTTTGAAAATACGGTACGCCGTCGGAAAGTCTGCCAACGATGTTGAAGCCGGCCTCCTCGGCGGCGAAGTTGAGCGGCACCGCGACTGTGGTTGCCGTGATCTGGCCCGACTGCAACGCCGCGAGGTTGGTAGCCGAGCCACCGGCGATGATCAGTAGCTTATAATCGCGGGGATACTCCAACCCCCTTAGCCTCAGTGCCTCGCGTAACACTGTAATCGTACCGCCGGTCAGTGACGCAGTGCCGAAGGTTGCGCCCCGCAGGTCTTCATACGTCTTGATATTCTTGGCCGCGATGATGTGTTGCGCGGTGCCATTAATGACGCCGCCGGTAAGAATGAAATCCAAGCCGCGCTCTGACGCATCGATGTAGGGTTCAGCGCCTCCGGAGCCAATATGCAGCGACCCTGCGGAAAGAGCCTGCACCGTCATCGGCATACCACGCAGAAGGACAAGCTGAACATCGAGTCCCTGACGATCGAAGAAACCTTTTTTTACGCCCACCCACAGCGGGCTGTACCCGAGGGTCTTGCTCGACGCGCCAAGGAAAATTTTGGGCTTGTCCTGAGCCGCAACGAAGGAACCACTCAGGAGAGTCATCAGTAAAGCGATCACGATTCCACAATGGACCAACATGTCGCCCTCCGCTTTTTTACATCTCCCGCACCGCCGGCATCACTTCCTCGGCAAAGAGCCGCATCGATGCCACCACCTTTTGTTGCGCAATACTGCCCGACGCGATGTTGAGCATGAGCTGCTCGGGGTGAACGAGCTCGACATAATATTTGATTTGCGCGATGCAGTCGGCGGGGGTACCCCAGACCGCCATCACATTCGGCCCCTCCTGTGCAACCGCACGGCGGGCTTTTTCCGGAGTGCTCAATTTTTCGAACGCCTCCCGGGAGACGCTCTTGGTCGCGTAGTTTTGAATTTGCTCGGTTTGCACGGACCGACTGAGACGGCCGCGCAAGAACACCTCCGCCTGGCTCGACAGCGCGAGAGCGCCGTTTTCGATCGCCTCATCGGGATTTCGCGCCACGTGACAGTGAATGCCTAAAACGACGTCACTGTTACAACCCGGTGGTAAATTTTGCCGGTAGGTTTCCGTCAAGCCCCTCACGAGATCGAAGGGGATGCCAAGATAGCCCGGCTGGACCAATCCCTGGCCAACTTGGCCCGCAAAGCTGGCGCTTTGCGCCGTAGTCGCGGCCGCGGTGTAGATCGGCGGATGCGGTTGCTGCACCGGCGGCGGGCTTAGCTTGAAGTCACGAACCTGCCAGAACCTTCCATCGAGTTTTTCGATATATTCACCTTTTAAAATCTCCACCAGCATGCGTATGCCTTCTTCAAAGCGCGCGGTGCTTTCCGCGGGATCGACATTCATCCGGTTGATGACCCAGGGATGGCCGCGGCCGATACCGACCATGATCCGTCCTGCAGTGAGCAGATCGGCAGCGGCGAGCTCGCTGGCGAGAATCGCAGGATGATGCAGCGGCGCGCTGATGATTCCGGTAAGGAAGCGAATCCGCCGCGCCCGTTGTGCGGCTGCGACGTACAGCCCCAATGGGAACGGCGAACAAGAAAAGAGATCCTTACCGTAACTTTCCGTCGTCGAGAAGAAGTCGTAGGCGAGCTCGTCGGCGATCGTGATTTGTTCCAACACATCGGCGTAGGTTTGGTGCTCCGACTTACCGGGATAAGAAAATTCAGTAAACAGTCCGACCTTCATCTGTGCGACTCAACGCGCTGTCGGGTTTGTTTTGAACCCACTAAGACTAGCCGATCACCATCGTCGTGCCGACACTGTTCGGAGTGAACGCTTCCGGAAACTCGCGCGCAATCAGGTGAGTCGCTTTCCAGCCTGTGCAATGCTGCGGTACGATCACGCGCGGATTGAATTCCCGTAAGGCTTGCACGGTCGGGGCGATGATCGGCTCAAAAATCGGACCAGTCAAATGAAACCCGCCGATAACCGCATGGACGGAATCGACCCCGGTCATCTGTCGCGCGCACTTCAGCGTGTTGACCACGCCGGCATGGCCACAGCCGGTGAGTACCACGAGCCCCTTGTCCTTCACGTTGATTACGATGGCCTGATCGTCGTGGATCCAGGGATCGGGCTGCCATTTGTCGTCGATCAGGGCCATTTGGCGTGGGCTGCCCTTTTCGAAGGGCGTCGTGCGCGGTATTTGCCCGGTTACGAGTGCGTGGCCGCCGATTAACATCGTCGGCCCGCGCTCCTCGATAATTTGAACATTTTCTGCTTCCAGATCCTTTTTGCTCGGCGGAATATGCTCGGATTCATGGCCGTCTGGCTGAACGTTTTTGCGCTTGAGATAGGCATCCGGGTGAAGCACGACTGGCACTCGCGGCCGGCCGTAGCGCTTAATGAAACCCATCAGGCCGCGCGTGTGGTCCGTGTGGCCATGACTTAGCACCACCGCGTGCAGCTCGTTGCCTTTGACCTCCAGCACGTCCATGTTGTGCAGGACGCCGTCGACGGTCACGCCGGTGTCGAACAAGAAGGAATCTTTGTTCCCGCCTTGGTAAGTCGTCACCAGCATCGAGACACCGTGCTCGGCGCGGAGCTGCGGACGGGTGTGAGCGTCACGACCGCGCCGCACCCGTTTCGCGACGGGCGTGCTGCCCATCAACACATCAATAGAATTATCCATCACGCTCAAAATCTCGACACGATCAACGGCTTGCAGCGAAATCATCACCGAATCTTTACCTCACTTCCTCACGAAAAGTTTTCCCGAGCATCCAGTTGACGATTTCCTCCACGGTTTCCCGTTCCTTGCCGAGAAAGCCGTGCTGGCTAAACTCCTCGCACGGTCCCAATCGCGGCTCTGTCCCGCCCACGACGGTAATGAGCGGATCCTTCTCCGACAGCCCACGGCATCACCGTAGGGCGTGACTTCGCAACCGTCGCCAGATTCGCAGGCTTTCTGGCGTTCAACACTATGGAACGGCACAACACTTTACGTCCAGGCCTGACACTCACCAAACTCGCCGCAGGCTATGCCAACTCAAAGCCGGTCGTCAAGCGACGATTGCATCCGACCGCTTTGGCTTGCGATTGACGGTCGCCGCTTCTTTGTACTATGAGGGCATGCATCGCAGCTACTCGGTCAATCTTCGTTGAAATTGGGGAGGCAGCCGTGAAAACGCTCGTATTGGCGGTCGCTATTGCTCTGTTTCCGAGTTTCCTTGCGCATGGCCAAACACCCTACTTTCAGGGCAAGACCATTCGGATCGTTACCGGCTATCCTGCCGGCGATGTCAATGATCTATATCCTCGCCTCATCACTCAACATATGACGAAGTACATTCCCGGCAATCCGAATTTCGTGATTCAGAATATGCCGGGCGCAAGCTCGATGATTGCGGCCAATTACGTATTTTCGGTTGCTAAGCCCGATGCGCTTACGCTCGGTTGGATCGCGCCGACGCTTTATTTCGACCAGCTCGTTGGGCGCAAAGAAGTCCAATACGATTGGAGCAAGTATGGCTTCATCGGTTCGCCAGTACAGAGCGAACACCAACTTTATATGCGCACGGACAGCCCGTATAAGACTATCGAAGATGTGCGCCGCGCGGCGGAGCCGCCCAAGTGCGGGTCCGGAGGGGCGACCGGCACGGGCTTCTATTTTCCCAGACTGCTCGAAGAGACCATCGGCGCGAAATTTACTATCGTCCTTGGCTATCAAGGAGGCGGCCCCATCGACCTCGCTGTGGAGAAAGGTGAAATCCACTGCCGTGCGATGACGATTGAATCGTTTTTCGCGCGGGAGCCGTTTCACACCTGGCGCAAAAACAAGTTCGTCAGAAGCATCGTCCAATCGGGGCGCAAACGTGACGCGCGTCTGCCGGAGACGCCGACGATCTACGAATTGATGGACCAGCACAAGACCACGGATCAGTCCCGGCGAGTCGCCACAGTAATCCTTGCCGGTGGCATTTTCGGTCGACCGATGGTCGCCCCTCCCGGCGTTGCCCATGATCGGCTTAAGATCCTCCGCGGCGCGTTTCTCACCGCACTCAAGGATCCGGCGCTCAAAGTGGAAGCCGAAAAGCGCAACTATGACCTGCAGCCAGTCGGCGGTGACGAGTTGGACAGACTTGCCAAAGAAGTCATCGCCCAGCCTTCCGCCGTAATTGCAAGAATGAAGAAGGTACTCGGTAATTAGCGATATCTTGACCGTTGCCACATATTGCAGAGCATGCTTCAAGAAAACGGGCTCTTTGGTGATGCTGCGGCGAGGCTGTCCAATTTCGCCTAGCCTACTTCCGACAGCGCTTCAAAGTTCCAATCTGCCCGCCGGCGAGTGAATTAAAAAGCGTTAGCGCCGCGCCAACAGTTTGCGCTGCAGAGACTGTTATAGCCGCTGCATGCCAAACGCATGGAGCGAAGCGACCGCTTGACATTTACAGACACCGCCGTCAAAGCGCCTAACCTTTAAACATCTCACAGTTCCTAAAAGTGCGTTCACGCTTCGCCGACACTCAAGGTACGAAACTTGCTATCCAAGCCGTCGAACTCAATTTATTTAGCGGAGCGTCAACGTCAGATATGAGCGGTAGGAATAATGAATGGCCGGTCGGATTCAAGGGACTGGTGGGGATCGCCGGCTGCGTGATCGGTTTGGGTGTCGTGTACTTTGGCTATGGTATCGGCACCGATTCGCCCGAGAAGAAAGCCCCCTCCGCACCGGTCGCCGCTGCGCAAGCCGAGCGCAAAAGACCCATCCGTGCGATGAACATGGCGCTGGGTAACATGGTCTTCTTCGCGCGCGATCTTGGCTTCAAAGTCAAGAGC
>DATBMR010000158.1:0-15688 GCA_036554745.1 Binatia bacterium
GCATCTGTTATGCAGCGGGAAAGATTTGTCACTGGAGGTTCTATGAGGCTGCCAAACCAAGTCGCCATCGTGACCGGTGCGGGGCGCAATATCGGCGAGGAGATCTGCAAACTATATGTTCAAGAGGGAGCAAAAGTCGCGGTGGTGGATTTGGATGAGGGGCGTGGCAGCAAGGTCGCGAACGATATCAACGCCAAAACCCCGGGCAAGGCGATCGCGGTGGTTTGCGATGTCGCTTCGGCGTCCTCGGTGGAGAGCATGGTTCAAAACGTCGTGAAGCAATTCGGCGGTGTCGACATTCTCGTGAATAATGCCGCCTGGACGGACCACAAGACGATTTTCGATATCACCGAAGAAGAATGGGATCGCACGATGAACGTTTGCTTGCGCAGTGTCTGGTACTGCACCCGTGCCGCCGCCAGAGTGATGATTGAACAAAAGCGCCGAGGCAAGATCATCAACATCGCATCAACTTCCGGCCATTGGGGGCGCAAGGAAGCAACCGCGTACACCACGGCAAAGGCGGGCGTGCTAAACCTGACGCGTTCGATCGCGGTGCAGCTTGCGCCGGAAGGCATTCGCGTCAATTCGATTTCACCCAACCGGATCGGCTCTCCGGTGGGCCAGCAGGAAGTACCGGAAAATCGCTTCGTCAAGAATCTCGCGGGCCGACGGGGCGTGCCGATGGATATCGCCAAGGCGGCCGTGTTCCTCGCCTCGGACGAATCGGAGTTCATTTACGCCGTCGATTTGCCGGTTGACGGCGGGGCATTGGCGATTCGCGACTGATGGGTCGCGTCGCAAGGTCGAGCATGAGCGGCAGTCCAGAAACCGCAAAGAGTTCACACGGCAGCGAGCCGGTTCACGCAGATGCCACGTTACGCTCCACGCCCGAGACGGTGCTGTGGGGCTACATCGCGGCGAACTTACCGCCAGCATTAACCATTCAGGCGGGAGAGACCGTCGAGATCGAGGCGCTCTCACATCAGGGACTGACGGCCGGCAAAGATCCGGAAAAGTTTTTTGCCGCTTACGGCATTCCGTCGCATGAGGTTCTCAACGATGCCAAGACGATCTTTGCGGAAGTGACGCGGCCCAAGGGCGCGAGCGTTCATATTCTGACCGGGCCGATTTATATCGATGGCGCCGAAGCGGGAGACACTCTTGAAGTGCGCGTGCGCGACATAAAGTTCCGCGTTCCTTACGGGGTTAACAATACCGGACCCGGCAAAGGTGTGTTGCCAAAACTGCTAAAAGAACCGAATGCCAAGCTGATCCGAGTCGATCTCGAGCGGCATGTCGCCCTTTTCTCCGAAGGCATCGAGATACCGCTCAATCCGTTCATGGGCATTATGGCGGTTTCGCCGCCGACCAGTCTGGGGATGGTTTCATCGACGCCACCCGGCGCTTGGGGCGGCAACATCGACCTTAAATTTTGCGGCGTTGGCTCGTCGCTCTTTCTGCCGGTCTTCAACAAGGGAGCGCAGTTCTTCACCGGTGATGGCCACGCTGTCCAAGGCGATGGCGAAGTCGATGGCGGGGCGATCGAGATCTCGCTCAAGCCGACGCTGCAATTCATCGTCCACAAGGGCAAGCGTCTCAAACTGCCGCGGGTAGAAACGGCCGCAGACTACCTGACGACCGGGCTTGATGTCGACTTGAACGTCGCGACCCGGATCGCACTCCAGGAAGCGGTCGATTTCCTCCAGGCCGAGAAGGGCCTGACGGCATCCGACGCCTACGCGCTGGCGAGTCTCGCCGTCGATCTCGGCATCGGTGAGGCGGTGGATGTCGTTAATCTCGTGTACGCCAAGATTCCAAAGAATATCTTCAAGAGAAACCGTGAATTTTGGCATAAAGCAAGCTAAGGACGGTCATTTTTACGCCCGCAACGGACTAATTTCGTCCGGGCAGCGCCTCCAAGAATTTTCTCGCCGCTTGCGCGGTTGCAATCGCCTCGCTGTATTGCTTTTCGGCCAGATCGGACCACGCCTGGTCCAGTGTGCTGTCGGCTTTGCTCAGAACCGCCGCGCCACTCTGTGAATGCCGCTCTTTTACCTGTGCTAACTCTCGCTCGATTACGACGATCACGGTAATCGCCTCCTGGCTGGTCGGGCCGCGCACGATCGAATCCAACTTCGCCAGCAGAAGAACGACCACGAACAGGAATATTGCAGCCCAGCCGATCACGACAGGATTTGCGAGGGCGCTCACGCGTGGGCGGAAGGACCGCGGCGCGCGAAGCTCCGCGACGGCGGAGGTTTGCGGTGCGGCCAGCCACGATGCGATGATCGACACCATCAAAACGCCGCCGATCACCGAAAGAGAGACCCCGATCGGTATTTTGTAAATGTCGACAAGCATCATCTTGGCCCCGACAAAGCAAAGAACGAAGGAGAGTCCGACTTTGAGATAGACGAACATCGTCATGATGCCGGCAAGCATGAAATAGAGCGCACGCAAGCCGAGAATCGCAAACACGTTCGACGTGTAGACGATAAATGGATCCTGAGTGATCGCAAAAATGGCCGGGATCGAGTCGACGGCGAAGATCACGTCGGTGGTCTCGACGACAATCAGCACCAGCATCAAGAGCGTGCCGTAAGTCTTGCCTTCGCGCCGAATAAAAAACCTCTGACCGTCATACTCTTTGATTATTGGCACCCATTTCTGAAACAGTTTGACCACAGGATTCTTGTCGGGCTCGACCTTTTCATCGCCTTGCAGGTACATTTTGATTCCGGTAACGACGAGGAAGGCGCCAAACACATAGATCATCCAGTGGAAATTGTTGAGCAACGCCGAACCGGTGGCGATGAAAACGGCGCGCAGAATCAACGCTCCGAGGATTCCCCAAAAGAGCACGCGGTGCTGGTATTCGCTTGGCGTGTTGAAATATTGGAAAATCATCAAGAAAACGAACAGGTTGTCGACGCTCAGGGATTTTTCAATGACATATCCAGTAAGGAACTCGAGGGCTTTCTCGGAGCCCCAGGCGAAATAGACGCCGAGATTAAAGACCATCGCCAGGCAAATCCAAACCACGCTCCAGATCGAAGCCTCTTTGATCGACACGGTGTGGGCTTTGCGATGGAAAACACCTAAATCAAGAGCGAGCATGCCCAAGACGAAGATGTTGAAACCCATCCAAAGGAAAATTCGTTCCGCTTCCATAAATTTACGCTTCCATTCTCCCGTTAACGGCGACAACGCTGTGGCCCGCTTGCGCGAGCAAACCCAATTAGAGGCGATTTAAAGATCGGAGAGGAAGCGCTAAATGCGGAAAGCTTGGAGTAGGCCGGAGGATTTGCCGAATCGGTGGTACGGGGGAAAGAGTGACCTGGAGGGATCTCGGGCTCGATTCAAGCTTGCTTCGGAATGTGCCGTGAAACTACCAGGGTGGGTTAACCTTCTCCCGCGCGCTCGGGATTGTCGTGCGGAGGAATTTCTCAAAGTTTTTTCTTCGTGTCGTTCGGACGAGACATCTTCATCGGCGGACTCCGCCACCGGCGTATGAATGGCGAGGACATTCATACCCGTCAGGCCGAAAGACAGAAAGAACAGCAACAAGATCGAAAGCGGCGCCCGCAACATCAGGAATACACGGCTAGCAATTCGGCAAGTTTAAGTCAATCGCCGAACCGTGAATAGGCGTGCTCGCGGCTGGTGATAAATTCCAGCATCGCGGTTTTACCTTCTGCGGTAGCCTTGTAAGCACGTCGAAGGGCGGAGGCGATTTGTTCGGGATCTTCGACGCGCTCGGCCCAGCCGCCAAGAGCTCGGCCGATCTCCGCATAATTGCCGCCCACGTTTTGAGTGCCGAAAAGCTTGTGCGAGGTCGCCATGTGGCGCGTTTCGGCGGCCATGAAATTGTTATTCAACACCACGGTCAGAATCGGAATGTTGCAGCGAACGGCGGTTTCAAAATCAAGGCCGGTCATGCCGAAGGCCGCATCGCCCATGAAATTAACGCAAAGTTTTTCCGGCGCGGCGAGTTTGGCGCCCATGATCAAGCCCAATCCGGTTCCAAGCGCGTGCGACTTGCCCCAACCAAGATAGCTGCGCGGCACCGGGGCTTGGTAGAACGGCACAAGCTGGTTGCGTGGGCTGCCGGCGTCGTGGGTCACGATGGTGTCATTAGGGTTGACCGCGCGTATGAATTCGTAAAAGACGCGGTAGGGATTGATCGGTGTGTCTTTGGAAGTAAGTTTCGGCAACCACTGGCTGAGCCAAGACTCGCGTAGGCGCCTGATTTCGGCGGCGACGGCGCCATCCTCACGGGCCGCTCTTGCGCCCTGAATGTCTTTCACCGCCGCGATGAACTGACGCAGCACGGGCCGGGCGTCACCCAAAAGCGGATAGTCGGCGGCATAGTGCTTGTTGATATCGCGCTCGTCATTGGTTGCGTGGATGATCGTTTTGCCGGACGGTATGGGCGCGGCGACGATGCTTTGCTTGGTCAGACTCGCGCCGACGCCAAGGATCACATCGGCCCTTTTCAAGAACTCGTAGGCAGGCAAAGGTAACACACCTGCGGCCGTTCCAAGAGCGAGTGGGTGATTTTCCGGAAAAGCGCTTTTGCCTTCGAGCGTCGTGGTTACCGGCGCCTGCAAGAGCTCGGCGAGCTCGACGAGCTCCGTGGATGCGCCGGCATAGAGCACGCCCTGACCGGCGAGGATCAACGGCGCTTTGGCGTCAAACAGCACGCGTGCGGCTGCGGCGACGTCGCTAGCGTTGGCGCCACTCGCCGCCGGCTTAACCGGAGTGTAGTCAAGGGCGGCCTCACTGATCTCTTCGCTCGCCACGTCACCGGGCGTCTCCACCAACACAGGTCCGGGCCGGCCCATTTTGAGCAGGCTGAAGGCGCGGCGCATGACTTCGCAGACTTGCGCCGCAAGAGTCATCTCTTCAGCCCATTTGGTGACGTTGGCGTAAGCGCGCGCCGAGCGAAAAAAACGATGTACTTGCGAAGTCGCGCGCGGGTGACCGATAGGAAGCAGCAGGAGCGGGACGGAATCTGAATAGGCGGTCGTGATGCCTGAATAGGCATTTTCGGCGCCGGGCCCGGCCTGCATGGTGAATACGCCGATGCGCCGACCGTTGCCGACCCGTGTAAAGCCATCGGCGATGCCCACGCCGACTCTCTCCTGACGGCAGATGATCGGCTTGATCCCGGCCGAGGCTGCGGCTTCGATGAGAGTGTTCGTTGGGTAACAAGCCAGGAATTCCACGCCTTCGCGTTTCAGAATTTGGCTGATGGCATCGACCACGCGCATAAAATCCTCCGTGTTCGAAGTTGCGGTCAGAGTCTTTCAGAGCGGCATCATGCTACGATAGCTTTTGCGAACCAAACGGCGGCGCTTTCACGCCTACTTTCGTCGAATCAACGCCCTCTCTATCATTCCGCCTGTGATTTGCAACTTGAGTTTGCGGCGGGTTCAGTCGTAAGCAATACGTCTAAGGTGGGGAAAAGCGCACGCGCCAATGGTAATTGATTAGACCAAGATATTCATGCAGCGTGGCGGTAAGTTCATCGGCAGCGTGCTCGCTGGGAAAGAAACTCAAGGGCGTCAACTCGAGTCCGCCGATGGAAAAATCACCGGGTGCCGGCACCGGCTCCGGCGCTAGCCGTGAAAAAACCAGCATGCTGCGCGGCATATGAGCGGCGGAAGTCACGAGCAGGTAGCGCTTGTGGCCATATTTCGCTAGCAGTTTGTCTACCTCGACCGCGCTCTCGAAAGTGTCGCGCGATCCGGCCTCACTCAGAACGTCTTTGGCGACGACACCCCAGCGGATCAGATAGTCACGGGCGATTTTGTTCTCGCCTTTGTCGGGCGTGAAGGGATTGACGTGACCTCCGGATACGATGATCGGCTTCGGCCGGATTAGGTAAAGCCGCCAGGCTTCGTCCAGGCGGCGAAACATGGATTCATTGATCGTTGGAAATGGAACCAAGCCACTGGCGGGCGTGATGCCGCCGGTGAGAACCACGATGGCGTCATACGGTGCGATCTTGCGAGGATCGATCAGTGGAGCGTATTGGGACTCGAGCAGGTAGCGCAAGCCATGATTGATCAATCCGCTGTGCAGGCCGAAAATCAGCACCACCGTTAGCAGCAACAGCCGGCGCGCCCAGGCACGGCGCCAGAACACCAGCACGGCCAAGAGCATGAGCAGCCAGGGGGTTGGTGGCAGTATCAGGTGTTTGAGAAATTGCTTCAGGATGAACATCGGAGCAGTGCTCAGTGATCAGTCACGAGTTGCAAGCTGACTGGATCGCGCTGGGACTTTGTTCGTTGAAAATTCAACCGACACGGTTAAGACTGCTACTACTCCGCGTCGGGCTGTTGCTCGGGCGCAGCGTTGGCGAAGGCGGGAATCGTCATGCAGTTTTTCTCGATTTCTAAAATCGCGGGATAATTCGAAAGCTCACAGCCGTAGCGCCGTGCGTTGCCGAGCTGTGGCACCAGGCAGATATCGGCTAAGGTTGGGGTATCACGGTGGCAGAATTTGCCGCGCGTCGCCTGAGCAACTATCGTTTGCTCCAGCGCGGCCAGACCAAGGTCGATCCAATGTTGCGCCCAGCGACTGACTTGCTCGTCGGTCTGGTTGTATTCTTTTTTAACGTAGTTGAGGACGCGCAGATTCTGGATCGGATGGATTTCGCAGGCGATGATCATCGCCATGCTGCGGACGAGCGCTCTTTGCGCGGGGTCACTCGGCAGCAGCGGCGGATGAGGATAGGTTTCATCGAGGTATTCAATGATCGCCAAGGATTGGGTAAGTATTTTCCCGTTGTCTTGCAGCGCCGGGACGAGCGCCTGAGGGTTGATCGCTTTGTAACCGGGGCTCAATTGTTCGCCGCCGCCACGGCGCAGATGGATCGCAGCCTGCTCATACTCAAGCCCCTTCAGATTGAGCGCAATGCGCACGCGGTAGGAAGCCGAGCTACGGAAGAAGGTATAGAGTTTCATGGCAAAGTCCTCGTTGAAGATTGAAAGAACGAAGTGTTGACGTGTTGGAGCGCTGGCTCTCAATCCGCACCGCCGCGGAGGAGATCGCTCGTTTCCGTTGACTTCTATTGAAAGAAGATTTTCCGGTACTCTTTACGCTTTTCGGCGAAACCTTGGACGTCGAGCTCGTCCATCTCGACAATTTCAATTTTGTCGGCGTCCGGGATTGGCGGATAGATGCCTTTGCGCGTGACAAACTCGCCATAGTTGGCCATGATCTTTAGGCTGTCGTCGCTGAGGAAGTGATCGATGAATGCTTTTCCAGCGTTTGGGTGGAGCGCCGTGCTGCTGAGCGCGATCGCATGGCTATGGCCCAGCATCTTGTTCATACGCACGTAATCGAGCGGCGCCCCCTTTTGGCCGAACACCGCCACATATTTCAAATAACTAATGGCGAGCGGAGTCTCCCCCGTGGTCACCCGCTCGGCAGCGTTGAGCACGCCCTCGACGATGATCGGTTTGGTCGCGGCGAGACGACGGAGGTAATCATCGGCGCGATCTTTGGTCATAAGTTTGTAGAGGCTTGCCGGCCACATGAGTGAGACTGCGCCCCGTGTCGGATCAGGAAAGGCGAGCTTCCCCTTGTATTCGGGTCTCAAGAGATCTTCGAGCGTTTTGGGCGCCTTTTCAGGAGCGATGATGCTCCTGTTATAAATAATGCCGACGACGCCTGTGCGGTAGCTCGGCCCCAATTGCGGATGGACGAAATTCGCTGGAAAATTTTGAGTTAGCGGTGAGTTATACGGACTAAAGGCACCGTCCTTTAGCATGATTTCCATAGGGCCTGCATTGTTGACCACGACGTCAAACGCCGGCTTGCTTGCCTTGCGCTCGGTGATCACGCGCTCAAGGACGGCGCCGCCGGAGGCTCGCCAGTATGCCACGGAGATCCCGGTTTTCTTCTCGAACGATTGTTTGACGCCCTGGAAAATATCCTGCTCCATGGAGCCGTATATGACGAGTTTGGCTTCTCTCTTTGCTTCGGCAATGAGCTTGGCGTCCTGAGCAAGCGCGATGTCCGTAAGCACCAGAAAATAAATTAGCAGGAGTGCTCTCATCGAATTCTCTCGCGGGAGTTCATTCTCCTACGCTTTAGTCTTCATCCTTACGCCTTGGTCCTTTTTTTACGCCCCCAGCTCGACGCTGGTCACGAACGGCAACCCGCTAACAACCTCGCGCACGCCGGCGTCGTCGATGATCAGCAGGCTGCCGTCGGACGTGCCGGCGATCATGCCGCTGCCATCCGGAGTGGGGCACATATGCATCACTCCACCTTTCAGGTTGTCGGTGAGTTTTTCCCAGGTCGCGCCTTTGTCGCCGCTGCGGAAAACGGCGGCATGAGCGCCTTCTTCGCGGAGCCAAGTGTTGGGTCTTCCCTTGGCGCAACCGACATAGACCACGCCGCTTTTGTCTTCGGCCACCGCCGTGCCGTAGTCGTGAGTTTTGGGTGAGATATTCTCCCAATGAGCCGCGCGGTCGGTGCTGCGAAAACAGGCCTCGCCGCAGGCGAGGTAGACCATGCCCGGGTTGGCGGCGCTGGCGAGTATCTCGTGAATGTCCATGTCGGTTAAGCCTTTATTGGCCGGCCGCCAGTTGTCGCCGCGATCGTCGCTGACGAGCATGCCGCCGACTTCGATGCCGGCGTAAAGCCGTTGCGGTGCTAGCGGATCGTAGGTGAGGTAGCGGGCGCGCGATTGCAATTCCGGACTGGGCGGAAAATTAGCTTTCGCGCTATGGATGCGCACGCCGGCAAGTTCTTCCCATCCGCCATTTTTGCTGCGATAGACAGCCGACGGAATGGTCCCGACCATCACCCCGCCGTCGAGCGCCAAGGCCGAAAAGAGCATCATCTTCGGCGTGTTGGGCTCGGCACGTTGCCAGCGCGCCCCGCCGTTCTCACTGTAAAAAAGACCGGAGTGTTCGCTGCCGGCATAAATTTTCTGTGGGTTCGCCGGATCGATCGACATGCACGTGAGGGTCCAGTATGTCAGATCGCGCTTGGTTTGTTTAAACTCCTTGCCGTCTTGGACGAAGCGATACCAGCCCGAAAAAGTCGCGACGTGAAGCGCTTTTTTGCCATTACTCTCGCTCATAGAGATCTCCTTTGTGGCGCTGCCGAAGTTGCAGCATTTCTAACGCGATCCAGCCATGGCACGCAAGCCGAGGCGATATCAATATTGTTTGTACAGCTCGTGCTACTAAGTTCGGCAACGGGTTCGGGCACTATCGGCGCCAGATATCGATTAGCTGCTCGGAGTCGACGACATCGGCGAAGCGCTCGATACGTTTGAGCGCCGCGTTGTGCCCCTCCTCGGTGTAGGTGCCGACGCAGTCGCGGGCGATGACCATGAGATGGCCGCGATTGTGGCCGTCGCGCACCGTCATTTCGACGCCGCCGTCGGTGGTGCAGCCGATCATCACGATGGTGGTCGCGCCGCGGTTGTGCAGGATCGTTTCGAATTCATTGCCGACAAACATGCTCGGCCGACGCTTGTCAATGACGAGGTCGTCGGGCCCGGGCTTGAAAGGCTCCATGATATTCCAGCCGAAGCTGCCGTGCAGACGCCGCGGCTTGAGCTTTTCGGGGCGGTCGACCTTTTGGTCTCTCATAGCGCGTCGGATCCAGGTCACCGCTTCGTCTTTCCATAAGAACGGCGTCTGCCGCGTATAGACCGTCTTGATGCCGGCCTTGGCCGCTGCGCCGATCAACGGCGGTGCGTTGTGGATCAAAGCCTCTTTGTTGAACGAGCCGCCCGCCTGATCGTTCTGCATGTCCCACACCAGAAGAACAGTGCGCTTGGGATCGACGATCTCATTCAATTCGCTCGGAATCTGCCTGCCTTCGAATTCGAACATGGCGCCTCCGTTTTCTTTCAGCGCGCCAGCGCGATTTTTGCGCGCTTTTGTAGGGAAACTGAAGTCGACAACCTGATCGACCGTGACCGGACGCGTGACTTTAGCCGTCGCGCGCATAAGATCGATCAGGTACTGAATCTCTTCATTGGAGGCCCGCGCCTCCTTGGCCACGACCCTTTGAGAATACGAGCATTTGCTCGGCTAGTTTGCGATCGCTGACTTTATGTTCTTCATGACGATGTCCACGACTTCTTGCCGGTTCTTCGGGTTCGGACACAAATCGCAAGCCGCGCAACGATGCGCGCACCATCCGATAAATTTGATCGGGAGACTCGCTGATCTTTTTCTCGGTTGCGCCGAAACCGTTTTGCGGAAATTGGACAATGTCGCCCATGAAAGCAAGTTCGTTGAGTCCCTTGGCGAAAATCACTGCTGGCCGCAGCCTTCTTATGTTTGTCCCGACGCTGGCCTTGTTCAGTAGGTCAACATGCGAAGTACCACGACCAGACTCCCGCGAACGCCCTCCAAGAATGAATACCACGGTGGGCCGCGTTATGGACGCTGAGCCGCGTGATGACCGTTCTGGTAGTGCTGGCGCAAGAGATCCTTACCGTAATCGTTGCCGTTCGGCGTGCGCACGATCACATGGATATGATCCTTGTAGGGCTTGGTCTTCTCGCGGAAGGCGATGCCGCGCTGGTGGTCGAACTCGACAATGATCACCGGGCTCTGAACACGATAATAAAACGTGCTGTCGTCCTCCATCCCGCCCATCCAGCAGAAAAAGGTGTTAGTGAGATGCCGCTTGATCTCTTGCATTTTTAGCTGCGCGTCGCCGGCGCGCATGCGGCCGATGTGGTAATCGACGAGAGCAAGCAAAAGATCATGTTGCATCCCGGATAGCTCATCGTAACGGATGCCCGCGTAGTCGAGCACCAGGTTGTCGCGAAAGGCGGTGGTGAAATCCTCACCGGAAGTTTCCGGCGCGATCACGGTTTTGCTGCGCTGAACCTCAGAAAGCGTGCGCGCCAACGCGAGCCCGCGGTCCTCGTCGGTCTTGAAAACGCGAATGCCGGCGTACCGGCCGCTCTTGGCATGCACCGGCTCGGCGCCCAGGAACGTCGGTGTCATCACGACCTGGTCGCCGAGCACGAAGTAATTAATGATCAAATGGTGCCCATCCCACTGCCAGCCCCACGGCTCCATTGCCGAAGGCTTGCCCATGATACTCAGCCAATAAAGATCCTCGCCGTACTCATCGAGTCTGCCAGTCATTTCCTGGACCGTCTCGTTCAAATGCATGATGTCGATGGCTTCCTCAAAGCCTCGTGGGCTCAGGCTTTCGCGCAACAACGCAAAGGCGCACTCGCGCTGCACGTCGCTCATCTCGAACAGGGGCGTGCCATGACGCATAAGTGTGGGATGTATATTGCTCCACTTGCGCCACTGATCCGTGTCAGCGGAAAAAAGCGTTTTGTTCCGCTGTTCGGGTGTCAGCGAACCCAAGAAATTCTCCGCCGCCTCGCGGATCGACTGTGTCGACACACCGGTTTTTTGGATGCTGAAGAGACCTGGAATAACGTTGCCGTCGCTGGTGATCCCTTTGAACGGCTCGGCTGCGGCAGCCAGTGATTTCTCCACATAATGCGGCGGGCCGCCTTTGGTGAAGAGCGGGCGTCGGGGCCCCCGCCCGGCGGCGGTTTCAGATAAGCTGCGGGTACGCGGATCACTATTACTCATGGCTGGTTCCTTCCGGTGAGTTGTGACGGATCTTCTTTAATGCGGTCGCGGAAGAGAAGTCAAGAAAAGGCTAGCGAGTGATGCCGGTCAAGTGATATTCCCTGAGCGCACCCGGCTCCGGGCAGTAAGGAAGACAATCACCGCAGCCGGTGCATTCGTTTTCGAGGACTTCGTACATGTGATGGATGTCTTGCATCTTTGGATGGACGGCATTCTCAGGACAGACTTCGCGACATAGGCCACAGGCGATACAAAGCGTCTCAACGATTTTAACTTTTGTCATAGATAACCGTTCGCTATGGATTTACGGACGCTCTAGCACAACCCAAAGTCACTGAACGTTCGTTCCAGGCCGAAGATCATTGCGAACCGCCCAAGGCGCGGCTGGGCTCCGGCGCCCATGGGCGTAGTAGAAAATCAAAAACTTCTTCGATCGGTTTTTGATCCGCCGGCGTGAGCGCATAGGCGTCAATCTGGTATTTGCCTTCCATGAAGTGCATCATTTCTTCGGCTTCCTGGCTGCGCAGTTGATGACGCACCAGGTCATCGTCGATGATGCTCAGTGTCGCCGCGATGCCGAGACAAGCCATCGACTCGTTGTAGTAATGCTGTCCCGCGCGCGCCAAGGGATGGATATGCGGGAACATCGCCGTCATGCCGAAGTAGGAGAGCTTGGGCTGGGTGTTGGCGCGAGGATCATCCATCAATTCTTCTTCGCGCTTGATGAAACCACCGCGCAGCAGCACATCGGCGTGCAGCTGGCCGTGCTTCACCTCGTCCCAGATCTGCCGCGCGCGCATGCGCTGCAGGTTGATGTATTTCGGCTGTTGGTCGACCGTGACCGAGAGAATTTGCGTCGACATCTGCTTGAGCGACATGAACGGTCCCTCGGCGGCGTAGCCGGCGCGAGCGCGGACGGCCTTGTATTCGGCGTTGCCTGACTTGAGATCGTTCTCAGCAAATTGAATCGCCTGGGCGACGAGCTTGTCCCACAGCGGCAGGCAGCGCTCGGTCTGGCGCAAGCGGAACTCGACGCCGGGGCCGCTGAAGCCGGTGGGATAAACCCATTTATCGAGAAAGTCTTTGAGTATGGGGTGCATGAATGACTCCGTTCCAGACGTTCCAGTTGTTCCACTCGTCGGGATCGTTCAAAGGGTTCAAGCTGCTAGCGTTCAAGGTGTTCGCGGCCAACGTTGATTTTCCGTCCAGACTTCGGATGGCGGAGGCACCAGAGATCGTCCGGTGTCTGTTTCCACGATCGAGCCTTCGGCTGGACAATACATCAGGCACACGGTGCATTTCGGATAGGTACAGCGCTGGTCGATTTCTAAAAAATGCTGCGGTCTGGGCGAGACGACGACTGCGTTGATGTTGATCTCGCGGCAGACAACGTAGCACATGCGGCATTCGGTGCACTTGTCGTGGTCGATTTTTAACCCAGGCATAAATGAATTTGTTCAAAGTTCCTCAAAGTTAGAGGGTTCAAAGTCGGAAGACGTTGAACTTTTGAACCTTGAACCCGTGAACGGATTTTTTCGTCAGTCGATATCTCCCGATACCATGACCTCTCCGGCTTTCTCCCGCTCCAGCCCGAGAACGCAGCGCGCGGTTTCTTCCACGAAGAACAAATAATCACGTCGCGTTTCGGCACACAGCCGCCGCGCCAATTCAGCGTCTACCTGTTTGCGAATGAACCGCGCCGTTTGAAATTTTCCCATCAAGACATGACTGCGGGTTTCGGCGAGCTGGCTTTCGAAGATCCTCCGCATGGGTTCTTCCGGAAGCAGCTTGGCAAATTTCTCCGTCCAGGCCAGCTCGATCACCTTCGGTCCGAGATTCAGCGCGGCGATGCGGATGTTTTGCGGATAGTTGGCGAGCGCACGCAGGCAGAAGATATAGGCGCCAGTGCGCGTCGCTGTGGCGAATTGGCCCCAGGCATGCGCAAATAATTGCTCTTGCGTGCGTACGAATCCACGCCGAAGAATTTCATCGCAAAATTGCATCTCATGGGTCGATTCGTCGTAGGTTTGCTTGCCGAACAGGTAGGCGGCCGACGGCGGATACTCGTTGAGATTAATGCCCTGAGCCCAGCCGCCGTAGACGTAATACATCATGCGCTTAAGCGTCCACAGACGGGCAAGAAGACGAAACCAGTGATCCGCGGCGAGTGTCCCCGCCCGGGCTGCATCGAGTACGGCATCCATGGGAGTGGCGGCCGCATCCTGTTCGCTCTGGTCGCGAAGTTGCCTCGCAAGTGCGGCGCCGAGGGTTTCCGAACTCGAGTCCATCTTGCGGTTCGATTCCGTGGTAGCGAGAACTTTAATGCCGTAAATCCATCGCCATCAATCCGCTAATCCCATGCTTGCCGTAATCGCAAAACACGCCATGATTGGCAGTCTGAACCGCAGGCGAAGAATCTGTTTTTCTCGTCATCTAAAGCAGATGCTTCGCAGTTCCTCAGCATGACATCCAATACCATTTGGCGCCCTTGCAATACACTCTCTGGCCTCAACACAAAATCACTTTGCCCTCGCTGGAGCGGCGGGATTGCACGGAAGCAGACATCGTGCCGTCAGGCAATGTCATGTCAGCTTGCGGCCAATAACCTTTCGTGCCCTTTCTTGGAAATCGGCGCGAGCGTTGAAGTAATCAGAGTCCAACTGTCACCGTTGTCTTCGCTGCAGAATAATTCACCGCCGGTGGTGCCGCCGAAGATCGAGCAAGTGCCGTTTGATTCTTCTAGACAGAGCGCCCCGAATTCATGTTTCAGGCTCGCCGGCAGTCCGCCGGCGAGGCGCTGCCAGTTCTTGCCGCCGTCTTTGCTACGATAAATCTTCCCTTCAGCGCGAGCCGCTGGACCGGCCTTGCGCCAAGTAACGGGATTGTGCTCGGCGGCCGCAACGAACATGAGATCGGGATTTTTAGGATTCCATACGAAACCGTCCGGATAAACATCGGACGCCCAGTCGGGGGCGGTCCAACGCTCCCAACTTCCGCCGCCGGAGTTCGTCACGTAGAGACCGGCGCCGCCCGTCACGTAAATTTTTCTCGGGTCGCGCGGATCGATCAAACAACGATGCACGTCGTAGAAGTGCTCCACTGGTCGGTTTTTATCCTTGTAGAAGCCGACAGTGTTGAGCTCGGTCCAGCTCTTGCCCTCATCCGTGCTTTTCAAGAAAGCGCCTTGTTCGATACAAGCATAAATTGTTTTGGGATCGCGCGGATCGAGGGTGATGAACTTCGTATGAGCGATGTGCGGCGGTGCGGGAAACGACCATTCCCCCGCCGAAGGTACGGAGCGCAGCGATGGGATCTCGCTCCAGTGCAGACCGAGGTCTTCAGTGACAAACAGGTGCGCCGGCTGGGTGCCGGCATAGACCCGGATTGTGCCGTCGATAACGGTGGAGGCCAAGCTGTAAACATCGTCTATCGTCATGCCATTGTCGCGTCGATCCCAGCTCTTCCCCCCGTCGGTGCTGGCATAAATGGTGCCGAAAAACGCGCCGGCGAAGATCGTGTTGCTAACAGGCTCGAAAATGATCGAGCTGATGTGCTGGCCCTTCAGTGCGCGAAGGGACTCCCGCCATTGACCATCTTTCGTGCGCTCGAAGAGAGCCAAGCCTTCCTGGGTTCCAACCCAGAGCTGCCGCGAGCGGTCAGCCGCCGAATAGACATTCGTTCCGCCATGGGATAATCCGATTGCCATCGTATCCTCCTGCGTTAGGCGACTCCTAAAGGGAAAAGACCACAGATCGAGCTGCCGCCACTTTACCAATGCGGAGTCTTCGTCGTCAACGCCTTATGCAGAAGGGTGAGATGGCTCTCGTGTCGAGAGACAATCGACGACGCGGCCGACGCGCGTGTCGGTCTGTAGCATGCCTTCGGCGGCTCGCCGCGTCAGATAGGATAGAGAGCTGTCGTAGAGCGGCGGCCATATCCATTAGCAGGTTGATGAAAAACGGTTGCGAATGCTTCGACAAGCTCAGCATGCACGGATTTTCTTCAGGCAATTCAAGCTCTGGTCCGCTCGTCCTGAGCCTGTCGAAGGACTCTGAAAGAGTTTTTCAGCAACCTGTTAG
>DATBMR010000163.1:0-6122 GCA_036554745.1 Binatia bacterium
AACTTCGCGGGGCCGCCCGGCACGGGAAAGACGATTTGTGCCGAAGCGATCGCCCATGAACTAGGCATGAACCTATTGGTGGTTGACTATGCGGAGGCCGAGTCCATGTGGCTCGGCGAGACGCCTAAGAACATCGTTGCGGCGTTTCGTTCAGCCCTGGAGCAAAATGCGGTCCTTTTCTTCGATGAAGCCGACGCCATTGCGATGCGTCGCTCGGTGGGCACGCATCTGCCGCAGGACCGTGAAAGCAACCTGATCGTCAACGTGCTGCTGCGAGAATTGGAAACGTTTAACGGCATCGCGATCTTTGCGACCAATCTCGCCGCCAACTTCGACCGCGCTTTCGAGCGCCGTATCCGGGCCCACGTGCTCTTCGAAATGCCGCGAGTCGAAGAGCGTGCGCGGATCTGGCAGCTGCAGGTTCATCCGCAGAGAACTCCGCTGGCACCGGACGTCGATTTCGGTCAGCTCGCCCAACGCTATGAGATGAGCGGCGGTGATATAAAGAACGCCGTCATCAAGGCCGCCGCGGCGGCAGCCGCCGAACCCGGCCCCGAGCAAGAAAGGAGTATTTGGCAGCGCCATTTCGATGAGGCTGCGCAAGACGTGCTCAAGGCAAAGGCGGTCATGCAGCAGTCGCTGTTCGTGGATGCCGCGGTCGCACCAGAAAACCTCGACAATGCGTGGCAAGCCCTAGAGAAACGATCGCGCGCCACAACCGTGCTCACCCTCGCTTTGGCTGGCGGCGCGTTTGTCACCGCGCTGGTGGCACTGGCGCTGGTTCTTCTGCGTTAGTCGGATCTGACGCGGCGGGTTTCACTCAAGTGCTTGGCGCATCGCCCGCGCCCATGGACCGATTTCGCGCGCCCATGGATGGCGGCGATGTGCTTCGAGATAGGCCAGGGCCGCACGCAAGCGCGCGCGTCGTCCGGGCGCGAGAGCGATCCGGCGGCGGTGCTTTTTGGCTCTGGTTTGTGAGTCGCAAAACTCCCTCATCGCCCGCCAATGGGATAACGCAGGCACGCCAAACTTTTCCTTGATGATTCGCGTCCAACTCGTCTCGGCGTCGTAGGCTGCCGGTGCCGCCGCATAGTCGAAACAAGTGGCTAGCGGGATCAAGCTCAACTCTGCCTGGAGCAGCGGATTGTTGAGATAGCCATAGACGTGTTCCGGCAGATGGGGATCGCGCCCTTGTAGCGGCCCCAAGTGGAGCTCATCGCTCATGGAAAGATCATTGACCGGATAGTTGTCCCATAGCAGTAGCCGGCGCTTGAGAATTTTGCCAATGCGCCGCACGTGGGCGAGAGAAATCGTTTGACACACCACCGAAGGACCGGTCCAAAAGCACGCCGCATCGACGGGCAAATGGCGCGCCAGGATCTCCAGGAAATTTGCTTCAAAACGGCCGAACACGCGTTCGAGCAGTGGATCTTCGCTGTAGTACGAAGGGCATATCCACCATTCGACGTGTTTCCATGTGCCGGGCTCAGTCGCGCGGATGCGGGCCAGCCAACTTCCTTCGGCCCGCGCCAAGCTGTTATGGAAGGCGCGCCGATCACGCGCGTGGCTGAGGCGTGACGCAATATCATCGAAGAGGACCGCGAAGGTGCGCACGCCAGCGTCATAGAAGCGCTCGGCTTTCTTGAGCAGCAGGCGAATGGGTTGCTCGTCGGAAAACCGCAGATTCGCGCCCGGATGAAAACCGTAAACGAACTCAATCCGCTGATCCTGTGCCCGTCGTATCAGCGCGCAGAGTTTTCTCCAGTCTTTTGTCGGATACGGCTGCCGCCATAATTGGCGATGATAGGGATCGTCCTTGGGCGCGTAGAGATAAGTGTTCATGCCGCGTGCGGCGCCCAAGTCGAACAATGCGGCGCGCTGGGTCATCGACCATGGCATGCCAAAGAATCCCTCAACGACGCCGCGCCGCTGAAAGGACAACGGTTCTCTCATGAACGATAATCTCGCACAGGGTGGCGAAACGGACAAGACGACTTGCCAACTCCGGCGTCATTGCGTAGGATCGAACGAATCGAATGACTCATGAAGCGCGGTGTGATCGGATCCATTTGCGCCGCTGGTTGGTTGACCGCGGCAATCGCGCCGGCGGGGCCGAGCGTGGCCAATGCTAACGATATGCGCGGTATGCTGCGTGTTCCGGCGGGCGCTTTTGTGATGGGCAGCAATGACGGGCCCGATGACGAACGGCCGCAACACCGATTTGAGCTGCCGGAGTTTTTCATCGATCGCACCAAGGTGACCAACGGCGCATTCGCGCTGTTTCTCAATCGCGTCGGGCCGCGCGGGCCGCATGGCGAAAACTACTTCGACATCAACGACCATGACGCGCGCATTCATCGACGTAACGGTGAATGGCAGGCGGACGAGGGTTATCGGAATCATCCTGTGGTGGAAGTATCATGGGCCGGCGCGCTCGCCTATTGTATCTGGCTCGGTAAACGCTTGCCGACGGAAGCGGAGTGGGAGAAGGGGGCGCGCGGGACTGACGGGCGCAAGTATCCTTGGGGAAACGAGGCGCCGGGTCGTGCGCGAGCGCACTTCGGAGCGGGGTGGAATGAGCTTCGGCCGGTCGGCAGCGTTCCGCAGGGAGCGAGTCCCTACGGAGCCCTCGATATGGCCGGCAATGGCTGGGAGTGGGTGAGCAGCGCCTACCGGCCTTATCCCTATCAGCCGAGCGACGGGCGCGAAGATTTGATCACCGAGCAGGTACGCAGCACTCGCGGGGGAGGTCATGATTCGAGTGCAAGTGAATTAACGACGACCCATCGCGGCCGCCATGTGTCGCGCAATCCGCGCAGTGGACATCACAACATCAGTTTTCGTTGCGTGCGCTGAGACTCGCCTGGTGCCTTTCCGATGTCGGTTTATCTTTTGTTGCAGGGCATAGTGATGGGACTCGTCGTAGCGGTGCCAGTCGGCCCGTTAGGACTGTTGTGCATCAGTCGTGCATTGATGGTAGGGCCCGCGTGCGGACTGTTCTCCGGATTGGGGGTGGCGACCGCCGATGCCCTCGCCGCCGGGATTGCCGCTCTGGGCATTACCCTGATCTCGAGTTTCTTGCGCGATTATCAGTTGCTATTCCGTCTACTCGGCGGCACGTTCCTTTGCTACCTCGGTTACAACATCTGTGTGAGCGAGCCGGCGAGTCCGGCGCCGGTCAAAGACTTCAATAGCCTCGCGAGCGCCTATGCGACCACGTTTCTGCTGACTTTTTCCAATCCGCTGACGATTTTTTCTTTCGTTGCCATCTATGCTGGTTGGCAGTTACCGAGCGTTGACGGCCACTACGTCGCGGCCGCGACTTTGACAGTGGGCGTTTTCACCGGCTCGGCGCTCTGGTGGGTGGGACTGTTCATCGGCCTGACGACGTTTCACCACAAGCTTAACTTGCGGTTTCTTTATTGGGTGCACCGCGTCTCCGGCGTCATCATCGCGGGCTTCGGCGTGCTCGTCCTGTTAACTCTGTCACCGTTGGGCGCAAAGCTGGGGATCCGGTTTTGAGCGCGAACCCGGAAGCCGTCTCGTACGCCAACCGTGGTCGGGGCATTCCAGTGGGCACCAACCTGACTCTCGGGTTCTTTTACATTGCGCTCAGTTGCTACCAGTTTATTTATTTGCCGCTACGGCTCTTGCCCGTGAGCATGAACTGGGCATGGACACTGATACCGCTGGTGTTTTTGACCAATCCGTTCTGGAGCTTGATCCATGAGGCGATCCACGATCTGTTTCATCCCAGCCGGAGAGTCAACGTGTTTTTCGGGCGGTTTCTCGCGATTTTGTTCGGCGCACCGTTCCGTATTCTGCGCATGAGTCATCTGCTACATCACAAACTGAATCGTCTACCGCTCGAGGGTACGGAATTTTACGATCGCACCAAGAGCAGCAAGGCGCGCGCCACGCCGGCATATTATTTTCAAATTTCGCTGGGGCTCTACTTGCTCGAGCTCATCAGTGCGGTGGTTTTCTTTCTGCCGCGATGTTTGCTCGTGCTACTGGAAAAGCGATTGCTTCGCGCGGACTCCATTAGCGGGCTGTTGTTGCGAAACTGGCTCGGCGCCGAGTCGCTGCGCGAGATCCGCTTTGATGGGTGGTTAACGCTGTTATGGCTGACGTTGTCGTTTGTTTGTTACGGCGAACAGTGGCCGGTGCTCGCGGCGTTGTTGGTGGGGCGCGGATTTTTGATCTCGTTTCTCGACAATATTTATCACTACGCGACGCCGGTGGGCGATATTTTCTACGCCAAGAATCTCAAGCTGCCTCAATATTTGGCCAAGCCTATGCTGAACTTCAATCTCCACGGCGTGCATCACGTCAATCCAGCGATCCCCTGGAGCGATCTGCCGGCGGCGTTCGACGCCGGAGCGGACAGGTATCAAGACGGTTTTTTCGCCGCCGCCTGGCGCCAGTTGCACGGCCCGATCGCGTTACAGGATCTGCCGCAAGGCACGCCGGCGCTACGCCTGCGACCTTTTTAACTTTGCTTCTTGAGCAGCAAAACCGAATACCAATGGTTGGCGTCGGTAAAATGTGCGAGCGGGCGCAGGCCGAACATGCGCAGCTGCTCTTGTAAGCGCTGCGGGTCGAACTTACGGCTGATCTCGACGAGAATTTTTTCGTCTTTCTGCCAGTGAAAAGCGCTGTCGTGCGCGGGGAAACGAATCTCCTGGGGCTCATCGGCGACCGCGTACATTTCGATGCGCCGCCACTCGGGGTTGAACCAGGAATGATAGCGCATCTTGCCCACATCAAAGTTACTCTGCAGCAGGCGATTGACGTTGTGAAAGACGTTCAAAATGAATGCGGCCGTAATGCCTCGGCTATCATTGTAGGCGGCCTCCAAGATATGCACCGGTTTGAGCCGATCGGCACCCAGCAGGAGATAATCGTGCGGGCCCATGGCAGCGGTCAGTGCGCGAAAGAAGCGGGGAAATTCGGTAAGATTGAAGTTGCCGATACTGCTGCCGAGAAACACAAACAAGGTGGGTAAAGTCTGGTCGATCGCGCGAAAGCCCTCTTCGTAGCGCGCATAGAGGCCGTGAAATTCAAACTGCGGAAAAGCCGCTTGAACCGCATCGCGTGAGGCGAGCAGGGCGGTGAGGCTCACGTCGATGGGCGCGAACATGGTTGCACCGCGATGGCGCAGTTGCGCGGTCAGCAAATGAACGGTTTTTTTACTGTAACCGGCACCGAGCTCGACGATGCATTGGACCGGGGCGGCAGCGATGATGTCCGCCGCATGCGCTTCGAGAATGGCGTTCTCGGTGCGCGTCAAATAATATTCCGGCAGTTCGCAGATCGCTTCAAAAAGCTCGGAGCCGCGCTGGTCATACAGGTGGTAAACCTCCAACCAGCGCGGCTGATCCCAAAGTGTGGTCAAAATCGACAAAGCTGGGTTAGAGACCAAGGTCGAATCCCGGATCGACCAGATTCCTGGTTGTCGGGGTTGCCAACGATCCTTCTCGGCGGCGGCGAAAATGCTTCGCGGTCGTTCTTGTGGCATCGGTGGCAAACTATAAAAGAAATTGCCCCCGGATGCGACCTGGTTGGCTCAATAAAATGTTATGACTAGCGGGCTAGCAGCAATAGAGTTCCACGACGTCAGCTTTAGGCTGGCGGACGGCAGGGCGCTGGTATCTCATGTGAATTTAAGCGTCCAACCAGGCGAAACACTCGTCTTGCTAGGCCGCAGTGGGTCGGGCAAGACCACCACGATGAAGCTGATTAATCGGCTGCTCGACCCGACGTCCGGAGAAGTACGTGTCGAACAGAAGGCGACCCGCGACTGGGACCCGATTCGGCTGCGCCGGCGCATCGGCTATGTGATTCAAGAGATCGGTCTGTTTCCACACTGGACGGTGGAAGAAAATATCGGCGTGGTGCCGCGCCTGGAAGGATGGGCGCCCGAGCGCATTCGCCAGCGCGCACGCGATCTGCTGAAAATGCTCGGCCTCGAACCCGATCAATTCGCCGGACGGCTGCCGCGTGAATTATCGGGCGGGCAGCGACAGCGTGTCGGCGTGGCGCGGGCGCTGGCGGCGGACCCCCCGATGATCCTGCTCGACGAGCCTTTCGGCGCGCTGGATCCAATCACCCGGCGCGAG
>DATBMR010000213.1:0-12766 GCA_036554745.1 Binatia bacterium
CTTTTCCAGAATGCGCTGGAGCAGGGGAGCCGATATTAGGCATATCAGGATCAACAACGCTGGCAGGGGACCGTTTAGATTCCAGTCACGAACTGCAAAAACCAGGTAAGAGGTAGCGATGGCAACCATCCATTGAACGGCGACGATGGTGTTCCTATCCTCCCGGATCGGCGTACTGGCGTGAGCTTGCGCGCTCGGACGTCTCCGCCACCAGGCAGTTGCCTTGCCGCAGGTGGCTGCAGTCGGCGATTTAAGCAAAGATTCGCGGCTCACAGTGTTTTAGCTTTCTGCCGTGCTTGCGCAGTGGCCTCGGTCTGCCTTGTCTTTAGCAGCGCCCATGCCAGCGCCCTAATAGCAAAAAGCTCTTGGAATTCCGAAAGGTTAGCGTCGCTCTTCGCAAGCTAATCAAAAAAAACCGAACGTTCTTGCAAAGTTTCGCCAAAAGTGAACCTTTTTTCGGATACAACTTTGGTCCCATAGTGCGGCAGAGAAGGGATAGGGAATTCTCGTGACGGGCCCGGTGCTCGATGATGACCAAGAGCGTAGCGCCGGCGAGTATGCGCTGATGGCCGCTAGCACCGCGATGTTCTCAACGATGCTGGGAGTTGGGCTCTAGCCAGATACTTGAACTGCCGTTAACCACTTGTGCGAGAGCCCGCGTGGAACACGCAACCATTGTCTCGTGCTCGGCCGACCGGCTTCGAAAGGACGGAAAGGATCTGGATAAGTCTGTTAGTGAGAGGTCGGCGTCAAGCCACTAGCCTGTGCGACGATCTCGTCGATGTTT
The DNA here is from genome assembly GCA_036554745.1 of Binatia bacterium. GTDB lineage: Bacteria > Desulfobacterota > Binatia > UBA9968 > UBA9968 > DP-20. Next base: position 788 of record DATBMR010000213.1, read on the forward strand.
CTGTCAAGATCGAGCGGCCGATTGATGCGTTTTTCATCGCGCTCAGGCACGAGCGCATAAATCTCCAGTCGATTGCCTTCGGGATCGAGAAAGTAACACGAGACGGTGTTGCCCATCTCTTCATAGGCGTGGCTCACGCAATGATCAATGGGTACGCCCAAGGTTTTGAACCGTTCATAATACGCCTTGACATCGGCCGGCGAGTCGACCCGCCAAGCGATATGGGCAACGATCTTGGCATCGCCTTCGCGGCCTTTCGCCAATGCGAGTTCGTGGTCTTCGATGCTGGGATCGGCGGTGAGAAACACCATTCGTCCAGCGTGCTCGCGATATTTGACCAGCCCGAGAACATCGCGATAGAAGGTGACCATTTTATCAAGATCTTTGACGTAGAGCACCACGTGGCTTAGCCCTCTGATACTTGGCATGTCAAACCTCCTTGTGTGCACATCGAGCCCGCGTGTTCAGTCGACCAAAGGCCATTGATCGAGTTGCCTATCTAAGCGGAAACTAACCGACTCCGTTGTCCGTTGTCAACGCTACCCATACATGTGATCCATAGGGTTGTTTCCCGGTGTCGCGAACCTGTTCAATGGCTTCAACGGTCGGTACTCAAAACCGTGATCGAAAAAGATAGTCCAAGATGTTAAAAGCCAGGACTCGACAAGACCCGCGCATCCTGTGCTATATGGGAGCTGGGATTACACTTAAAACTTCAGCGTGGTTCCGACCGGCAGAAGGGAAGTTAAGATGATCAGGCGAGTTTTCAGTTTTTGTGCGTTCGCGCTGGCGCTTTGCACAGCGTCAATTTTGTTCGGCCAAGATAAGAAGCTGGAAATGATCCGTGTTGGCGGCGGATCGGCGTCGGCTACCCAGATGTCGCTCTGGCTCGCGAAAGAGGGCGGTTACTACGAAAAGAACGGTCTGAACGTTGAAGTGATCAGTATCCCAGGCAGCTCTTTGGCGATCCAAGCGATGTTGTCGGGCGAGGTGCCGATCATTCAAGCGGGCGGTGCGGGGCCGATCCAAGCGGCGTTGTCGGGTACGGACACGGTGATTATCGCGACGATTGCGAAGAAATTTAACTGGTGGATATTCGGTCAGCCAACCATCGCTCGAATGGAAGACCTCAAGGGAAAGATCTTTGGCGTCACACGCTTTGGCACTCAGTCGGATCTGGCCTCGCGCATGGCGATTCGCCGATCCGGACTGGAGCCTGAACGCGATGTGACAATGGTTCAAACCGGCGGCCCAGCCGAGACGGTTGCGTCGATGGCGGCCGGCAAGGTGCACGCCGCTGCGATCACACCCCCGGCTACTTTGCAGGCGAGACGACTAAAGCTCAAAGAGCTTATGGATCTCTCTCAGCTTGATGTCGAGTATCACGTCAACGGCGTGGTCACGACCCGCCGCTACATCAAATCCCATGAGGACATCGTACGACGCTTTCTGCGTGCCTACATTGAAGGCGCGGTGCGGGGTATGAAAGACAAGCCGTTCGCGATGAAAACAATGGCAAAGTATTTCCGCACCAACGACCAAGCGGTGCTCGAAGAGACCTATGACCTGATCATTAAGTCCGGGTTTACGGTGCCGCCGTACCCCGCGGGGATTCCGGGCTTGCTGCAAGATCTTGAGCGGACGGTGCCGAAAGCCAAGGGAGCGAAGCCGGAAGAATTCATTGATAGCCGATTGGTGCGCGAACTCGATCAGAGCGGATTTGTGAAATCGGTGCTGGCGGGTCGATGACACCAGGCGAGTAGCGTCCTCCGGACATGGGCTGACCGGAGTCGCGTCCGGTTTCATGCTGCGGGTTAATCGTCGAAACTTCGTTCATGAAGAGGATCGAGGATAGCGGATAGCTTCGCCAGTTGCCTGTGAGATGATGGGAGTCACGACAGTTCGTCCAAATGGTTCAGGCAGTGAAAGCCTAATGCACGGAAAAAAACGGCGCACGCCACTTCTGCGTCGGCGCCGCCGCTGCTAGAATTACCGTTAACTACCCTGAGTCCTGAGAATAAAACTTTGAAAGTGGGAGCGTCTCAAATGTCCAACGCGACCAAAAAACCGGAAGTAGGAAACGTCACGATTGCGACCGTGGGCAGTGAAGACGAGGCGCGAAAGGTTACGGCCGCGCTCGAATCGGGCGGGATCAAGTGGAGCAAAACCAAGGAGCGGGGTTCAGCCGGTATCGGCCCGGCCAAGCGCCCGCTAGCCGGCATCAAGATTCAAGTCAGCGCGGCTGATGCGCGGCGCGCCATCCAGTTGCTGAGCGAAAAGGGTGGCAGCGCGCGGCCGGTTTCGCCGCGTATCGCTAGCACGCATCGTCTGACGCGATGGCACGTCGGCCTCGATAGCTGGAAGCGCAGCGCCATCGAGGTCGCGGCGCTCGTAGCTGTTGCCGCGCTTCTGGCGGCGCTGCTCTTTTGACGCTCATTCGCGACCGGAGGGTTTTTGATCGAGAGCGAGAAACTTCATGCGCGACGGTAAACTAAGAATCGCACCCACCTGTTATCACGTGCTTCACCAGGTGCCGGTCATGACGGCACACGAACTCAACTTTTTTTACGACGAAGGGCTCAAAACCGCGGATGATTCGCTGGGCTACGAGATCCTGACCGACGCGATGGTGCCGTTCGGACTCGAGAAGCTCGGCATCTCACAGGCGATGAAAGAAAAATCGGTCGACATCGCGCTCGACGTTCAGTCGCGCACGGTCTTTTACCAGCGCGGGCGCGGCGCCGACCTCTACATCATCTCGGGCTGGCGCAACCAACACACTAACGTCTGGGTCGCGCCACCCCATATCAAGTCCCTGCAGGAATTGAAGGGGAAGCGCGTCGGCATCAGCGACTTCAACAGCATTCGCCACTGGGCGATCCAGATTCAGCTCAAAAAAGCGGGATTGGATCTGGAGCGCGATATCGAGTGGGTGAGGATCGGTGTCAATTCGCGGCTACATCTCGAAGCGATCCGCAACGGGCGTGTGGAGTGCGCGCCGGTGCCGCCCTGGTATGCACAGGATTTGTTGAAAGAAGGGTGCAACGCGTTGGTTTCGCCAGCAGATCAGTATCCGGCGGGGCGGCCCGAAAGGATTATCGCGGCCACCGGTCGAATCCTCGAAGAACGGCCTGATATGGTCAAGGGCTTTCTCAAGGGCATGATTCGCTCGTATTGGTACGTGCGCGACATGCCGAAGAACTACGAATATGTTTCAAACCTTGAAAAGCGTCTGCGGCTGCGCAGTCCGGACCCGGAAGAACGGGCGGTGAAGCATCTGCGCTCGGCCCGGGACCTCGAGGCGATGCCCTTTCCGCTCGACGGCAAGGCGACCGGCTTCGAAGACATGCTTAAAGAAGAGGAAAGGCTCGGCGAGCTCAACTATCAAGTGCCGCCGATCAAGGAGGTCTGCGCCCAGGATCTGGTCGCTGAAGCGTTCAAAGAGCTGCGGGCCCGCGAAGACTTAGCCGATGAATTCCAGCGCTTGAAGGCGGTCGAGCAACGGTGGGGGTACTAAATAATGATTGTGAAGATGTTCCAATGGTTCCAATGTTTGTTGGAAACCCGCAAGCCGCATAAAGGCTAACGAAGAATTGAAACAAACGTGAGTCCGTAGGACACGCTGCGCAAAAGCAGCTGGCCAATGCATCTTTATTTTTTATCTTACCAGTTCCCATTTTAACTCCCTTGACTCGTCTCGCTGTCCTCATTGATTTCGGCAGCACCTTCACCAAACTGAGCGCCGTCGATCTCGATACCGCACGGCTCTTAGGCCGAAGCCAGGCGCCGTCGACAGTCCTTACCAACGTGCGCGATGGACTATTGCAGGCGCTGGGCGATTTGCATGCGCGTTATCGACTGTTCGATCACCCGCCGCGTGATCTGTCGGTTCTCGCCGACAAGGTCGTGCTTGCATCGAGCAGCGCCGCCGGGGGATTACGCGTTGCTGTGGTTGGCAATGTGCCCGGCCTCACCGTCGAGGCGGCCAACCAGTCGGCGCTGGGTGCCGGCGCAAGGATCATCGGTTCAACGGCTTTCAAGCTCACGCAAGCTCAAGCTCGGGACATCGAGAGACTGAGCCCCGACATGATTTTACTCACCGGCGGTGCGGATGGCGGCGATACCGAAACTGTTCTTCACAACGCCGGTATGTTGGCGCAGTCCACGCTTTCGCTGCCGATCGTCTTTGCCGGGAATCAGATGGCGGCACTCGAAGCGTGTGCAATCTTGCGACGAGCAAGCAAGGAAGTCAGGCGAGTGGACAACGTGATGCCGCAGGCGGGTAGGCTCCACGTGGAGCCGGCACGAGAAGAGATCCGCAGTCTCTTTATGGAACGGATTACCCGCGCGAAGGGCCTTGATGCGTTGAACGGTATTGTTCCGGTGGTTTTGCCGACGCCGATGGCGGTCCTTGAAGGCATCCGGGTTGGGGCCGACGGAATCGGCAGTCGAAACGGCTGGGGCGATATGCTCGTGGTCGATGTTGGCGGTGCGACAACGGACGTGCATTCAATCGGCTACGGCCATCCGGTCGGCGAAAATGTTATCAACCAAGGAATAGCCGAACCTTACGCCAAGAGGACGGTCGAAGGTGATTTGGGGATTCGCTTCAACGCCACGACGATCGTATCTCGCGTCGGATTGGAACGTCTTGCCGTCGACTTGCGTCGAGATTTTCCCGAATTCGTAACCTGCCGTGAAGAACTGTGCGACTATATCTACCGAGTGAGCGAAAAAACGAGCCTGGTGCCGCAAGAACCGTGGCACGCGGCCGCAGATGTGGTACTTGCGCGAACCGCTGTCGATCTCGCCATCGCGCGTCATGTCGGCCGCCGCGAGCGGATTGTCGCGCGCGAGGGTGAAGCCTGGGTGCATTGGGGGAAGGATCTCCGCGATACGCGCACGTTGGTTGGCACCGGAGGCGTGTTCGCTCACAATCGATTTGCCGGCTACATTCTGTCAGCCGGCCAGAATCGGGACGATCGGGTGCAGGTCTTACGGCCGCGGAGTCCGAGCAAGTTTCTCGATGCGTCCTATACTCTTTACGCCGTAGGTTTGTTGGCGGAACGGCACGCGGAAGTGGCGCTTAGAATCTTCGACAGTTGCTTAGAACCGCTGTGAACACTGTATAAATGGCGCAATACAGTGGAGCGAGGGATGGCGTTAGCTCCTTAATATAACTTCTGTGTGAGAAGGACACTGCACAGCCACGGAAGTGGGAACGACGCCGAGACTCGATTATGGCTGAACGTCCAAATCGCCGATCTCCTTAATCGATCGTCCGATTTGCTTGCGGAGCATATCTACAATTTGGCGGCAGAATTTGACGTCATCAAAGATCAACGTCCCCGTGTAGAGTTCCCGGTCATTTTCGGCTATCAAAAAACATCTATTCGAGGCGTCGTTGGAATGGATGTACCTGAGAATTCCGACCTCACCCTTCACCCCTTTGGCGTCTTTCAGGGCTCCTTTGGTCCAGATCGGAGGCCAGTTGTGCACACCGCGCCGAAACATCATCGGGTGATCTCTGAGACTTGGCATACCAAGGCGTCCTCCGTCCTCGCCCCGGCCTAGTTGACGCGGCTGAAAGCTCGGACACGTTAATTGAAGTGCGTAAATTAATACGATTGAGCGATGATGTCTAGCGGTAAACGCTGGCGCGGGCATGAAGGCTCGACCAATGAAAGGGCAGCTCTTAGGTGAAAAATATTTCGTTGTTACCTCGAGCTAGAACTCTACATGTTTTGAGAATTCTATGTCGTTCAATCAGCAAATTCGTCGGCTATGATGGGCGCCTGCACTGTGTCCGATTTGGTACATTTCGATTGCTGATCGTCCCACTATTGGGACAACGGTTTTTAGAGACGCCTGTGATTGTGCTGCCACGTTGCATGAGCGAAAGAATACCAGTGCTTCGTCGGAATGGCCTCTGCTTTGCGTCTAACGTTCAGCAACCAGGTTTTGTTTAATCACCCATGCCTTTGACGTTACCTTCCTCATTGCAAGCGCCAACGGAATTTCGCGGCGGCAGCTGAGACGATCAACATGATCCGCGCCCAGTGTGACGGCGACTCTTGCAAGCAGCAACTAACGATGCCTAGCAGTTCAAGCGATCGTCTTTTGCAGCAGCGCTGCATTCTGCAGAATGAGATTCTCACTATCCTTTCCAAATCGACGAACAGAGGATGCTAAGTTGGCTCCGGACGCATGAGCACCATTCGCCATCGTTGCCGGTCTGGTTGGATGGCGTCACCGCGGCCTCGTCAAATCATCTCAACCGTTTTACTGAGGGGCCGCTGCAGCGAAATGAGAATTGCGGAAGAGCGGGCGATGTTTTGGTGCTGCCGGTTGTGCGTCGGATGTCTACGATGACGTACGATGACCTCGGAGAACTGACGGCATCGGCGATAGAAAAAACGGGCGGGCGAATTTCATGGGACACGCAGCAAATACTAAGAGAACGAAGGGAGGAGAACGAATCATGACAAACCGCGTTTATGTAGGCAGCTTGCCGTACGCGACCACGGATGCCAGATTGGAAGAGATATTTTCCCAATACGGTACTGTGGCGTCGGCGAGAATCATCACTGACAAACTCACCGGTCGTTCGAAAGGTTTCGGCTTTGTCGAGATGAGCTCCGGCGATGAGGCGCGAGCGGCGATCGAAGCATTAAACGGCAGCCAGTTGGATGGGCGCACTCTAACGGTGAATGAAGCCCGACCCCCTGAACGCCGGCCGGTATTCGAGAGCGACCGTCAAAGCCCTCGAGGGGGACGCGACAACGGCTGGCGCGGCGAGCGCAGGCGCTGGTGATCGACCGGCCCGCTTAGTTAGATAGCTTGCGGCGCGTGTCCTTGCTCGGTTTCCGGCCGCGTCTCGGCAACCACGGCGCTAACAACATCGAGCGGCTGGCTTTGTTATGCCGCTACGCTAGATGAACTGGATCAGCAAGCCGCAGGCTGCATCGCTGACGCGTCAGGCGGATAACGCTCTTCGCTCTCACGTTCAAGCGCGTGTTCGAGAGCCTCATCCACTGTGCTGAGGAACTCAAAACGAATCCCCTCGGAGGCTGAGGCCGGAATTTCTTCCAGATCGCGTTTGTTCATAGCGGGGAGCAAAACGGTCGATATACCCGCGCGTTTGGCGGCCAGCACCTTTTCTTTGATACCGCCCACGGGAAGTATCAAGCCGCGCAGGCTGATCTCGCCAGTCATCGCGACATCTTTACGTACGCGTTGACCGACCAGCAGCGATACCAGCGCGACAAACATCGTCACTCCAGCACTAGGTCCATCCTTCGGGATCGCGCCTGCGGGGATATGCACATGGATATCCTGGCTGCGAAATTGTTCGGCGGAGATGCCGAGGGACTCCGCGCGTGACTTGACCAGGCTCATGGCCGCTTGCGCGCTTTCCTTCATCACATCACCGAGCTGACCGGTGAGTTGGAGTTTTCCCTGGCCCGGCATCTTGGTGGCTTCAATGAACAAAATATCACCGCCCACAGGCGTCCATGCCAGGCCGGTTGCGACGCCGGGTAGACTCGTGCGCAGCGCGATCTCATTAAAAAATTTCGCCGGGCCAAGATAATCGCGCACCGCGTCATGCTCGATCGTGACTCTTTCCGCCACTCCTTCGGCGACCTTTGTGGCGACACCGCGGCACACCGACCCGATCTCGCGCTCGAGCTGGCGCACTCCGGCTTCGCGGGTGTAACCGCGAATGATTTCACGCACCGCGTCGGGTTGGAAAGCGATTTGCCCGTCTTTCAAACCATTCTCCGTAATCTGCCGCGGGATCAAATAGTTCGTTGCGATCGCCAGCTTTTCATCTTCGATGTAACCGGACAGCTGAATGATTTCCATGCGGTCACGCAGCGGCCCAGGAATGGTATCGAGCACGTTGGCTGTAGCGATAAACATCACGCGGCTCAGATCAAATTCGACGCCGAGATAATGGTCCTGGAACGAAGTGTTTTGCGCCGGGTCCAAAACCTCCAATAAGGCGGCCGACGGATCACCATGAAAGCTCGCGCCCAGTTTGTCGATTTCGTCCAGCATGAATACTGGATTGTTGGTGCCCGCCTTGCGAATGCCCTGGATAATATTGCCCGGCAAAGAGCCGATGTAGGTGCGGCGGTGGCCGCGGATATCGGCTTCATCGTGCACGCCGCCCAAGCTCTGCCGGATGAACTTGCGATCCATCGCCCGCGCAATGCTTTGGCCGAGCGAGGTTTTACCGACGCCCGGAGGACCGACAAAACACAATATCGGGCTCTTGCCCCCTGGATTGAGCTTCCGTACCGCAAGAAACTCGACGATGCGCTTTTTAACTTTTTCAATATCGTAATGATCGGCGTCGAGGATCTCGCGCGCCCGCGGCAAGTCGATTTGTTCCGGGCTGCTCGTACTCCATGGCAGATCGACCATCCAGTCAAGATAGGTACGGATCATCGATCGCTCCGCCGCCATTTCGGGCATGCGCTCGAATCGGCTGAGCTCGCGCAAAACTTCGGTTTCGACGTGTGCCGGCATTTTCGCTTCCAGCACCTTTTTTCGGAGCTCTTCGATTTCGGCGTTTTCACCGCCATCTTCGCCGAGTTCCTTTTGGATCGCCTTCAGTTGCTCGCGCAGAAAGTATTGCCGCTGCGCTTTATCCAGAGACCCTTTGGTCTCTTCGCTGATTTTTTTACTTAACTCCAGCAAAGAAATCTGGTGCGCCAATTTCTCGGAAACCTTTTGGATTCGCTGTTCGGGATCAAACACCTCCAACAGCTCCTGCTTCTCTTCCAACGGGAGATCCATAGTGCTGGCGATGGTATCGATCAAAGCCAGAGGGTTGTCGATACGCTCGATTGCCGCCTTGAGCTCCATCATCGGCTCAGGTAGCAGCGTCAGCGCTCTTCCGGCTTCCTGGCGCAGATTCATAATGCGCGCCTGAAATTCCTTGGACTGAGGCACTTGCTCTTCCACGAACGTCACCCGAGCGATCAAGAACGGGTCCGTTTCGATGAATTCGGCGACGCCGAAGCGCTGCCGGCCCTGGACGACGATCTGCCGTTGCCCGTCAGGAAGATTGTACATGCGCAGAATATCTGCGCTGCTGCCGACGCTAAACAACTGTTCCGGCTTTGGCAGCTCAACGGTGGGATCCCGCTGAGCGACGAACCCCACCTGAACCTGCTGGCGCACAGCCTCTTCGACGCTCTGAAGGCTGGCCGGGCGTCCCACTACCAGCGGCATCACGGTGGATGGGAACAACACCGTCTGGCGTAGCGGCAGGATCAGCAGCGCGCCCGGAGGAACAATGATCCGGCGGCTCGGTTTACTGCCTTGGCGAGTACTCTCTTGTTCGTGAGCTGGCATAATTACTTTCTCAATTCGACGACTAGAAGACCGTCCTCGAGTAAAACTTTGCCGACAGCTAACGGTTGTCCAAACGGACCGATTTGACGCTCAAACCGTCCGAGCGGTATCTCCCAAACCTTTAGCTCGCCCTCGGTACAACAGCCTGGCAAGGGCCGCTCACCGGAAATCCATACATGACCATCGTGGAAAAGGACTTTGACTTTGTCTACCTTAACGCCAGGAATCGCCGCAATGACCCACAAGACCTCTTCCGTCTCCACCACGTTGATCGGCGGTTCCCAGGATGAACTTCGTCCATGCGAGGCTCGATACTGGGAGCTCATCGCGATCTGTACAAAGTTGCGCTGAATACGCTCAGCTTGCCGGAGCAACGCGTTGGCGCGCTGCCAAATCAGTAATTCCCAATCTTGAGACGCCATGTCACTCCTTCATTTTCCGCAACTATCGACCAATCAAAGATAGTTAAGGACGGAAAACAGCATTGTCAAGAAAGCCTTGCACAGTCCATTCCTCCGCTCGAGGCACCGCGGCTGACCGACTGATGTTCGCTCGCGTGACCGATTATAAGTCGGTGGAGGATGATTTACTTTCCCATATGTGAGATCCACGGAGGGCTCCTTGTCACGTAACTGAGACATTGGCTAAGCCGATTCGTTACACTGGAGTGGTGAATTCGGGCACGTAAGTTGCGTAGTTTTCGAACGGTCGGCAGCTTATGTGCGCGCGCATGAGAACGTCATGAGGCTCGCGTCAGTTTTCCTCATCCTTATATTCGCCTACGTGGTAAACATCGTAGGGGGTCAAGCCGCAGCGGAGAGTAACACGGTCAAAATCGATTTGATCAATGCCAAGCAGCAGAAGATCGGCGATGCGGTTGTGGTGGAAACGCCAACCGGAGTACTGATCAGACTCGACCTGGAACGAAATCCTGAAGGGATCTCGCCCGGTACGCACGCCGTTCACATTCACGAGGTGGGCCGATGCGAACCGCCGTTCAATTCGGCCGGCGGCCATTTCAATCCGTCAAAACAAAAGCACGGTTTTTTCGAAAAAAACGGAATGCACGCCGGCGACTTGGCGAATATTCATGTCGTCGCGAACACGCCGCTGGCGATCGAGTATTTTGTGCCACAGCTGAGTCTTAGTGCCGGAAAGACAAGCCTCATGGACGCGGACGGCTCCGCTCTGGTGATTCACGAAAGCGCGGATGACTACCGCACGGATCCAGCAGGAAATTCGGGAGATCGGGTCGCTTGCGGCGTGATTAATCGCTCGGCTCAAGCGAAATAGTGTTCTAAGGAGAAACGCGTAAATGAAGTGACCGAACTGCGGAGATCGACCGGCTCGCCTGCCCTGACGACCGTTCGCCCCCGCGTTAAACGCCATCACATGAGGGCGATGAGATGATTTCACTACGTCGGCAAAAATAAAAACGAGGAGGATGATTTATGTTCGTTGAGAACTATCGCCGCGAGAATGCCGAATCGATTATGGCCGGAGGGGAAGCGGCGCAGCCGCCTTACCCCAGAATTTCTGCAGAGGACTGGCGTGTGTGGACGACGTTCTTGCCGATTCGCTCGCACAATCTGGACCGCCGGGCGGCCGCCAACTTCAGTACGACATCGCTTCATGAAGGGATTCCCAGTCAGGTCGCGACAGAAGTTCAAAGAGCGAGTCAACATTTCGACAAGGTAGAGATCTGGCGCAAGAACCAGATTGAGAAGGATCCTATTGCCGTAGGAGTTCTCGGCCAGGAGCGCTACATGATCGCCCGCTGGGGTATGGAAAAACTGATTCCGTTCGAAGCGATCAAGAAATCGATGCCGCTCGTTCTGGCGTGGAAGTACGCAACTAGCCCGTTGGCCGTTATGGTTGAACTGGCCGGTGCGAGCTTGCTGGCCTGGAATTTAATCGTAGGCTGACTATCAGCTAAGCCGAGATTTTGTGGCGGCGGCTGCCGGTTCGCAGCGTTCCGCCGGGGCCGCACGGTCGCCGTTCACAGTCTCGAATAGAGGGTCGCGAAATGATCGCCGGAGGCGAATGGGTGTTGTCGCGTCCTCTGGAGTCCTTTCCGTTTGCTCTCAAGCGCGTCACAGTGAATACCTGAGGCGTGCGGCGCCCGATTAAATCGTTTTTGCCAGATTATTTGACGGCATTTCCGCTGAAGCGTCTCGCGGAGCCTATTGGGACGTTCCTGGTACTAGCATGCGCTCCCGGTCTTTAAACACTGATTCCAAACGGCCGCTCACAGCTTCTTTCGCGACGGGCTCGTGCCGATGAGTCCATAATAGACTAGGCAACGGTTGTTTTCATGCCTACGCCGTGCTCCTGCTTGCGATCGATCACGGTGGTCGCGCGATCTCAGAAGGGCCACACCATCAGTGCAGGGTATTTGATAATTCAAGCGCTCGCCGTCCTCAATCGGTTGACAGGGCACCAATGCGCTAGCGGAGGGTGGCCATGAGATCTCGTCTGGCGAATTTTTGGTAAACTTTGTCTTCGAGTTTGTGGTTCGTGCCGGCCACTATGACGATTCTCGCCTTCGCTCTGGCGACCGCCAGCATCGCCCTCGATGAAGTCATTGTGGAAAAGACAGACTGGACTTACGGC
>DATBMR010000212.1:0-8907 GCA_036554745.1 Binatia bacterium
GATCATGCCGCTCTACAAGCTGGCTGAACTCATTCCCGGCGCGCGCGCGACCGCGCAACGACTCGGGCTCGTGACCCTCGAACAGTTCATTCAGGCGATGGTTGCCCACATCGAAAACCCGCCGGCGCGCGGTCAGTGGCGGATCATCGATGTGCCGGAGATCAAGCGCGCTTGCGCGCGAACACTTCTTGTAGAACAAAGGCAAAAATCGAGTTAAGGATGGCGTGCCGTAAAATCCCTCTGGAGTCCTTTCCATCTGTTCATAGCATTGGGGATTTTTCGTTCAGCTGAAGTTCTCGGGTCATTCCTATTCTTCGCCGAGTCATTTGGCAGTCCATCCGCCGCGATCAATTTCCCGATTCCCGGATCCTTTCGGGTAAATTATAATAGCCGAAAAACCGTTACTTTTTACTGTTGGCTGATTTGGCGGGAGAGTCTTTCATGGAGCCTGATCCCGCGACTCAGCATGGCAAGGAGCGTCACATGGCCGACGGCACTCCGCTGAAGCTCAATGGTACTGCGATCATTCATCCTGCTCTACCCGCGGCGCTTCGCCCGGCGATGCGTGACGTCGAGGGTAAGAAGGCGAATGAGTTTCTGCCCGACGGCTATTTGAAAATCGACGCTGCGTTCGATCTGAGCGCACGGGCACGGGCGACCGCCGAAGGTGCAGTCGAAAAGACCCTTCAGGTCAACGACGATCAGGTCGTCGTGCTCGAGATGGCGGACGGCGTGACCGTCATGACCACGGCCAAAAAGCTGAAGCAGTCTCTGCTTCAAGTTGGCGCCGGGGCCGTGGAGGCCGGCGGCGCGCTCAAGCTGAACCGGCTGCAGGAGCGCGGCGAAGCGGTCCGCGGACTAGTCGGCGATTCGATCGGCGATTTGGTGTCTCGAGTTTTTACTCTGACCGTGGGAGACGTCGCCGATCCGATCATCGAGGCGGCCAAGCGCCGGGCCGCGGAATGGCTGGGCGTGAAAGCGGGAGAGCAGCTCGAAGCCGAGCTTGGCGTCACCTGGGTCGGTACCAAGGCGCTCATGTGGGCGATCGAAAGCCGCCTCGATCGCAAGCCGGGCTTGTATCGCTGGCCTCACGGTACCGGCCAACCCGCCGATCTTTTGAGCGTCGATGATGCGGAGCTTGCCAACGACGCGAAGGCAGGCCCGCTGCTCGTCTTCGTTCACGGCACGGCGTCATCGAGCACCGGGAGCTTCGGCGATCTGCAGAAAGTTCCTTCCGACGATTGGCAGCGATTACAAAAACAATTCAGCGACCGCATCTACGCCTTCGAGCACCGCACCTTTTCCGAAAGTCCGATCGAGAATGCCATCGAGCTTGCGGATAAGTTGCCGAAAGCGGCACGAATCAATTTGATCGGACACTCGCGCGGTGGATTGATCGGCGATCTCTTGTGCTTGCAGCATATTAGCGACGAACTGATCGAAGGCTTTCGTGCGGAGTTGCCCGAGCCGGGCGACGTTTTGGAGGAACAACGCGAGCGCATCAAAAGTGAACTCGTCCACGGCCACGAAACGCAGCGCGTTCGCCTGCGCGATCTCGCAAAGCTGCTCGCAGAAAAACAGTTCGTCATCGAGCGCTACGTGCGCGTCGCGTGTCCGGCTCGCGGCACGCTGCTCGCCTCAGGAAACGTCGATATCTTTCTCTCCGCCTTGCTCTCGCTAATCGGGCGCGTGCCTTATCTCCACCAAAATCCGCTTTACGATGCGCTCAAACGGATCGTTCTTGAAATTGTCAAAAACCGCACGGACGCAAGGCTAGTCCCGGGTCTGGAAGCAATGCTACCGGATTCGCCGATGCCGCGCTTATTGGCGATGGCCAAGCCTCGTGAGTCGGTGCAAGTCGCCGTGATCGCCGGCGACACCGAGGGCGGCGGGCTGCTCAAACGGCTCGGTCTGCTGTTCAGCGATTATGCCTTCTTCAGCGGCGTGGACAACGACCTCGTCGTCGATACCGCTTCGATGTACGGCGGCATAGCGCGCAACGCCAACGGCCGAGCTTTCTTCGATCAAGGACCGACGACTTCGCATTTTCATTATTTTCAAAATGACGACACCCGCGCGGCGCTGCGCGACTGGCTGATTTCCGACTCAGTGGACGGGTTGGAGCCGTTCAAGCCGCTCCCCGGCAATTTGCAGGAACCGACATTGGCCGAGGAACAAAGCCGTGCCGTGGCGATTCGCCGGAGCCGGCGCGGCGATGAAGGGGATGGGACTTTACCGATTGTCGTCGTATTGCCGGGCATCATGGGCTCGCATCTGTGGAAAAATGAAACCGATCGGATCTGGTTCGATCTCGCCGATATTGCCGCCGGCGGCCTCAGAGATATTCGCTGGCGAGCGGGTACCGGGACCGTGGCGGGCGACGGCATCACAGCCGAAAAACTGTTCGACATGTCTTACGGAGACCTGTGCGAGTTTCTGATGGAATCGCACCGGGTCGAACGCTGGCCTTACGACTGGCGCCTGCCGCTCAATATACTCGCGGGCGGGCTGGAAGTGTTTTTACGCGCGCTCGTAGTTGAGACGCGAGACTCGGGGCGGCCGATTCGGCTACTGGCCCACAGCATGGGGGGATTGGTCGTACGGGCGCTGGTGCATCAGCACCCCGAGCTTTGGGATGAGCTAATGGGCCGCGACGGCGCGCGATTCGTCATGCTGGGTACGCCGAATCAGGGCTCACATTCAATGGTCGAAGCGCTGATCGGCAAATCGAGCACTCTGCGCGATCTTGCCCGCATTGATCTCGGCAATGATTTGCAGTCCATTCTCGACATTATCGCCGAGTTTCGCGGCGCTTTGCAGCTCTTGCCGAGATCTGGCTTCCAGGACGTCGGCGGCGTGCAATTCGACGATTACTTCCGCGCCGAGCTGTGGCGCGGCATCAAGGAGGAAATGGAAGATTTCTGGTTCGGCGACCAGGTGGCGGCGCTGCCGAGCGGCGCCGCGCTGGAGCAAGCGAAGTGGTTGTGGGAGCGCGACGGAGCGGCGCCGGCGCTTCCGGGGCGCCACAAGGAAAAAACCTTCTATGTGCACGGCTGCGCGCCGCTCACCGCTTGCGGTATAGAGAAAGTCGACGGCCGCTGGAAGATGATCGGCACAGTCGAGGGCGACGGCACGGTTACCTGGAAGTCCGGCGCCATCGACGGCATTGGTATGCGCTACTACATGCCTGCGTTGCACGGCGATTTGGCCGACACCGAAGAATATTTCGGCGCGCTACAAGAATTGCTGAGCATTGGAGCAACCACTGCATTGCCGGAGGCTCCGCCGGCGGTGCGTGACGGGAAAGCGGCGAAACCGATCGCCTACGAGCCCGGACCGCCGCGATACCCGATGCCGGCAGAAGCCGCCCACCCGCTCATGGGTGAATCGAAGCACAAACGTGTCAAGACCCCGCGCGTGGCGACGCTAAGTGTCAAAGTCACCGCGATGGATCTTCGTTTCGTGACGCAGCCGATCATGGTCGGCCACTATGAACAAGACGCGATTTCCGGCGCGGAAGCGATCATCGACCGCGACTTGGTCGATCTTGCCCTGAGTGAGCGCTACAACCTCGGCCTCTACGCCGGTCCGGTTGGCACCGCCGTCGTCGTGCTGCGCATGCCCAATGACGCTGAACGCATGCGCGGCAGCCTTTGCGGCGCAGTGGTGACGGGGCTGGGCCCATATGACGGCACCTTGGCGGCGAATACCCTGACCGAAGCCGTGCGCGCCGGGGCGCTGCGCTATCTTCTCGAATACGGCAATTGCAGCGGCCGGCGCAGCGGAACCGTGGCTTTGTCGACTTTGTTGCTGGGCTACAATTCGACGGCGAGTCTGACGATCGCCGCCGCCGTCGAGGCGCTGGTCCGCGGCGTGGCCGAGGCGAATGTCAAGTTCAAACAGTCCACCAACGACTGGTTGACGATCGGCTCCTTGGAAATCGTCGAGCTATATCTCGACACCGCCATTGCCACCATGCATGCGCTCGCGGATTTGGCGGCGCGCATGAGTGGAGCGATCGACCGCATGGGAATGCGCCTGGAAGTGCCCCAGGAGTTGCATCGAGGCCCGGGTATCCGCCAACGGTTCAACGGCAGCCGTGCCATCGCCTACTGGCCACGCATGATCGTGACCGAAGCGGGGCCCGACCGAGATGATCTTTCCGGTGCATTTTCCGGAGCACGGCCGCAAGCGGATGATCGCATCCCACCGCAGCAGCGCGTCGCGATCGCCGAGCGCTTGCGTTTTGTCCACGTCGGGCAGCGCGCGCGTGCCGAAACGATCGTGCAGCAACGGCAGCCCGGTCTGCTGGAAACGCTGATCGCTCAGCAGATCCAAGTGCACAGCTATCAGCCTGAGTTTTGCCGTACGCTGTTTCAACTGATGGTGCCGCATGAATTCAAAGACGCCGCCCGCCAACTCGCTCGCATCGTGCTCGTGCTCGACGGTTACACAGCCAATTTGCCCTGGGAGCTGATGCTGGCGGATCAGGAGCCGCTCGCGGTGTGCGCACACATGATCCGCCAGCTCTCTACCAGCACCTTTCGCCGTCGCGTGCGCCAGACGCTGCATCCGCTGGCTTACGTCATCGGCAACCCTTCGACGAAAAATTTCTTTCAGATGTTTCCACATCCGAATCGGCAGCCGGCAGACGGGCTGGATTCGCTTGCAGGCGCAGAACAAGAGGCCGAAGTCGTGGTCGAGGCATTGAGCCGACAGGGCTATCAGGTGGAATCGGCGATCGGCCAAGAACGCCATGCGCTCGACGTCCTCACGCCGCTTTACCAAAGGCCATACCGGATCATCCACATCGCCGCGCACGGTCTCTTCGAACAGCCGGGCGGCGACGGCATCGCCCGCACGGGTGTGGTGCTGTCCGATGGACTGTTATTGGGGGCTGCTGAGATCGGTCAGATGGAGGTTGTGCCGGATCTGGTATTCCTCAATTGTTGCCATCTCGCCCAGGCACAGCCTACGAGCGTCGCTTATAACCGCTTGGCTTACAGCATCGCGCGCGAGTTGATCGAGATCGGTGTGCGCTGCGTCATTGCCGCGGGGTGGGCGGTGGACGACGATGCGGCCTATACCTTTGCCGAAATCTTTTATCGCGGTATCCTTCAGGACAAACTGCAGTTCGGTGACGCGGTCTTCGAGGCGCGCAAAGAAACCTACCGGAAACACGGCAGCAGCAGCACCTGGGGCGCCTATCAAGCCTACGGTGATCCCGGATGGCGGGTAGATCCACGCGCCGAATCGCTTAGTCGTAGCACAGACACGCAAAGGTTTGTCGCGCTCGAGGAATTAATCGACCAGATCGAGGGAATTCGTCTGGGTATCTACCGGCGCCGCGAGGTCGTGAGCCGTTCGGAGGCGAAGGGTATCGTCACGCGAGTGAAACAGCTGCTCGCCCGCTGTCCGAGAAATTGGCTTAGCCAGCCGCCGGTAAATTTCGAGCTGGCACGGACCTACGGCTTGCTTGGCGAGGAATACTTTGAAGACGCCTATCAGCTTTATCGGGCGGCGCTTGCTGCCGAAGACCAATCAGGCCGCGTACCGATCGCGGCGATCGAGGAAATGGCAAACATCGAGTCGCGGCTCGGCGAACGGAACAATGCTCCTGAATTGGTGGAGCAGGCGATCGAGCGGCTGCGGGGCTTAGACCGGGTCGTTGCCGATGGCGGCGGCTATCCTCCGGCAAAAGGAAGAACGGAGACCAAGGTCGTCAGGCCAAATGTCGAGCGCCAATCTCTGATAGGCGGTGCTTATAAACGGAAGGCCGCAGTCTATGCGCGGCGCATACTCGGCTCGCGGAACACGCCGAGTGACGAGGCGATCAGCGGCTTTGAAGAGGCGCTCAAGAACGCCATTGCGGCCTACGAGCAAGCATCCGCGACCACAGCCGAGAAACGGTTCGATCCATACCCGGCGCTCAACGCATTGGCACTCAGGGCGCTCGAAGGAACCTACCGGAAGGGCGTCGCGGAATCCGTTGCCTACGCCGAGAGAGCCAACAAGCGGTTCAAAGAATCGCCGGATGTGTGGCACGCTGTGATGGCCGCGGATTCATATATGGTCGAATCCTTGTGCCGCGGCAGGTTAGGCGGCGATGATGCTGGAAACGAAAAGACCTTCGAGCAAGTATGCCAACGCTACGAGGCCGCGCTGGCCAATCTTCAGGTCGCGCCCAAGGACCTCGACTCGGTGGCGCAGCAACTATGCCTGCTTGCCTTATTGTTCGACGCCAAGGGCGCAACGCGGGCTAAGGCGGCGCGAGCCAAAGCCGATGCCATGACGGCCCAACGACTGCGGCGCCTCGCTAACAAGATCCTTCCGGGATACTGCAGAGCGCCGCATGACTTGGGGCTACACGGCCAATCGAACGGTGTCACCCCGCAAGCGCCTGTCAAACGCAAACCGAAACGCCGCCGGCGTTAGTCGTCGGGTTTCCGACAGCGTCACGCGACCCGAACGGCCAGCCTGGCGATACTATTGCGTCCGTCCCGGGTCTCCTTTATGTTCGCGGATCATCGACCTTAGACGGGCGGGTTCATGGCGGAGCGCGCGAAACAGATTATTCCGATCGGCGGCGGGGGCTTCTATCGCGACGCCGAAAACCTCGAGTTGGAGAGATACATCATCAGCCAGAGTGGCGCCGCGAATGCCCGGGTTGCTTTTGTGCCCACGGCGAGTGGCGAGCCGGATCATTACCTTGCGTGTTTCTATGCGGCGTTTTTAACGCTCGGTTGCCGTCCATCGGTGCTGACGTTCTTCAAGCGCACTCCGGATCTGCGCTCCTTCTTGCTTCAGCAAGACATTATCTACGTCGGCGGCGGCAACACCAAGAGCCTGCTCGCGGTGTGGCACGACTGGGGTGTGCCGGAAATTCTCCGGGAGGCGTGGGAGTCGGGCATCGTGCTCACCGGCGTCAGCGCGGGCGCGATCTGTTGGTTCGAGCAAGGTTTGACCGATTCGTTTTCCGGTCCATTGCAGCCGCTCAACTGCCTGGGTTTTCTTCCCGGCAGCTGCTGTCCTCACTACGATGGCGAGCCGCAGCGGCGGCCGTCGTATCATCAACTCTTGTCCGCCGGCGAAATTTCTGCCGGCGTCGCCATCGAGGACTGGACCGCCGTGCATTTCAAAGATAGGGAACTCTATAAAGTCGTCAGTTCGAAGCGCGGCGCGCGGGCTTACCAAGTTCGCGCGGTTTACGGTTCGGTTCAGGAGGTGGCGCTCGCGGCCGAGCTTCTTAAAACCACCGCGGCGCCAGGCGAGCAAACCAGTTGATGGGAATCTTTCGTCATCGCCAAGGGTGAGGTTGCAACAATGGTGGCACTCAAAAAGCGCAGAAGAATGCCGATCGTCGGCGCCGTGATGACTTCTTTTCCTTACTTCGTCGAAACCGACGAAACCGCAGCCGCGATGGAGAGCTTGATGGACGAGCACGGTATCCGGCATTTGCCGGTGCAAGAGAACGGCAAAGTTGTCGGCATCGTTTCCGAACGGGATTTACATCATTATGTCAAGCGCGATGCGCCCAAGTCTGAAAAAGACAAGGTCCTGGCGCGCGATATCATGGTCGCGGAGCCCTATATCGCGCCCTTTCGAACGCCGCTCAATGAAGTGGTTTTTGAAATGGCCAAGCGGCGCATCGGTTCGGTGATCATCCAGCGTCACGGCAAGCTCGCTGGAATTCTCTCGGCGATCGATGTCTGTCGGATATTGGGCGAGTACCTTGAATCCATGTTCCCGAGCGGTAGCCGCGGCGGCAATACCGCCGCATAGCACGCTGCCCAAAACGCCCAGATTCCGATCGCCCTAAGCACCGTCGAAGCCGCCTCAATCGTCTAGCTCGCTTCGTGTTGGTTCGTGATCGTGCTCATGGGATTTCACCGCGATGTTCCGCCACGGTTGATGCTCACGCCGAATAGTCTGCGTTCGGGTTTTGAAAAATCGCCACGAACGAGGAACCTTAAACTCGGGTCTCAAGCGTCGATGGTTTGGCCGCCATCGACCACCAGCGCGCTCCCAGTCACGAATGAAGCCTCGTCCGAGGCGAGAAACAACACCCCGTAAGCAATTTCCTCGGGCCGGGCGAGGCGATTGAGCGCGCGGTTGAGCGTCGACAGGCGCTTGATCTGATCGGGTGGCAGGCCGCTTTCAAACATCGCCCGCGGCGGCATGCCGCGAAACCGCGGCGTGTCGGTGGCGCCGGGGCAAATACAGTTCACGCGGATTCCGTGTACGCCGTAGTCGAGCGCCATCTGGCGCGTCAGATTGATGACAGCGGCCTTGGTCGCGCAATAGGCCGGGTTTTCTTCGGCCGCCAGGATGCCGAAGGTCGATGCGGTGTTGACGATGTTGCCGCTGCCCTTGCCGACGAAGTAGGGCAGTACGGCGCGCGATCCATAATAGATCGAGTTGAGGTTCAAGTTCATGATGAAATGCCACTCTTCGTTCTTGAGCTCGCCGATCTTTCCGCGTATACCGCCGCCGGCGTTGTTGTAAAGAATATGCAAGTCGCCGAAGGATGCCAGTGTTGTCTCTACGGTCCGCGTCCAATCCGCTTCGTTGACCGCGTCGGCTTTGAGGAACAGCGCGGTGCCGCCGTCGTGCTTGATCAACGCGTCAATCCGCGGACTCAGCTGCTCCTGAATGTCGCAGCAAACGACTTTAGCCCCTTCGCGAGCGAATAACCGCGCGGTGGCGCGGCCGATGCCGCTGTTGGCGCCGCTGATGATCGCGACTTTTCCTTCCAAACGTCCGCGCCCCTTGCCCATAGCCGGATGTTCGTCCGTTGTCACTGCCATTGTGTCGCACCTCCTCGAGGCATTCGGTCAGCGATAAAGAATCGTAGTCTGCAACCGCTTCCTTAATCTAGCGGAGGTCATTTGCCAAGTCGGGGTGAGA
>DATBMR010000292.1:0-19534 GCA_036554745.1 Binatia bacterium
AAGACTCATATGCTTCGTTGCGCTCAATCGCCTCGCTACAACGTACTGGCTAAGTACGCCTCCGCTCGTCGATTTTTCGCGCGCCTCGCCTCTGAGTCTTTTTGAGCAGCCTGCAATCAGAGTTTTTCAGCAACCTGCTAGCCATTGGTGCGATCAGAAGCAGGTTTTGTTCTCGTTGCCATCCGGTCGGATCTTATTTGGAACCGACGCCGCTCGGCACCGACTCAAACCTGTAGACACCGGACTCCAAGCCGAAGACTACCGCCAGTAGGCAAACCCCATACCGCAACCGGTTGCTGCCGGTGAACGATAGGTGGTGACGTATTCCAAATACTTGAGGTCGCGATCTTCCATGGCTCCGGCGAGAGCGACCCAATTGAGAATCTCCGACGTGCCGCCCCAAAGCCTCTCGCGCGGCAATTGAAACAGGATATCCGTCTTTTTGTTCTTGAGCCCGTCGATGACCATTTGATCGATCTCTTCATCGATCACCACGTGGCTCAGTCCGCCGGAAGCCATGATGGCGACCCGCTTCGGACTATCCCAAGACTCGATCGCTTGGCGCACGGCGCGGCCGAAGCCATAGCAGCGCTTTGGTGTCGGTTGATTAGGGGGAAAGTAAGTGTTCACCATGACCGGCACCATGGGAATTTTGCTGCCCGGCAAAACCCGGCGGTACAGAAAACTAAACGCGTGACCGACGCCGATTTCGGGTCGCAGCTTATTGCACCTGGCGATATCGAACTCCGCTGCGTTCAGCGCGCGGATCAAATGCTCCGCCAATGCTGGTTCGGTTTCGTACTCCGCGGCGGTCGCCGCCCAACCGCTTTCTTCAGCGTCCTTCCAGGGAGCCGGGTTGCGACGGGTGTGCGTCACCACCGGCAACGACTTGCCGTGGTAGACCGCGAAGGTCGGCATGTTGTCATCATGAAATTGCTCATGCTGATCGTCGCCGAGCACCACGACCACCTCGGCATCAGCGCTTCTCAGCGCTTCGCCGAGGGATTCGAGCGCCTTGAGGCAAGCTTCGTCACGACGGCGAAATTTTTCCGGAGTAAGCTCGGCCTCGATGCCCGGCTTCGCGCGTTTGAGTAAACTCGGGTAATCCAATCGGGGATCGGTCTGGTCTTTCTTGAGCAGATAATCCCAGTCGTTTGCCCTGATGCTCAATTGCGGGCTATGCGACGTGCCGATGCCGATGACGACTTCCGCCATATCTCTCTCCCTCGCTTGACTCTGAAATGTCGCAAGCCGACGGTCCTTGATGAGTGTCTATCGGGAAATCGCCGGCGGTGTCAAGCTAGCTAAGGGTTCAACGCCTAAACAGTCTGATCGGGAGAAACGTTTCCAAAACATTCGCTAACGGATCGCGACGGCGTTCCGCTGACGATTGAAAATCGGCGCCCGAATCCGAACTCTAGTTTTTTTTCGCCAGCAAAATCTCCTTGAGCCGCGCCACAGTCGGCGGCTTGAGATTGTAAAGTTCGGCCAGCATCCTAGTGGTCGTCGGGCCGTCAATCGGATCGATATCGAGTTGGGATTTTTTCGCTTCGGCGATTAAATCCGGATCTTTAAACGTTTTTATAAACGCCGTCTGGAGCATTTGCAGCCGCTCTTTTGCCATGCCCGGCGGCACTGAAAACGGGAACTGCGCGGTATGCGCATTGTCGGCAACCTTTAGCAGCTCCCGTGCTTCCTCGGTCTTGGCATAGCTGATCGCCAACGGGACGTGCTTATATTTCGGATGGGAGTTGAGCGAAGCCTGCAACACGGGGCGAATCTTCTTGCTTTCGTAGGCACTGCGCCAGACAGTTTCGACAGTCCCCCACGAGCCGCAGTAGCCATCGACTTCTCCCGACTCGACGGCCAGACGCGCGTTGGCGCCCCCTTTGTAACCATCGATCACTTCCATCGGCAAATTGAGCGCCGCTTTGAGCAGCTTCGGAATGTCGGAGGTGCTCGTACCTGGCCCGATGGCAGAAATTTTTTGTGGCCGCTTGGCATTGATCCAATCTTCCATCTTGGTGATGCCGCTCTGTTGGTTAAACGTGCATACCGTGTCATAAGGGCTGGGCACACCGAGGTAGCCGAACCTGCGGCCGTCGAGCTGCGCCGCCTCGTTGCCCATGATGTGTTGCAGCACCAGCGGCGCCGCCCATGCGCCGATGGTCAAGCCGTCGGGCTTGACCCGATTATAAAGATGGTTGGCCGCGATCAATCCGCCTGCGCCGGTCATGTTTTCGACGATTCTCCCGGGGTGACCCGGCAGATGGCGTCCGATGTGGCGCGCCAGCACGCGCGCATAAAGGTCGAACGAACCTCCCGGCGAGTAGCCGACGATGATCGTGAGAGTTTTGTCTTTATAGTAATCTGCAGCTCGGATCGGCGAACCACTGCCAAGCACCCATCCGGTTAGTGTCAAGACGAAGACGATTAGTTTTTTCACCGCGCTTTTCCTTTCATGTTCATTTACCCGCGTCCGATAAACGGGATCGCTTTCTTCTCGGTCCGTTCAAGGTATCGCAAGAACGTATATTTGTTTTCGGCAAGGTCGGTATTGGGTCGGGGGATCTCACGGTGAAGCAAGCTCTCTTCAACCTTGCAGACAAAGAAAGCGAGTTCGCTTTGACTCAGCGCGTCGATGCCTCTTTTCTTAAATTCCTCGATATCGCGAATCGTATGCGCGTTGCCCATGCCTGCCGCGCGCGCCATCGCCGTTAAGTCCGTGTTGCCCGCTGTCGCGGTGGGGTAGCTGATCCGGCTGCCACTGTAGACGCCGTTATCGAAGACGTAAATCACCAGATTTCTTGGCCGCAAGTTTCCCAGTGTCGCCAGATTGAACAGCGACAGCAGCACGCTGCCGTCCGAATCGAGCGCAATCACTTTGCGGTGCGGCAAGGCCAAAGCCAATCCGGTAGCCACGCCGATGGCGCATCCCATCATGCCAACGAGCAGATTGCCTTCATGCTTCGACAGATGCGACCACTCGATGCGCTGCCCGCTTTGCGAAGTGACCACTAACTGATTGCTCATTTTGGCGGCGAGCAATTGGAGGCATTCATGGCGGATCATACTGAAAACTCCCCGGCAAAAAGCAGTGCGAACGGTGCGCGCTCGGCGTTGGCGGCTCGCACCGCGTCACCAATATTGATCTCGAGCTTGTCGCCATCCTTGAGAACCATATGTTCAATACCCAACGCAGCGAGCGTCGGGATCGTATGTTTGCCGATGGTCGAGTAAAGAAAGCTATTGCGCTGGTCGGGCACGCCGCCGAGATAACCAACGATGAGAAGAAGCGGCACGCCGAGCTGTTTGCCGACGGTTAGCAAGCCGTAGCTCGACACGTAGATGCCGGTGTTTTCCATGTACACGGCGGCTTGCTTGCCGCCGAGAGTCGCGCCGGCAGCGATGGTCACCGCCTCGTGCTCGCTCGCGGCCGCAATGAGTTCGATCTCCGGATCGTTACGCAACAGCGGCACGATCTGGCTCAGCCGTGTTTCGGGTAAATACGTCACGAAATTGATCCCAGCGGCTTTGAGGCTGCCGACCAATCGTTGGGCAAGCTCGTCTTTCATACTGGCTCATTCAATTAGCAAGGAAAGAAACTGCTGGCAAACGTTCCAGCAGAGAGCCGCGCCGTCCATCTGAGCATTGTTCGATTTCCGCCCATGCCGCTCCTGGGCTTTCCGGGTAGTGCGGCACTTGAAAGATGGCGACGTGCCGTCCTATGCTCGCGGCCATGCCGGAGAAGAAAACTACTTTCGGTCTGACGCTTTCGAATCGGGCGCTGGTCACACTTCGAACACCGCCCCGAGAACTGATCGACATGGCTGTTCGAGCGGAGAAAAGCGGTGGCATCGACGCCATCTGGGTCGGTGACAGTATCTTGAGCAAGCCACGCCTGGAATGTATCCCGCTGTTGGGCGCCATTGCCGCGCACACGTCGCGGGTAAAACTTGGCGTCGCCTGCATGGCCACCATCGCCCAGCGCAATCCGGTCCTGCTCGCCTTACAGTGGGCGAGCCTTGACGTGCTCTCGGCTGGACGGACATGGCTGGCAGCCTGCATGGGCTACCCAGCGAGCCAACATCCGATGGCGGCCAAGGAGCTCCAAGTGATGGGCATTGAGAGTAAAGAGCGGCCTCGCCGGCTCGAAGAAATGATCCAGGCGTTGAGACTTCTCTGGTCCGAGGAGCGTGCCACGTTCCACGGGAGGTACTATTCTTTTGACGACGTCAATCTTTTACCCAAACCGACACAGCGGCCTTGCCCGATCTACATCGCCGGCACGCCGCGCGCCGTCCAAATCGGCGAGCGCGGCGTCGAACGTTCTTTGCGGCGCATCGCCCGTTACGCCGACGGCTGGATGAGCAATCAGATCGAGCCCGCGATGTTTCAAGACTATGCGGGTCGGCTGCGGGACATGTTGCTGGAGGAAGGCCGAAATCCCGACGCGTTTAAGACGGTCTTATACTACGGCGTTGCCGTGAATCGAGATCGCGAACGGGCATTTCGCGAAGCCAAAGTTTTTCTTGACTCTTACTATCAAAAGGATTTCACCCGACCGGGCGTGGAAATCTGGACCGCCTGCGGCCCGGTCGAGCATTGCGTCGATTGTGTTCGTCCGTTCATCGACGCCGGCGTCGACCACATCACCATCCGGCCGGTTGGCGACGATTTAACCGAGCAGTTTCACGTCTTTTTGGAAGAAGTTCTGCCCGTGTTGAGAACGATAGCAGGTGATCCCGCGTAGCAGGCAAAACGGCTGCGCGGCACCAAGCGCAGTCAGCGAAGAATGGCCCCCGATCTCTTCAGCGCTTGGCGAATCGCGCGGGAAGCATAATGCTTGGCGAGATGCTGACGGAATTGCGCGGATGCGTGCAGGTCATTCAGCACATCGACGCCTTCGGCGACTTGAGCGGCGCTCGCTTCGATCAGTTTCGACGTGAGCTTATTTCCTCGCAGGCGCTCTTCTACAGCATGAGCGCGGAATGGTTTGTCGCTCAAACCGGTGACGCCGATGCCGACATCCTCACAACAACCCTTGGCGTCAACTCTGAGCGACACGGCCACGCCGACGATCGCAAAACCGGAAGCTTGTTGAGCCATCTTGAGGTAGGCGCTGCCACTGCGTCGCTGAGCCGTCGGGACGCGGATCTCTGCCAGGACTTCATTCGCTTCAATCGCAGTGGTCATTGGACCGAGGAACAGCTCGTTGACGCTCAGGCGCCTCTCCCCTTTAGGCCCAATGATGAGCAGCTCGCCGCCAAGCGCCAGGATTGCCGCGGGCCAGTCCGCGCTCGGATCGGCGTGCGCCAGACTGCCACCGATCGTGCCGCGATTGCGTACCTGAACGTCGCCGATTTCACGCGCGGTCTCGGGCAGCAACGGACATCGTTTCTTGAGCAGCGCGGCGCTCTCGATTTGATAGTGCGTGGTCAGCGCGCCGATGACGACTTTGCCGTCCTGTTCGCGGACTCCTTTTAACTCCGGAATGCGACTGAGGTCGATGAGCAGTTTGGGACTGGCAAGTCTCAACTTGAGCAAAGGAAGCAGGCTGTGTCCGCCCGCCAGTATCTTGGCGTCCTCGCCGCGGGCGGTGAGGACGGCCATCGCGTCGGCCAAGGACCCCGGCGCCAGATAATCGAAAGCAGCGGGGATCATCCGCGATCTCCAGCCATGGCTCTTCTTCCTTGGCACGAACGCCAAATTTTTTCTCGCGTAAGCGGCATATCGACATGGGTGACGCCGAAGGGGGCAAGCGCGTCGATCACGGCATTGACGACGGCAGGCGTGGAACCGATGGTCCCAGCTTCGCCAACCCCTTTGATGCCGAGCGGATTCACCGGCGTCGGCGTCTCCGTGCGCGCAAGCTTCAGGCGTGGCAAGTCCCCAGCGCGCGGCACGGCATAATCCATCAAACTGCCGGTAAGAAGCTGCCCGTTTTCGTCGTAAACCACTCCTTCATACAACGCTTGTCCGAGACCCTGAACAATCCCCCCTTGCACCTGACCGTCAACGAGCAGGGGATTGATCACTTTGCCGCAGTCGTCCACCGCCACGTATTTTTTGATTTCCACGCTGCCGGTGTCGGGATCGACTTCGACGACGCAGATGTGCGTACCGAAGGGAAACGTAAAATTGCTCGGCTCGAAGGTCGAGTCGGCAGCTAGCCCCGGTTCCGCGCCGGCGGGTAGATTTTTCGCCGCATGGGCATGCTGCGCAATTTGAGCGATCGTCAGGCTTTTTCTTGGCACGCCCTTGACGCCGAAACTTCCGTCGGTGAAAACCAGATCGTCCGCGTCCACCTCCAACAGATGCGACGCAAGCTCGCGCGCCTTTTCACGAACTTTCTCCGCGGCCTGATAGACGGCGATGCCGCCGACAGCGGTTGCCCGGCTGCCGAAGGTGCCGATCCCCTTGGCCACGTTACCCGTATCGCCGTGCACCACTTTGATGTCATCCAGATCGACGCCGAGTTGATCCGCAACAATTTGCGCAAAGGACGTTTTCTGCCCCTGGCCGTGCGGCGATGCGCCGGAATAGACGGTCACTTTGCCGGCAGCATCCACTTCGACCTTGCCGTATTCCCAAAATCCGGGCCCCATCGCACAAATCTCAACATAGGTCGATAAACCAATGCCCATGTATCGGCCGCGGCTTCTCAGCCGCTTTTGCAGGCGCCGCAATTTCTGGTAACCGGCGAGCTTGAGCGCTTTAGTGAGCGCCAGCTGATAATTACCGCTATCATAAGCGAGACCCGTGGCCGTCTTGAACGGGAATTCTTTGGGCAGAGGGAAATTTTTCTGGCGCACTTTGACGGGATCGATCTTGAGCTCTTGCGCGATGCGATCCATCAGGCGTTCGATCACGTAAGTCGCCTCCGGTCTGCCGGCGCCACGATAAGCATCCGTGGACATCTTATTAGTGAACGCCGCGACAACTTCTATCCCAATGGCGGGAATCTTGTAGCAACCCGACAGCATGAGTCCGGTGAACGGTGGAATCGCCGGCGTGAACAATTGATGATAAGCGCCAATATCGGCAACCACCTTGTAGCGGACGCCCAAGATTGTACCGTCCTTTTTAACCGCGGCCTCGATCTCGCCTATTTGCCCACGGCCATGGATCGTCGCTTGAATGTTTTCCCTGCGTTCTTCGATCCATTTTACCGGCCGGTGGAGCGTCATCGCGACGTACCCAAGTAATGCTTCCTCGGCGTAGACGTTGAGCTTGCTGCCGAATGCGCCGCCCACATCAGGCGCGATGACGCGCACGTCATTTTCCGGCAGCTTGAGCATTTGTGACAAGTGGCTTTTTAGCAGATGCGGAATCTGTGTTGATGACCACACCGTGAGCTGCTTCGCCGAAGCAGGATAATCCGCCATCACGCCGCGCGTTTCGATCGCAATCGGCGCCAAGCGCTGGTGTACGAGACGCTGCTTGACGATTTTGTGCGCTTGCTTGAATGCTGTCTCCACATCACCTTGACGGTGCTCCCAGCGAAAGGCCAGATTGTCCGGCCACTCGGAATGAATCACCGGCGACCCGGGCGCCAAAGCGTTTTCCGGATCGGTGACGACCGGCAGCGGCTCGTATTCGACTTCGATCAGATCCGCCGCGTCCCGCGCCACGTAACGATCTTCGGCGACGACGACCGCCACACCTTCGCCAACGTAACGAACTACGTCGATCGCCAAGACATAATGTTTGGGGATTCTCAAAGTCGGGTTGTCGGCAGTGGTCGGCAGAGTGCCGATCTGATCGCGCAGCTCGGCGCCGGTGAAAACCGCGACGACGCCGCGATGTTGCCGCGCCGCCGCCGGGTCGAGCCTGGTTATTTTGGCGTGGGCGTGCGGGCTTCTAACGATCGCGATGTGAAGCATTCCGGGTAGCTTGACATCATCCACGTACTGGCCGAGCCCGCGGACCAGATTGGGATCTTCACGACGCTTGATCCTGGCGCCGACTGTTTTGCTCAGTGGCATCGCATTGACAGATTACGGTTGGCTACGATCTAGCTCTCTTTTTACCTTTGGCCTTTTCTCTACGCCTCACTGCCTGGTGCCCGAATCGACGAGCCGCGTAATGCACCGAGTCAACGATATGCTCATAGCCCGTGCAGCGGCAAAGATTACCGTGGAGAGCGTGGCGAATTTCTCTCTCCGTGGGTTTCGGATTACGCTGCAGCAGTTGATACGCGGAAAGAATCATCCCGGGCGTGCAGAACCCACACTGCAGTCCGTGGCATTCCCAAAAGGCTTCCTGGAGCGGATGAAGTTTGTCCCCTTCCGCCAGGCCCTCGATGGTCAACAATTCGGCCCCGTCGGCCTGGACCGCAAGGACGGTGCAAGACTTGACCGCTGTATCATTGAGCATGACCGTACATGCGCCGCAAATGCTGGTGTCGCAGCCGATGTGCGTGCCGGTCAGGCCCACCACGTCGCGCAGAAAATCAACCAACAGCAGGCGCGGTTCGACTTCGTAGGTTCGCGGGACGCCGTTGATCCGTACGGAAACTTTTTGTTTTGGCACCGCCTCCACAGCTCGTTCCTATACCCTGAACGTACCGCGATGATCAAGTCAGTTTTTTCCAAGACCCAGGCGGCTTGAACGATTCAAAGCACCGTCATGCGGAGACCGCTGGATGGCTCAGGGTTTAACTCACGCGGACTCTGGCGTGGATTCATCACAGGCTAATGGCACCCGCCTTACGGATCGAGAAAATGAGCGTCTCCATTTTTGGACATAGTCTTGATGCGACAGCATTTCCGGTTAGCGGCGGGCGATGTTGTGCGTGCTCGTGCTCCGAGCCCCACGCGTTTCGCGTTGGACCATGTAAAGCGACGCGCCGAAAATAACCGCGCCGCCGATCCAGGCCCAAGCATCCGGTAGCTCACGAAACGCCAGATAGCCGATAACGGCCGCAAACGGCAGACGGGTAAACTCAAAGGGCAAAACCACGGTCGCATCTGCTGCCGCGTAGGCGCGCGATAAAAAGCGCTGGTTGAGCGTCGCGAAAAAACCGACGCCGAACACCAATAGCAGTTGCTTCGGGGTTGGCCAAATCCAAACCCACAACGCCGGCAGCAAAATCAGCGGCGTGACGTAAATCATCTGGTACAAGACGACCGCATCCGGATGATCGGTGCGCGTGGCAAACTTGACGATCGTGTTGCTCGCGGCGGCCGCCAGCGCTCCGGCAAGAACAAGCAAAGCGCCGGTGCTGACCTGAACAACACCCGGCCGCAAGATGATGAGCACACCGACGAAACCGGCGGTCAGCGCAACAACGCGGCTCCGAGTCAGGCGCTCGCCGAGCAGAAAAACTGCCAGCAAAGAGCCCCAAAGGGGAGCAGTGAAGCTGAGCGCCTGCGACTCGGCAACCGGAATCAATGCCGCCCCGGGAAAATAGGTCAGCAAGAAAAATAGGCCGCATACCCCGCGAAGCATAAACACCTTGTGGTTGTTTGTTTTGAGTCCTGCGGCCCCGGTGCGCACCGCGAATGGTATCATCAAGAGGAGATTGATCAGAGCGCGAAAGAAAGCGATCTCAAAAGGATGAACCGCCTTCGCAGCCTCACGGATAAGCGTTGTCATCAGCGTGAAGGCGATCGCGGCAGCGGCCATCCACAGACCTCCGCGAAGTGCCGCCGGCCACTCTTGGTGCGAAACACGAGGCGGCGATGTCACGTATTCTTAGACTTAGCTAGCAGGGCTGCTAGAAACGATCCATGAAGCCGCTCTTTTCCAGCTCACGCACCAGACGGGCATCGATAAAGTCTTCCGGCTTCGCCTCGCGCGCCTTCGGTTGGGACTTCTCCAGAGTTTTCAGCAGCACGGAAACCCCTTCGACGCTGGGATATGGCGGGATCTCGAGGTGCACGATGACCCGCTCGTAAGCATCGTCCAGCAACTCGCGATCATTGGTCGAAAGATACTTTGACATGACACGGGTGGCGAAGGCCTTATCTTTTTTTGCGAGCGCGGCGCCCTCGACGTAGGCTCTGAGAAAGCGGCGGACCGTGTCCTCATTGGTCTTGAGAAATTTCCGCGTCGTTACGACTCCATTCTGGTGGATCGTTGCCTCCAGCTTTGCCATGTCGAGCAGCTCGCGCATGTTCGCCTTGCGCGCGCGCATGGTCGCCGGTACGGAAAGCGCCGCCGCCTGGACCTTGCCTGTGAGCAGCGCGAGCACGGTTTCCGGCTGGCCGCCAGTCTGGACCATGGTGATGTCGCGCTCGGGGTTCAGGCCGTATTTCTCCAGAGCGAAGCGCGAGGCAAAATCTGACAGAGTGCCGAACCGGGTGGCGCCGAAGAGCTTTCCCTTCAAGTCGGCGATGCGGGTGATTTCGGGCCGGCTGAAAATCGAGAACAGAAACTTCTTCAATACCGTGGCAACGATCACGGTATCGGCGCCGGCCAAGTT
Organism: Binatia bacterium; assembly: GCA_036554745.1. GTDB lineage: Bacteria > Desulfobacterota > Binatia > UBA9968 > UBA9968 > DP-20. The sequence goes on from DATBMR010000292.1 coordinate 10,430, forward strand.
GGCTTGCATCGACGCCGTGCCACCGAGCTGGATGATCGGCACTTCACCGGAGAGCATGGCCTGAATCGCCAGGGAGCTTCCGGGAATCGAAATCGCTTCGATGGCTAATCCGTGTCTCTCGTACAGGCCTGCTTCTTTGGCAAACCACATCGTCATCTGCGGTGCGCCTACCGAGCCGCCGCCAACCCGAATCTTTTCCAACTTCTTCTCCTGCGCGGCCAGAGGGGAGAGTGGCAGCAGCAGGCCAACCGCAACCAGCGCGATCATTCGAGCCATTTTGGTCATAAACACCTCGATCGAACTTCAGCCTTCTCAATGCGTCCCGCAAATCACGTTCAGTACGGCCTGCCGTCTCTCCTCTTTGACGGCTTTAAGCGCGCGCTTGAGTGCCGGCAGCAGTTGCTGCGGATCATCAACCATCTCGCCGTAGCCGCCGTGAGCGGCGACCACCATATCATAGCGCGGTGATGGAGATAGCTCGCACAACGGAAATTTTCCGGTGCTCACCGCCCAGCCGTCGGGCAAGACCTGCTGTGTCGCGGCCTTGCTGGAATGCCAGATCGCGTTATTGCAAACGATCGTGAGCATGGGAAGATCGTACGCTTGCGAAACGAAATGACAGGCGGTCGGGTTATTGAACATGTAAGTACCGTCACCACAGCTGGCGATCACGGTTTTCTCAGGGCGTGCGAGCTTCATGCCCAACCCGCCGCCGATCCCCCAGCCAAGACCGCCTGCGGGAGAACCGCCGAAGTAAGTCGCCGGCTCACTCAAGCTGAGGTACTCCTGTGACACGCCATGATCGTTGACGATTAAAGTATCTTTGTCTCTCACTTGATCGACGCAATGGGATAGCCACCCGATATCGATGGGCCGTTCATGGCTAGCCTTCTCAGCTCGCTGTTTCAAGCGCTCGCGATACTGTTGATGCAGCACCCGGATTCGTCCGGCGCGCTCGGCTATTAATTTCTCGCTCGCAGGTTGCGATTGCAGTTCTTGCGCGAGCAGTTCCAGCGCGAGCTTGGGATCACCGCCGATGGAAATGTCTTTGGGAAAGTTTCGGATCGGAATGCCGCTGTAGTTGGGGTCACGGGCGATCTGGATCACCTTGCAGTTCTCTGGCGGTTTCGCTTGAAACGGATACCAGGGCACGTCGCTCTCGACGACGACAATCACGTCGGCCTCTTTGACATGCGGCGCTGAATTCACGCCGACGTGAAAGTCATGGGTATTCGGGAAACTTACAAACGGGCTCGCCGGCGTGACCACCGGCGCGACCAGCGCTTCGGTGAAAGAAATCATCGCGCTCACCGCCGTCGGATCGGAACCCAACCGTCCGGTGATGATCAGCGGGTTGACTGCGCCGCGCAAAACCTCCGCGGTTCTTTTAATGGTGTCGGCGCTGGGCTGCAAGGGTTCCTCTTTGTTCTTGCGAAACCGATGGATCGTCACTGAGTCCATCTTTTGTGCCAGCACTTCGCGCGGCAGAGTCAAATAGACCGGACCGGCGGGGTTGCCAAGCGCCATCTCCAACGCGCGATCGACGACGGCTTCCAACTGGTCGCCGTTGCGCAGTTCATAGTCCCAGCGGGTGAACTCGCGCAGCAGACTGCCCTGATCGAAGGACTCCTGCCCCCAATGGATGAAGTTCGTCCGGCTTCCTCGCAGACCCTCTTCGGTGAGCGGCGTCCGGCCGGCGGAGAAGATCATCGGCACGTTGAGCCGTGACGCGTTCATCACCGCCGCCGAGGCATTACCGGTTCCAACGATCACATGAACCATCACAACCTGCGGCTCGCCTGTGAGCATGGCGTAGCCTTGGGCCATGCTCACAGCAACGAACTCGTGCGGCACGGTGATCGGTTGAGGGCACTCTTTCTTGTCCGCGGCAAATTTCGCCAGCCCGTCGATGATCGGCCCAAAGTCGGTGCCGCTGTTGCCGAAAAAATACTTGATCCCGCGCGCCCGCAAGATCTCCAAATAAGCTTGACCGACGTTTTCAACCGGAATTGTCACCGTCTGGTTCGTTGCCATGCAGTTTATCCTCGTCGATGTGGACCTGCGGCCGAGCTCGGCTCGGCTGCCAAAAGCGCTTACTTACTCGGCGTCCGCTAAACGTTCCTTGTAGTTGGCCTCGATGTCTTTGAGGTTTTGCACCGAAGCGGCGCTCAAAGTGTTGCGCAGATTGCTAAGGTTCTGAAGTTCTTCTCGGTCACCTTTACCCAAAACAAAGATCGTCGCGTCGATCAGCCGCGCGCGCCGAGTGAAAGTCAATCCGTCTTCTGGAATGAGGCGGTTAATGATTTCGTCCTGTTGCCCCGCGATCGCAGCTTGTAACTGCGGATCTCCCGCTGATCCATGCGTCCCGCACCCTGGTACAGTTAAGGCAAAGACAAAAAATGGCCAACACCACCTGACGAGAAGCATGATCCTCTCCCGTTCGTACAATTGATTCTTTGCGTCTTAAGCGCGACCAGGCGACAGCGAGACAGCGCAATGCGATGGCCTTCTGGCGCGATCATCGCGGACCGTCTCGAAAAAGTCCGCATGACTCTGCATAACCGCCGGTTTGGCGGCTGTCAAACGGTACATGTTGAGTTCCAGTCTATAGCGGGCAGCAGCGCGCTGGCGGCCACGGAGTCAATCAGCGATGATCAGCTCATCCCGCGGGCGCCCAACAGCGCGGCGAGCCCCGCACCCAGGCGGGACTCTATTGACATGTTCCAGAACCGCTACCTATGATTGAGACGTGATCATTCTAGCAGCGCACTTGGGGTTCCACTGCAGGAACGGAAGTTCTGAAGGCTCCGCAAGAGACGTCGTTCAATACATCCGTTCAGGTTGCTACGAACGCCGACGCCGTTGCACTAACGGGGCGCTTTCTGGCGAATTCTTTATTCCGGTATCGTGTCGCCCTGGCTAAAATATTTCATTTTTCAGATCCCGGGATGGGTGATCAGCGCCGGCGTTCTAGCCAGCCTGTGGCACTGGCATTTCATACCGGGATGGCTCGGCGCCATTGGGTTCTTTGGCTGGGTGCTGAAAGATCTGCTGCTCTATCCATTTTTGCGGCGCGCCTACGAGAACGATACCAAGACCGGTTCGGCGGCGATGGTTGGAGCGACCGGAGTCGCGGAACAAGACTTAGCACCGCACGGCTACATTCGCGTACGCGGTGAGCTCTGGCGCGCGGTCGTCAGTCCACCCGAGCGAGTGGTCAGGGCCGGCACTCAGGTGGAAATCGTCAGCGCCGACCGCATGCGGCTTTCTGTTCGTGCGCTCGCTTCAGGCTCGTCGAAATCGACGGGGGCAGCCGGCTAGAAAGCGCCGGTATCGAGCAGTGCGTAAACGATCTCTTTCAACGACGGATCGATCGTATCCAGCCGCGTGACCGGCGGACCGCCGGCTAAGGATTCGAGAATATCCGGCAGATCCTCCGGCTTTACCCCTGCATACCACACCTTTTGCGGATGGATAACGACATTGGGACCGAAGTCACATCCTCCGAAACAGATATAAGGCTTCACCTCGGCATCGATCGATCGCGCTGCGACTTGCTTGGTTAGCTCATCCATGAGTTTTTCCGAGCCGCGGCTCTGGCAGTCGACGTTTTGACATACGAAGCAAGTTTGTTTCATTGGCATTGACCTATTCCTGTTTATTGCTTAGCGTAAATGCCTGCGCGAATGCAACCGATTGGCCGGATGGAGTAATGAAATGGCCTTGATTCGGATGCAGCGCTGCACCGCGGGCAAGTACGAAAGACTTCAACACACCGCTCAACCCAACGCCTGAGACGTGGAGGGCCGGGGAAATAAATCAAGTCGGCGGGTCGCTGGAACGGTTCGACCTTTCTGAGTGAAAGGTCGCGCACCATCGCGAACAGTTCATTGAATTCGAATCCTTGTATTGGCGCAGGCGACTTCGGTCGTTATTTTTTCACAAACCGCTGCACAGGCATGTTGCCCTGCTCGAACCGGGGATCATAGGGCATGCCTTCGCGGATGCGCGATAAATAATTATCGCGGTTCACTCCGAATAGCTCGTAGCGGTAGAGATGATTCAGCAAGAACGTATGCACGCCCATCCGATGAAGTTTGCCCACCGCCCCCGACGTGAGCGCCGCGCGCTCCTCCGGCGTAAGACTGAATTCCTTGATGACCGACTCCGGGTCTTCCAGCATCCGTTTGCGGAAAGCCAGGTCGTTATCGGTTAAATACAACAGCTTGTTGACTTGGTAGACGCTCATGATGCACTCGCTCTCAATCGAATCTCCACACGGCGTAACCGTTGCCTTCGTCGCCCTCTAAGAATAGCGGCTTGGTCTTACCCACGGCGCCCGCAACCGTAATCCAATTCAGTAATTCACCGCTGTTATTGCCGGCGGCGTTGATGCGCTCTTCGGTGGCTTGGCGCGCAAGCTTCTGATACTGGCCGCTCATCAGCAGCTTCGATACCGTTTCGGCCCACTCGGTATCGATCCAGCCGCGCAGCGGTCCGCCGACATCCATGGCGAAACAACCGCTGGCAATCAACGCAATACGCTCCTTACCTTGCCAGCTGTCGATAAACCGGCGCAACATGCGGCCGAGCGCCACGCAGCGCGTTGCCAGCGGTAGTGGCGAGGCAAAGCCATTGGTATAAATCGGTACGACCGGAAGCGTCATGCCAGGATTGAGAAAATGGAGCGGCACGGTCAAGGAGTGATCGAGGCGGAGTTCGTGCGCGGCGGCGAGATCAAACTTATCGTGCACACCGTATTTAAAAAGCGCCTGCGCCAACGGTACGTGACCACGCACGGTGTAGCGCGGCATCGGGCACCAATCTTCCTGAGGTCCCTGTGCTTCCTCCGCCATGCCGATGCAGAACGATGGCAGATTGTTGTAGAAAAAATTAACGAAATGATCGCTATCCACTTCAATGATGAGATCCGGTTCGACTTTTTCCACCTGCTCGCGCACTTGCTTCATCAGCGCCTCGCCCTTCATCTTGCCCGGCGAGTGCTGAATTTCATAAACCAGACGGGGTGGATGTGGTACACCGGCGGCTAAAACCAGTTTGGCCATCTCGTATTTCCTCTCTGCGAAAATCGAAACGGAGTTTCGCTGATTGTCTTAACATCGAGGAAATTTTGCGTCAACGGGAATTCACAAGAGGGACGGGTGCTTTTTGCACGAGGCATGGAACGCATGCAATGATTCAACGGCTTGAACCGTTCAGGGGCATGAATTATAGTCCCACCGCTCGACCCGGATAGACGCCTATGCGGTTTGGAACTTTTAGCTACAATCAGTCCCGTCCGTGGGTAGCGGAAAAACAAGCGTTCGAGGAATTGCTCGAGCAAATTCTGCTCACCGAGCGGCTAGGCTTTGACGAGGCGTGGTTCGCCGAACACCATCACTCCGATTACGGCATGCTGGCTTCACCCAATTTGATCGTCGCAACTCTGGCGCCCCGCACCAAGCGGCTGCGGATGGGCAACCTCGTCAACGTTCTGCCGCTTTACGATCCCATGCGTCTCGCTGAAGAGTGCGGCATGTTGGACATTCTGACGAACGGACGACTTAACGTGGGTCTCGGCCGCGGTGTGCCGCGCGATGATCTCAAACACGGTCTCGATCGCGACACGGCGCAAGCGCGCTTTGAAGAGGGAATCGAGATTCTCATGCGCGCTTGGACCGAGGACACCTTCTCCTTCACCGGCAAAGCGTGGAACTACGTCGACATCAACTGCCGCCCGCAGCCGCTGCAAAAACCCCATCCGCCAATCTATTATGGCGCAACGGCCCCGGATAGCCCGGCGATGGTAGCGCGACGCGGCTGGAACCTTGCGCTCTCACGCCAACCACTAGCGAACTGCGCCCGCGCGATTAGGTCATATCGCGAGGAGCGCGCCAAGCATGATCATTTATCCGGCAACGGAGATGCGATCATGGTGCGCGACGTTTACGTTGCCGACACCGATGAGCGAGCGTGGCAAGAGGCAGTGCCTCAAATCATTCGCTTTTGGCAACTCGCCACGGACAACGTCTGGCGCGGAGATTCCGTCTCGCCGGATGACCTGCCGAAATTCACGGAACGCTTCGCGTATTTTCCGGGAGGCCTTAACGTCAAGAGATTGGACGAATGGGGCACCTCGCTGATCGGCAGCCCCGACACCGTCATCAAAAAAGCGCGCGCCATGATCGAAACCGCGCAGCCTGATAGCCTTGTCGGTATGTTCAGTTTCGGCGGTTTAAAGCACGAACAGGTCATGCGTTCCATCGAGCTGTTCGCGACCAAGGTGATGCCCGCGCTTGCCGAATAACACAGACGGGGGGATTTTCTGTTCCCCCGTTTAGTGGATTTATTTCTGAGAAAAACACCCGCCCGCTATTTCACCGGTAGACGCCGGACTCAAGCGCCCTTTTAATGTGCCCCATTAAATTGTAACGTACGCTTTCCCAAAACCATATAAAACCATAAAGAGAGGTCTGCCGTGAGTGTCTCGGGGCAAAGATCTGAACATCTCAGGCTGCATCAGCAACACAGTCTGGCGGAATTGTTGCGCTATGCATGGCAACGTTCCGCCTTTTATCGCGACTATTATAGCAGCCATGGTATTCGCGAGAGCGATCTTTCGGAGATCACCGTCACGGATCTTCCGCTACTTTCGAAGAAGACTCTGATGGAGAATTTTGACCGGGCGGTAACCGTCCCATCACTTAAAAAACAAGAATTAGAGAAATGGTTCGAAGAGCATCTCGGCCCCGGCGAGAGATTTTCCAACGATTTCGTTGTCATTCACAGCTCCGGCTCCTCCGGGACCGATGCAATCTTTGTTTACGATCAAAAATCTTGGCGCCTTGCGGACGTTGCATTGGCGCGCCTCTTACCGGCTTCAGAAAATCCGCGGTCCGGCAAAGTAAAGGTCGCCTTTTACATCGCCTCTCACGGCCACTTTGCCGGTGTGTCATCGGCTCGTTCCTTGCCACAGAGCCTCTATCAAACCCTCATTCTTTCACTGCTCGAATCTCAAGAACACGTGGTCAACGAATTAAACGCCTTTCAACCGCACCGGCTCCACGGCTATTCCAATAGCATCTCCGAGCTGGCGGGTCTGGCGATTCGCGGCAGGCTTCGGATCCGTCCGGACGATATTGTTGTGAGCGGAGACAAATTGACACAAGGCATGGAGTCAATCATTCGGCAGGCCTGGGACGCGCCCATCCACAACATTTACGCTGCGGGCGAATCCAAGCACATCGCCGTCAAGACTTCGGGTCAGGACCAGATGATCGTTTTGGATGAGCTGAATATCTTGGAGGTCCTGGGCGATGACAATCGACCCGTGTTACCAGGTCAAGAGGGACGGGCCGTGCTCACAAATCTTTATAACTACACGCTGCCTGTTTTGCGCTATGAACTGGAAGATTACCTGGTATCGGGATATCCCGAACCTGACTTGCCCTTCACGACAATTGGCGACATCAAAGGGCGAACTTATGAAGCCTTGCCGATCGTTTTGGATAATGGAGAGCCTGATCAGATCAATCCTCATAGCCTGGCGGGTTTTTACTTTCGGGGTGTCGACAAACTCCAATACGTTTCAAGGAGCCCTGACGACATCGAAATCGTCTATGTCGGCGCGCCCACTGCGGACGAGGCGATCCGCAACGACTTTTACAGGATACTGTGTCTCAAGGGTGCATCGCGAACCAATTTTCGAGTCAGGCGTGTCGACGAAATCGCCAAAGATCCTGAGACGGGTAAGCTGTATCTGGTCAAAATCGAGGGCCCCCGGGGTCGGCGGCCGTTCACCAGACCCTCAGAAATAGACCACCGCGTCATCTACAAACTGGTCAAAAATCGTAAATGCCAATACTCTCTAACGTCGAGCGATACCGTTCTCGCCGGCGGTTGGGAAGACATTGGCAAGACAGGTTCGAAATCAGATTGCATTGAGTTTGTCAAAGAACTGATCCCGGAACGGGGCACATATTACGACACGAGTATCGACGTCCAGCACGTCTTTGAAGAACAGGTAAGCCGCACGCCGCATAAGGTGGCCGTGACCTGTGACGAGGAGGCGATTACGTATGCTGAGCTAGACCATCGGGCAACGCGGCTAGCCGATCACTTGCGCGCTCTAGGAGTAAGAGAAGGCAAAATAGTTGCTATTTGTCTGCCCCGTTCCATTAATGTGGTTATCGCTATCCTTGGAACATTGAAGGCGGGCGGAGCGTGGCTTCCGCTCGATCCGCAGCAGCCAAGCGAGCGTCATCGATTGGTTTTGAAGGACACTGGGGTTTCGGTGCTGCTGGTCGATAAACGCCTTGATGCGAATTTTTCGGAGTGCGGCGCCAAGATCGTGCCTCTGGATCTCAGCGCATTATCAAATCACGAGCAGATGAGCTCCGAGAGTGAACTAGTCTTTGAGCCTGCGAATCTGGCGTACGTTATGCACACATCCGGTTCAACCGGCCAGCCCAAAGGCGTCATGATTACGCGTGGCAACCTGTCTCTTTATGCACATGCAATGGGCCGCGCTCTGTCTGTTACTGAAAATGATATTTACTTACACACAGCGGCCTTTGCGTTTTCATCTTCCGTTCGGCAACTGATGGTTTCGCTGACTCATGGAGCCACAGTCGTTATAGCGACAATCGATCAAATTCAAAGCCCTGTCGTGTTGTTTCAGTTGGTAAAAGATTATGGGGTAACCGTTATCGACCTGGTTCCGTCTTATTGGCGCAACTGCATCGATGTCCTATGTACTCTTCCCAGAGAAAAAAGAAGCACTCTTCTCGATAATCGTGTTCGCTTGATCGCGATAGCCAGCGAGCCCCTCCCGCCCGATCTGCCGCAGAAATGGCGGTCCGAATTAGCGCATCGCGCGAATATCATCAACATGTTTGGTCAAACAGAAACGACCGGGATTGTTACCATATACCCGCTTTCGCAGCTTGATTACTCGGATGCCGCAACCGTACCGATCGGCGGACCGATAGCTGATACCGACATCTATTTACTCGATGGTGAACAGCGGCTTGTGCCGATTGAAACTGAGGGCGAGATCTACGTTGGGGGGGCCGGGGTAGGTCTGGGCTATCTCAACCAGCCCGA
>DATBMR010000022.1:0-6180 GCA_036554745.1 Binatia bacterium
GCTGAACAGCTCGGACCGCTCATCGCTGACACTGTACTTGAAAGAAATCCGTGGCATTCCGCTCCTGACTCACGCCCAGGAAGTCGCACTGTCGAAACAGCGACAAGAGGGAGAAGCGCGCGTTCTGGATCATTTACTGGCATGTCCGTTGGCGCTCCGACACGTGCTCGAGCTCGGCAGGCGCGTCGAGAGCGGGGAATTGCGGGTTGATGAAGTGGTCGAACCAAGCATGGATCAAGTCTTGGCTGACGGGCCGGCGAGCGACGAGCGGGAAAAATTCTTGCGCCGGATTGCGAGGCTGCGCTGTATATCCGCGGATGGACCATCGTCGCCGCGTGAGCGCGAGTCGGCAGCAGAACACGCACAACGAGCGATTGAGCGAACCGCGATCGTTACGCTGCTCCGCGAACTCCAACTATGCCGCACACAACTTAGCCAGATCGGTGAGCGCCTTAAACGAGCGCAGAGGGCGCTCTGCGCCGCAGAAACCGGCAACGCGGCCGACGCGCGGCGCAGGATGCGACAAATCGCGGACGTGACGGGAATGAGCGCGCGTCAACTCAAACGTTGCATCGAGGCGATATGCGAGGGCGAAGTCCTGGCAGCTCAGTCAAAAAAGGCGCTGACAGAAGCTAACCTTAGATTGGTGGTCAAGATCGCCAAGCGTTACCGGAACAGCGCCTTGCCACTTCAGGATTTGATTCAAGAGGGCAACCTTGGGTTAATGCGTGCGGCGGAAAAATACGATTATCGAGTGGGTTGCCGCTTCTCAACTTATGCGACCTGGTGGATCCGTCAGACCATGAGCCGGAGCTTGATGAATATCGGTCGGATGATTCGCGTACCGGTGCAATTGGCGGAAGCGAGAAATAAATTGTACAGGGCGGCGGATACCCTCACTCACAGTCTTGGGCGAACTCCTTCGCCAGAAGAGTTGGCGCGCCAATCCGGTTTGCCGTTGCACGTGGTCGAAACGGTCGTTCGCCTGCCCCGACCGCCACTGTCACTGAGTACGCCGCTTGCGGCCAACAAGGACAAGTTTTTGGAAAACTACGTTGAGGACTGGCGCGCAATCAGTCCCGACGATCGCGCGCTCGAGCAGTTGGCTTGCGCCAGAGTGCGCAAACAACTCTCAGTCCTCAATACCCGACAGGAGACTATGCTGCGTTACCGCTTCGGCATCGGCATGGACCGGGAACACACGTTGCAAGAGATCGGTGACATGTTTGTGATCACACGCGAACGCGCACGCCAAATCGAAGCCCAGGCGTTGCGGCGACTGCGAGCGGCGGGGCGCACGAAGGAGCCGAGCCGCCACGGCAAGCGGCAACGGGCGACGCAACGACAAAGCTCTCGGCAAAACCGCATGCGGGTAAGATCGCCGGCCGTGGCATGACGCCGTGGGATCGTGCGATCGGAAGAACGGAAGGAGGATCATAAATGTACGCATCGAGTTTGATGTTTCATACGCTGCCCGGAAAAACCGGGGAATTGGAGAAAGAGCTGCAGGCTCTACGGAAACGAGTAAAAGACGCCGGTGGCGAGAATATACGTATCTTGCATACTCATTTTGCTTCGCCGGAAGCGCCCAATGTCGTGTTTGTTCAAGACGCACCGGACCTGACAACACTCGAACAGCAAATTCGGCGCATCACGGAAGATTCTGGTTTTCAGCAGTGGACAAAAAAAGTCTCACCACTGCTGCGTCAATCGCCCACTCGCGAAATCCATCTGGTGGTGGAAGACGGCGCTGCATAAAGAGAGCCGTCTAGGAAGCGGAACAATCAACCGGAGCTGGTATTCAAAAGCGGCCTGGGCATCTCACCACGCGCCGGAGATGCTTGCGGCGTGTACCACTGGGGTTCCATGGATGTGTCCATGCGCGCTGCCAGGGCATCGAACCTACCGAGCTTCTGCAACGTGCGAACGATGCTTCCGACCGTGCCCCAATCGCTCCAGCCGACATCGGCAACGGGTAAGACGCATAGGCGCGAAGAGAGCGGCTCGCATATCGCCGAGGAAAAATTAACACTGGGAATGGTTTCGTAAAGCTGATTGAGAAACCGGTCCGGACAGCCGGTGTGCAAGGACAGCTGAACCAGTCTGAAGGCGTGATATAGGACCGGTGAGGTGCGCTGGACCATGTCCCATAAAGTTTGGTTGTGGACGGCAAAAACCATGGTGTTCCAGAGAGCTCCTCGTTGGATAAGCTGTTTAGCCTGGGCCAGCGGAGGTTTCTCAACGAACCCGATCACCCGGCTGGGCGCGCCATTGCCGTTTGGTGCCGTACTGACAATGTAACCGTATTCCGACTCTTCCCCGGACTGAGGCGTCATGCCCAGTAGAATCATTTTGTCGGGATTTTTCGCCAAGGCCGCTAATGCGCTCGCGACGGCGTCCATGAACTTTTCTTCGTCGAGAATGAAATGATCCGACGGAAACACGACTACCGATGCGCCGGGATCGCGATGCGTGATATGCGCAAGCGGCAGCAGTATTCCGGGCGCGGTGTGGCGATTGGCCGGCTGAAAAATAATGTTGTTGCGGGCCCAGTGGGGGAGCTGTCGGTCGACCTCGGCCCGGTGCTGAGCGCTGACCACGATCAAGATGCGTTCGCGGGGAATCAGGCGCTCGATGCGGTCAAGGGTGCAGAGCAGCATAGACCGCTCGCCGATGATGGTGGAAAATTGCTTTAATCCACTGCCGCCGCAAAGCTTCTGCAAGAAACTGCGTACGCGCGTGCCCTCTCCGCCCGCCAGCACAACAGCCCAGGCGTTGGAATAGTCCATGTGTTTGCGTGAATCCTTTTTAGGCGTTTTGGAAATCGCCGGCGCGATTTCTGCTCCACTCCATAACAAGAAACATACCAATCTGCTCTTCCGTAAAATGCCAGAAGAATCCGGACATTGCGTAGTATTTTGATTTCCGCGTGTCCTGAGTGCGCAACAGCTAAGTGCAGAAAATCCCAAACCCGAGACACGCCGCTCCCGGTCGGCAGCGGGCCAGGCGCTTATTCGCTAGGCCACCGCGATATCGAAATCGCTAGTACCAGGAGTAAACATTCATAAGGTGCTTCGATCTTTCTTGCGGACTCAATGGAATCTAGGAATCGGCCGCGACCAAAGTCGCAGGAAAGTTATAAGCGCGTCTACTTGCCAAGTTCTGGTATCGCAATTTGCTGATCGGTTATTGAAGTCATCGCAACTTTGGGCGGGGTACGGTCGAAGAATTTTAAAACAGGGAGTGTCGCAGCAAGCTCTGATCGTAGCCGGATCGCGTCCTTCTGAGTTTAATGTTTATTCTTAACGGCGTGAGCGAAATGCTCCATGGGCAGCTACGGCTGAACTATGAGATCTTAAGGATTCCCATTGCTGCTGTTGCTCATTGCCGAGCGACCGGCTGGGCCGCCCGCAGTGCCGATCTTCTGTGGAATTTTGCTTCGGGTTATTTTCTCGGGCGCATGACGCCATCAGCGACGAATTCGCACAACCAACAACTCAACCGCTGGTTGCGGCGGCTAGCGTTGTCTGTGTTGATCACTTCCTTTACGGGTGCAACGCGAAGACGATGACCTTGTCCTGGCGAGACGCCAGCGAGAGTGAAGACATTTCAGGATTTACCAATCACCAATGACCAAAAAAAGGTTATTGCCGAGGTCGGTCCGAAAGTGACTCGTACGTCGATCAAGATGCGCCGACGCTTGCTACAACGTCACTGCGCTAAACGCCGCCGGTGAGTCCACTCCGACCGCGTAATTTCTTAGATGGCAACAGCCATCGGCATGCAGCCGCCGTCATCGTTTGCACGACTCCTTGAAGAATCTACGCGCCCTCGCCGTAAACATTAAGGTTCTTGCCCCGATTTCCTCCATTTGCTTGCCCAACCCAATCTTCGTGCAGGGCGAAGGATAGGTGCTTCGGTCTACAAAACCTGTTCAGTGTGAACATGATTGAAGCACGGCGAAGCGGATGCGTTTAATTTTGGAATGATTTCCGGGAACTCTCAGCCCAACGGAAGTAAGCCAGGTAACTCCATTTTTGTCGTGCGGAACTGCTTCTCAAGGGCATGATAGTTGCTCGGAATTTGTCTGGATGGTCTGAAGGCCATGATGAATCAAAACTCCAAGAAAGTCCTCATCATTGAAAAACAAGCGAACTATACCCAGCTCCTCGTCAGGCAAGTCCTGTTTGCCGGGCTAAGACCGATCGTCGCGGTGACCGGCGAGGGGGGCTTACGCAAGGCGTTGGAGCATCGCCCCGATTTGATTTTACTCGAGCTGGATCTCACCGACATGGACGGCCTCGAGTTTGTTTCCTTGCTTAAGGAAATACCCCGATTACAGACCATTCCGATCGTCGCCATGAGTATTTTTTCTTATCTCAGAACCGCCGCGCTTTTCGGCGGCTGCGACGATTTCTTGAAAAAACCGGTCAAAATGATCGATTTGATGTCCCACATTCGCCAGCACCTGAATCCGACCGTTCTGCTTCGACAGGACCCCTATCGGCCCTCGCCCATCATAAGACCCGCCAAGCAGCTTCGTTAAAGCGTAACTGGTCCCATCCACATCGGGCGTCTGGGCAGTGTCGGAGGCTTTTGCCGCCGGCAAAGGACTCCACCTCTCCCTGTCGCGTTCCTAGGAAAAATGTAGTAGATCACAGGGGCCTGGGAGCCCCGGGTTGGCGGTGGCCCGAATCAACCTTTTGTGAAAGGAGTACCACGATCATGTCTGTCGTAACCATAGCGCATGCAGCCTATAGCGGTGGTAGCGCGATTGCAGAAAAAGTGGCGGCGGTGTTGAACTTTCGGTCCGTCGATCGTGAAGTGTTGATCGAGGCGAGCAAACGTTACGGCATCCCCGAAGCAAAATACACCGAAGTGCTCGAAGCCGAGGGTCATTGGTGGGAACGGTGGCGCGAAAGTTTGCGGCTGTACCGCATCACTCTGCAGGCGGCGATGTGCGAAGTCGCACAGGAAGGTCCGATGGTTTATTACGGCCGAGCGGGTCGACAGCTGCTGCCGGGCATTCGCCATGTTCTGAAAGTACTGATCGTCGCGCCGATGGAGTATCGTATCGAGCTGATTCGATCCCAGAAGGGGATGACCAGCGAAAATGCACGCCAGTATTTGCGCGAGCTCGATCGAGTGCGTAGCCGGCGTTTCCGCGCACTGTTCAACGAAGATTGGCAGGATCCGGTCGGACAAGATCTGGTCTTGAATGGCGCTAGGTTCAGTCCGGAGCTAGGCGCGTCTATCATCGCGGACACGGTACGCCGCCCGGAATTTCAACCCACTGCCGAGTCGATCAAGGCCTTCCAAGATCTCACGACGACGGCACGCGTCCAGGCCGCGCTGATCACGTCGTCGAAGACCCGGAACGTGGTGCTGAACGTAAAGAGCGACAGTGGCCGAGTGAGCATCTCCGGTATTCTGGCGGACCCTGATCTGGAAAAGGAGATTGTCCGCATTGCCAAGGATGTTAAGGGTGTATCTGAAGTAATCACGGACATAGAACCGCCGCCGATCGAATACATGCATCCTTAAAATAGCCTGTTCGAGGGCGTCTATTTCCCGTGCCGCCCGCCGCCTCTCCACGAAGGGGTTGTGTCTGATTTATTCGTTGCGCCGCGTGTGATATTTTATTCGGTGCGATCGCGATGGCTGCGATGGAAACTTACGATATCAATTTTATGGGACGCGCTTTGGCCGCGGCTCGGGAGGGCGCTAGACGAGGGGAAGTACCGGTCGGCGCGATCATCGTGGCGGCTGGAGAGGTTGTCGGCACAGGCTACAACCGCCGCGAGCAACACCAGAGTCCGCTCGCTCATGCGGAGATCATGGCCATCGAGGAAGCGTCGCGGCATCTGGGCAGCTGGCGCCTCGAGGATTGCGATATCTATGTGACGCTCGAGCCGTGCCTTATGTGCGCCGGCGCGATCCTGCAGGCGCGAATGCGCCGACTGGTGTTCGCCTGTCTCGATGCCAAAGCGGGCGCCGTTGAATCACTTTATCGTTTGTGTGAGGATCAACGACTCAATCATCAGTTGTCTGTGACCGGCGGTGTGCTCGCTCAAGAATCGGCGGCGCTGCTCGCCGAGTTTTTCGCCCGCTTAAGGTCGCATAAGCGTCAATCCAAAGCGGAGAGGTGGCCGAGCCCGGTTGAAGGCGCTTGACTCGAAA
>DATBMR010000034.1:0-8253 GCA_036554745.1 Binatia bacterium
GTGCCGCGGCTCACTTCGCCGGCAGTGCTGGCCAATGCCAGCGTGGCGCCGAGAATCGGGCCGACGCACGGAGTCCACGCCACGGCGAAGGTGATTCCGACGAAGACCGAGCCAAAATAGCCCGCCGGTTTGTCTTTCAAATTGAACTGCAGATAACGCTCGAGCACGGCGATCTTGAAGAGTCCGAGCAGATAGAGCCCAACGAGAAGGATAAACACGCCGCCGAGAATACGGATGATTTCGCGATAGCTTAAAAACAGTCCGCCGAGAAAACTCGCGGAAGCGCCGAGCGAGACAAACACCAGAGAGAAACCAAGGATAAACGCGACCGAATTGAGAACGACACGCCAGCGTACCCGCGAGCGCGCTCGGTCGCTCCGCATGTCGTCGAGGGACACACCCGAGACGAAAGATAGGTAGGACGGAATCAACGGGAGAACACAGGGAGAGAGGAATGACAGGACGCCGGCGGCGAATGCGACAAATACGTTAACGTCGGTCATCGTTTGCCATCGATCAGATCTTGAATCAACTTGCGCGCTGCTTGGTTGTACCAATCCGCCGGTCCCCAGCCCCGCGCCAGTCCCTCACCCTTCGGTCCGATCAAATAAGTCGCCGGCAATCCCCACGCGCCGTAAACGTTGCCGACCTTCGCGTCCGGATCGAAAGCGATCGGATAGGTCAGCTTGAGCTCCTTAACGAAATCGATGGCATCTTGCTTGCGGTCCTTCACAGCCACGGCGAGGACGACGAAATTCTTCTGCTTATACTCTTGATAAAGTTTTTCCATGCCAGGCATCTCTTCGCGGCAGGGCACACACCAGCTCGCCCAGAAATTCAGCAAAACTAGTTTGCCGCGAAAATCTTTGAGGGAAATTTTGTCACCAGCGGGTGTCGTTAGAGTAAAAGCGGGCGTCGGAGCGGAATCTTTCATCGGTTGGAGAATCGGTACCGCTTTGTAATTGATCTGTGACTGGGCTTTCGCCGGAGTGCTGCCAAGCGCGAGAATTCCACAGGCGAATGAGATCAGGCCAACCAGTCGGATTAACCGAAATTTCATGGCAAGCACTGTAACCAACTGTTCTCAGCGACGCAACACGCGCACATATGGATGAAGTCTCGCAAACCAGAAGTTCCCGGGGCATGTCGCGTGAGCGCTTTCTGCTGCGCTGCTTGTAGCGGAAAACCGAGAGGGCTAAAAACACAAGGCCCTCCGATTGGGTTGCGGAGGGCTCTGTGTATTAGATAACCAGAACGGCTACCTTGGTGCCTGAGGGTAAGGAGGGTTTACACCACCACCACCTCACAACTTAAAGCTTACTTTTTTTTCTTTTTGGCTTTCTTCTTGGCTTTTTTCTTAGCAGCCATAGGCACCTCCTTTTAGGATTCCGAGGGTGGGCTTTTCTATTGGATGGGCGCGAAAGCGTAGCTCAGGCAAAGACAAACTTCGTACCAAAAAAACCCTCCCATATTTTGTAGGTGATTCGAAGATTAAGGCACAAGCAATTGTATGTCAAGAAAAAAATAGCATTCTAGAAATATTTTTCCGTAATCTTGTCGAGACTTATGCAGTCATAGAGCCAGTGCGTCGGTTGCAACACGGCGCGCTCGAAAAGATTGATGGTGATAGGGCGTTTATAGAGAAAGATCGGGCAAACGATTCTGACAAGCTCATACAACAGCGTTGCAGCCCGCTCGGGTGTCAATTAACCCTGAGTGCCTTCATTAATTTAAGCAGGTGTGTGCGATGGAGCCCGAGCGCCTTTGCCGCCGCAGCGCGGTTGCCGTGTGCATGCGCGAGCGCTTCCACGACCAGCGAGCGGCGATAGTGATTGACCGCTTCGTGGAAATGTTGGGTACCGGCTGTCCCGGCGATGCGCTCGGGAATGACCCGAGGGGGGAGATGATCCACGGCAAAGCTAGGACCTTCTCCCATGACCACACCACGCTCGATGACGTTGGCCAGTTCTCGAACGTTGCCGGGCCAAGAGTACGCGGAGAGCCATTCCAGCGCGTCATCCGTGAAGCCGGTGAAAGATTTTTTCGTTTCGGCGGCAAAGCGCCGCAAAAAATACTCGGCGAGCTCGGCGATGTCCTCTTTTCGTTCACGCAGCGGCGGCAAGGTAATGGCGATGACATTGAGGCGATGATACAAATCCTCGCGGAATGAGCCGCGCTTGACCGCGTCCTCGATGTTCTTATTGGTCGCCGCGATGATTTTGACGTCGACTTGGATCGAATGCGAGCCACCGACGCGCTCGAATTCACGCTCCTGTAGAAAGCGCAACAGTTTGGTTTGAAGCTCGGCTGAAATATCACCGACTTCGTCGAGAAAGACGGTGCCGCCATCGGCCATTTCCATTTTCCCCTTCTTGGTCTGGTAGGCGCCGGTGAACGCGCCACGCTCATGGCCGAACAGTTCGCTCTCGAGAAGCTCCTTGGTAAGACCAACACAGTTGATAGCGACAAACGGCCGAGACGCCCGCTCGCTCCAATCGTGAATCGCACGCGCGAACAGCTCCTTGCCGGTGCCGCTTTCGCCGAGTAGCAGCACGGTGGTCTTGCTACGCGCCGCTTTTTTCGCATCCTCGATGATTCGCGCCATCGCCGCGCTCTTTCCAGCGACCAGTTGGTAGCGCCCGGCAAGCTCGCTTGTCAGCAGTTCTACTTCGGCTTGCAAGCGGGTGCGCTCCAGGGCTTTCTTGACCACTACGGCCAGGTGCTCCGGATCAAAGGGTTTGGTAATAAAATCGTCGGCACCGCTTTTGATCGCTTCGACAGCGCGCTCGATGGTACCGTAGGCGGTGATGATGATGACCGGGAGGTTGGGCTTGCTCTTTCTTATTTCAGTGAGAACTTCGATGCCGTTCATACCGGGCATCTGATAATCGAGTAGTACAAGGTCAGGACCAATGGTCGGAAGCACGTCGAGCGCAGCTTGGCCATTGCCCGCTTTTGCAACCGCATACCCCAATTCTCCGAGTTCTTGCTCTAACAGGTCGAGATTTAGAGGCTCGTCATCGACGACGAGGATTTCATGACGCATAACTGCTCGCTCATGCTCGGAAAAGCTCCCCCATGCGACGGCCAAAAAAACGGCCGGCGATGAAAAGGCTCACAGCCAACAAAATCAGCCCCAGCATGCCCATCGCGCTCGCGATATACGGTCCATCCGCTATGCGCCCCAAAAAGGCATAGATCGCCTTGGTTATCGGATAGTAAGACTCTTTCCCAGCAAGAATGAGACTATCGCTTACCTCCAGCATGGCGAAGGAAAACGCCAGCACCGCTCCCGCAATCAAATTCGCGAATAACAGCGGCATCGTGATTTGAAAGAGAGTCTTCATCGGGCTGGCCCCCAGGTTGATTGCCGCTTCCTCGAGCGCCACGCTGGTTTGCTGAAAGCCTGCGTAGGCGGCGCGGACCATGTAAGGGAGGCGTCGCACCGCGTAAGCGATTACCAGCAGCGGCACTGGATTAGCGCGGGCATCGAGCGGGGTTGCCGAGAAAGCCGCGACATAACCAAACGCTAACACCAGACCGGGAAGCGCTAACGGGAGCATCGCAAGCGCATCTAGAGCCATACGACCCGGAACGCGCTTACGCGCCAACAGGTACGCAATGGTAACGCCGAGAATGACGTCGATGATCGTGCTCAAGCTGCTGAGCAGGAGACTGTTCTTGATACTGAGGAGCGCAAGGTCATGACTAAACACGTCCTTATAAAACTGAAGAGTGTATTCGCTGGGCAGCACACTTAAAAACCAGCGCTTGCTCACCGATGTCAAGAAGACGCCCAAGTGCGGGATGAGCGCGAGAGCCGATATGCCCAGAACGACTGTGTAAGCGACAACGGTCAGGGTCGGTGACGCCGGACGAGCTGCCGAGGTTACATGGCCGCGCCCAAGCATCTCGTAACGCCCTCCGCCGAGAATGCGTTTGGATAGATAAAAGAAGAAAAGCGTGAGCGCGATGACGGCCACCACGAAAGCGTAACCCATGGGATTTTGATGCAGGTCGGTCACCATGTTGAAAATCTGCACGGCAATAACTTCGCGATATTCAAATACCAACGGTGTGCCGAGGTCGGTGAACGCCCAAATGAAAACGATGATCGCCCCGGCAAAATAGCCAGGCAGCATCAAGGGAAAGGTCACCGTAGTAAAAAGCTTAAAGCTGTTTGCGCCCATGTTCTTCGCCGCTTCCTCGAGACTGGGGTCCACGTTTGCCAACGCTGCGGCCAGGTTCAAGTACATGATTGGGTAGAGATGCAATGCCTCCAGAATCACCACACCCCAAAAACTCCCACCGCCGAGCCAGTCGATCGGCTGGTCAATCACGCCTGCCTCGAGCAGCAAGAGATTGACGGATCCAAAACGGGCCAGCAATTGGCGCATGCCGATGGCGCCGACGAACGGCGGGAGCACCATCGGTACTAGGATGAGACCGTTCAGTAGAGCCTTGCCACGAAAATTGTAACGCACCAGGAGCAGGGCAAGGGGGAGACTGAGCAGGGTCGTGATCAGGGTCACCGCCAGCCCCACATTGACGCTGTTGGCCAAAACAATCGTGTAGTTCGGGCTGGAAAACATGAGCTTCATAAAAACGAGTGAAAAACCTTCCGAAGTGAAGAAGGCATTGGAGAAAACGTAAGCGAGGGGATAGAGCATGAACAGGATGAAAAACAGCCAGAGAAGGATGAGCACTGCGGTGTTGGCAGGGTTCAAATCATAGCGGCGTAGCAGGTTAGTCACCCAAGTCCTCCTGAGGTAATACCACCACGGCCGCGGGATCGAACTGCACAACGATTTGCTCCCCCAGGTTGGCTCTCCTCGCGCACGGGTTGTATTCCACCGCGCGAATGGTGGTGTTGTCCGCGAGGCGCAGGGCGTATTGTTCGTTGTCGCCGAGATACATCATGCTCTGCACTTCGGCGACCAGCCTGTTGGTGACATCCGTTGGACCGCTTGATTCGGTGGCAGGAGCCAGTCGCAGAGATTCCGGCCGCACCGAACAAAAAACCGGCTCGCCTCGAACGATTCCTTTGACACCGTTTTTGGCGCGCACGATGCCGGCATCGGTTTTGACGGTCAGGAGGTCTCCTATCTCTTCCAACGTTCCGCGCAATAGATTCGTGCCACCGATAAACTCAGCAACAAACGCCGATTCGGGCCGCGTATAAAGCTCATGAGGTGTGCCTGCCTGAACAACGCGGCCGCGGCGCATCACCGCGATGCGATCTGCCATCGACAACGCTTCGGCTTGGTCGTGGGTAACGTAAATCATCGTGCGGCCGATTTTACGGTGAATGTCTTTGATCTGCGTGCGCATTTCCACTCGCAGTTTGGCGTCGAGATTAGACAGGGGCTCATCGAGCAAGACCACGTCAGGCTCGATGACCAGAGCTCGAGCGAGGGCGACCCGTTGCTGCTGGCCGCCGGAAAGCTGATTCGGCATGCGCTCGGCGTAGGCCTGCATGTGGACGATTTCGAGGGCATGGCTGACCCGCTGGCGTTTCTCCGTGTCCGACACACGGCGCATTTTTAGGCCGTAGGCAACGTTGCTCCAGACGTCCATATGAGGCCATAGCGCATAATTTTGGAAAACCATGCCGGTATTGCGTTTGTGAGGCGCCACCCGGCTCTGGTCTTTGTCGTTAAAAAGAATTCGGCCTTGGTCGGGCTTGTAAAATCCCGCGACCAAGCGAAGCGCAGTGGTCTTGCCGCAGCCGGACGGCCCCAAAAGGAAGAACAATTCCCCGGCCCCGATCTCCACAGTCAGATTGTCGACAGCCTTGGATTCGCCGAGGATTTTGGTGACAGACTCAAATTTAACGTCGACCGCCATGCGCCAGCTTCAACCCTTCTTTTTCCAACCGTATACGGACAAGCCGAGCGAGAGAAAAGCAAATGCCAAAAGGCTATACCATTCTGAGCGTATGATAGGTGGCCTGACGCCCATTAGATATTTACTCCGCGCAAAGTGAATCCACTCGTTGAGTTTCTGATTGCGAAACTCAGGGTCCTTCCACTTCGTCGTTGCCATCGCCAAGGCCTCATCCTCAGAGATCGGCATAGCCGCCAACCTCTGCCACTCTTGCTCGTTTAGCCGGCCGCCATCCAGGGCTTCCTTCCATGCTCGAGTCAGAAGATGTTTTTGATCGATCACCAAAGCGCCGATCAAGTCATTGACCATTGACCAGCGTTCGGAGCCCAGCTTTGGATCAAACGCAAAGTCCGATCGCCAAGAGAACGGATTGAGCTTGACACCCATGACCTCGGGCGGAAGTTCCTCATACAAGGACGGCAGCACGCTGAACCGGTTGAGTTGGAAGCGCTGCGGTCCATCAGGGGCTTTTTCGAGCAACAGCCAAAGCTTCTGACCTTCAGGGGACATCACGAAACGGATGAAAGCCTGCGCAACCTCACGATTGGACGCGCCCTTTAGAATCGCGACGCAGTCCGGCGTAATGATCGTCAGGTTGTCGGGCATGACAAAGCCGATCTTGTCGGCTCCCGCTTCTTTGACTTGAGCCCAGGCGTAAAAATCGATCGCCAAACCATAGGCGACTTCGCCGATCGTTACGTCTTTGGGAGTTTGGCTCGCTGAACTCGAAAAATTGCGCACATTGGCACCGAGCCCCGTGATGATGCGCCAGCCCTTCTCCCAGCCGTAGGCCTGGAGAATAATTTCGTAGACCATGTGCACACTGCCGCTCTTGCGCGGATCCGAAGATCCCACCCAGCCAAATACTCGGGGCGATGCTAAATCTTCCCAAGTGTTGATGACGGGTAACTTCGTGAGTTCCAGAACGACCTTATTGTAGACGATCCCAAAGCCCGCCAACGTGGCGCCATACCAGGTGTGTTCGGGATCGTACAGCGGAACACCGGCCAAACTCTGAGGAATTTTTTCAAGGAGCGGTTTGGGCAACACGTACGGATCGAGGAGTTGCGTTTTCTTGAGAGCCAAATAAGGGTCATACCCGCCGCCGAAAAAAACATCGATGCCGATACCCTTCGGCTTGCTTTTGTATTCGGATTCAATATAGCGAAGCGTCTCCGACGTGCCGCCAACGTCCACCCACTCGAGATCTACCGTGCGCCCGGTATCCTTCTGATAGCGTGCTTTAAAGGCGCGTTCGAACTCGTATCGAATTCCCTCCCAATGAGGAGAAATCAACACGAGTTTGTCGGCAAAAGCGAGAGCGGGGAAACCATGAAGTACCAAAAGCACCAGGAAGAGAGCGGGACGGCCCTTTATTGTCAACCGGCCGTGCGAAGTCTTATTCATGTGATATGCACCGATCCATGCGCGTGAAGATCAGTGCAGAAAAATGGTTTGTCAAAAACTCACCGATCGTAACCGCAAGAGAGTGATCCGTTCCCTCGCTTTGTTTTGTCCGTGCTCCGAGCTCTCATCGCTGGCGATTTGCAGTCGTGGACTAAAATCGTCCTGGCATCCACGACCTTCGAGAAACTCAGTTTAGCTTGGCTAAGTAGGGTTGCCAAGTTGTAGTTTCGCAGGCGAGGATTGCGAAAAGGTTCAGCAGTCTATAGCCGAGTTTACCGAGTGAGGTCAAGTGAGAACTCGGGAATAGCAGGTCACGTAAAGAGCGCCGCCCGAAGATCAACGAGCGCATCTGAGCGCTGATCTCGCTGGGACCCTGCTGTTTGATTTTGACGGGTAGGCCAAGAGGACTAGTTCCAGCTCTCGTCCACTTGGAGCGGCTAAACTTTGAAATGGTTTGCTTAACGAGATCCGGTCTGCGCAGCAGCGTCGCGGGCCAATTCGTCGTCGATCACCCGAGAGAAAGCGTCTAATGGCTGCGCGCCGGACACCAGTCGGCCGTTGATGAAAAACGCCGGCGTACCCGACACACCCAGGCGATTCCCTTCCTCGATGTCTTTCTTGACGGCGGACTGATACTTTCCGCTATCAAAGCAGGTTTCGAACTTGGCTATCTCGAGATCCAACTCTTTGGCCAGCCCTTTGAAGATTTCCGGGGTAGATTTTGGCGGACTGGCAAAAAGCTTGTCATGATAAGCCCAGAATTTTCCCTGCTCGTTGGCGCAGCGCGCCGCCTCATGTGCCTTGATTGCTTCCGGGTGCAGGCTCTCGATCGGAAAATCGCGGAAGACCAGCTTTACTTTGTCGCCATATTGCGCTTCGATCCGAGCGAGAGTCGGCAGCACCTGGCGGCAAAAGGGACAATGGAAGTCCGAGAATTCAACTATGGTGACCGGTGCTTTT
>DATBMR010000060.1:0-10108 GCA_036554745.1 Binatia bacterium
GCAGCAGCGCATCCGCATCGGAGTGGCCGGCGAGCCCCCGATCATGAGCAATCTCGACGCCGCCCAGCATCAGCTTTCGCCCGCGGCGAAAGCGATGCACGTCAAAACCGTGACCGATACGAAACTCCGTTGCCATGAAAATGAAATGGGCCGCGCTGGCGCATCATCTCCCGAAGCCACCAAACATTCAACCATGCGCGCTCTCAATCTGTTCGACGTTACTCCGCCGCAGATCCGAACAACCGGCTTCGATCTGGAGTTGATCTGCGCCGTGGGCTATAATCCGCGGCAAGTCAAGCCCAAATGCGATCGATAATGTCGCTGTTATTTCTGCTGGTCTTTGTCGGGTTGCCGCTCTACACGGTGCTATCCGGCCAAGCGCCATTGGGGCGCGATTACCGTACCGCGGACCGCTCGAGCGCCGGCATCGCGCCGCGTCCCGAGACCACGCCGGAAGCGATCGTGCAAATCTATTATGCCCGGGCGCTCAACTGGCGCGGTATTTTCGGTGTCCACACTTGGATCGCGACCAAACCCCAAAACGCCCCTGAGTATCTGGTTCATCAAGTGATCGGCTGGCGCTTATACCGGGGTCTTCCGGCGGTGATTTCTGCTCCAGGGATTCCCGACGGGCGCTGGTTCGGCAACGAGCCGACCCTCATGACCGAGCTGCGCGGCGACGATGCCGCTCAAGCGATCCCGAAAATACTCGAAGCGGTGACCGGCTATCCGTACGCCAATGAATACAAGGTCTGGCCGGGGCCGAACAGCAATACCTTCATCGCATACATCGGCCGCCAGGTGCCCGAGCTACGGATGGATCTGCCGGCAACTGCGATCGGCAAGGATTACCCGATCAACGGTTCGGTTTTTGACTCCACGCCCAGCGGCACGGGCTATCAAGTCACCATGCTCGGCGTACTGGGCGTCGCCATGGGACGCGAAGAGGGATTCGAACTCAATTTGCTCGGCTTGAATTTCGGCGTCGACTTTCTCAAGCCTGCGCTGCGCCTCCCCTTTATCGGCCGCCTCGGCGTCGGCGAGCACTGAGCCAACTTCAGGATTGACATTCTAGACCCGAATGGCGGCAAGCTTACCGTCTAGCAAGTTCGTTCGCGCCGTGGTCTTCTTGGCAACGGTGTGGAGCGTCGCATCGTGGATGTTCTTAGTTGACAGCAATCTGTTTTCGCAGCGCGAAAGATTTCACGAATCCGATTTCATCATGACTTTTTACATCGCCGGCCGGTTGGTTCTCGCCGGGCGCACTAGCGAGCTTTATCCCGCGCCCGCGGCCGATTCCTTTGTCGATTCTCCTTTCGACAAAGCCGCGCACGAATTTCTTCCCCATCTGCCTCGGACATCGACGGGCGCCTACATGTATACACCTTTGGTTGCCGGCTTCTTCGCGCCTTTGAGCTTGATGGGGCCGAATCTATCGTTGCTGATCTGGCAGGCACTCTCGGTTCTGGCGCTGGCGCTTTCCTGCTGGTTCATGGCACAGATTACCGCGACAAAAACCAGCGATCTGTTTTATCTCTCGTTCCTATACGGGCCGGTTTTTCTTACTTTGTGGGCCGGCCAACTCGGTTTGGCATTTGGACTCGCGCCGCTTTGCGCCGGCTACTATCTATTGCTGCGCCAATGGCCGCTGGCGGCGGGTTTGGTCTGGTCGCTTCTGCTGCTCAAGCCGCAATATTTTCTCGCCGCCGCCTTCGTTGCGCTGATTCTCGCCATGATCCGGCGCTACCGGGCTTTTCTGGGCATGGCCTTGGGAGTCGTCATTCTTTTCGCTCTCACCGTGATCGTTTTTTCGCCCGAGCTGACGCTCCACTGGCTGAAAAGCCATCGCGTGAGCGATTCGATCTTCTCCGGCGGCCTGCACGGCATCCCCGCACACCTGATCACCGGCTTGCCAGCCAATTTGATGATTCTTTTCTCGCCGGACGTCAGAGCGGCATTGAAGTGGCCGCTTTACGCCGGGTCTGCGGTGCTTTGGTTAGTGGGATTCGGATACGGGCTGAAACTCGCGCGCGATAGTCTTGCCGCTACGACCGTAATCTCATTGATGCTTATCCTGGGCGTTTTGCTGTGCGCGCTCACGTTGCCTCATCTACTGTACTATGATCTTTGTGTCCTGATGCCGGCCGGAGCTCTCCTGCTCGCGGGCGATGGCCCATTGCCCACCGAAAGATATTTTCGCATGATCGGCTTGATTGGTTGGCTCGTGGTGAGCGTGTTCCTGCCCTTTTTGCTCGGCTTTAGCGGGCAGAAAATATTGCCCTTAATCTTGGAACTGATCTTGCTAGCGCTTTTGATCGGGTTTTTACGACAACTGCAGCGGTTGTCGAACGACACGCGACCGGGACAACTTCGCGTCGCCCGAAGTTTGCGTGCTCGATGAAACTCTTGGAGATCGCGGCGGACCACGTATCGCCGATGATCCTGTTTGCCGTGTCTGTCGCGCCCCATAAGTTACCGCCACGTCAATTTTATGATATTGCTTTGCGAGGACAGGGTTTCGGCTTGGTGAGCACGGCACCGTGCCGGCGTCGTGCGCTTCAATGGGTGTCAAGACGGGCGAGCATGCCAACCCACTTCACGGGCCATTCCGCGCGCATGCGCGGCCAAACACCCGGAGATCCAAGAGCATGAGCATGAAATTCCCTGCCATTCCGCTCGTCGATTTAACTCGCCAATATGCGTCGATCAAACACGAAATCGACGGCGCCATTCAACAAACTCTCGATCGTGGCACATTCGCAACGGGCGCTGCGGTCGCCGCTTTCGAAGATGCATTCGCCCGGTATTGCGGCGTGCGCCATTGCGTGTGCGTCAACTCAGGGACCAGCGCGCTGCACTTGGCGATGATCGCCTGCGGCATCCAGCCCGGCGACGAGGTCATTACCGTACCGTTCACTTTTGTCGCCACCGCATGGGCGATTTCCTACGTTGGCGCGACGCCGGTTTTTGTCGACGTCCAAGCGGATACTTGTACTTTGGATGTTGCGCAACTTGCGCGCGCTATCGGACCAAAAACTCGCGCGATCCTTCCCGTTCATCTCTACGGCCAGATGGCGGACATGGAGCCCATACAAGATATTTGCAAGCGCTATGGTTTGATGCTGATCGAAGATGCCGCGCAGGCGCATGGCGCTGAGTACAAAGACCGCCGGGCCGGTAGCTGTGGCCAGATGGGTTGCTTCAGTTTTTACCCGACCAAGAACTTAGGAGCGTGCGGCGAAGCCGGTGCGCTGACGACAGACAATGACGAGTTGGCGCAGAGGCTCCGTCATTTGCGTGACCATGCCCAAATTGAGAAATACCGACATGAGGAGCTGGGTTTCAACTATCGGATGGATGAGATGCAAGGAGCGATACTTGCAGTCAAGCTTCGCCATCTCGATGAATGGAATAAGGCACGGTGCGCCATCGCGGAATACTATCTGGAGCACCTGGCAACGACACGCCTCACGCTCCCCTTCGAGTCTCCCGACCGGCGGCATGTATGGCATCAGTTTGTCATCCGCTCGCCGCAGCGCGACGCTGTTCGCGACAAACTGGCGAAGGCTGCAATTGCGACGGGGTTGCACTATCCGATCCCTCTTCACCTTCAACCCGCGTACAGGCACTTGGGGCATCACGTCGGTGATTTTCCGATCGCGGAGCAACTGGCCCGAGAATGTTTAAGTCTGCCGATATTTCCCGAGTTGCTACAGGACGAAACCGAACGTATCTGCGAATATCTGATATCCGCCACGGCTTCTGATCACTGATGACGCTCTCCTGCGGGAAGCTTGGGGCTTGCCTAGGTTTCGGTCCGGCCCCGCTAGCAAGATCGCGTTACGATCGGGGCTCATTCTCGGTTATGGGCTTCAAACTTACCAGCGCGCCGGCAAACGCCACTGCTGCAGCCACTAAGAAAGCGCAACGATAGCCGCGGAGAAACGCGCTCAACAGCGCCGCATCGGTGGCAATACCCGCTCCCGGGCCGAGACTTTGCAAGGAAGTTTTGCCGGTCGCGAGAAAGAGGAAGTGACTGACGACGGCCGCGGCCAGGGTCGCGCCGATAGAATAGCCGAGGCTGCGTACGATCGATAACACCGATGAGCCGACACCCAAACGATGGCGCGGCACCGAGCTCATGAGTAGATTATTGTTGGGCGTTTGAAAAATTCCCATGCCGACGCCCATCAACGCCAAGCCAAAGGCCACCTCCAGCGCGCTAGAGCCACTTCCCAAAAAGCTCAAGAGAACTAACGCGACACCGTTGACCGCAAGCCCCGCCGCACAAAGCCGCTCGGCCGCGAACCGTTCCGACATCCAGCCGGTAAGCGGCGCCAACAGCGCCATCGTGACCGAGGTCGGTGCCACCAACATGCCCGTGCGCAGCGGATCCAGCCCCATCCCCAGCTGCAAAAAAAACGGCATCAGCAGATTGCTCACGCTCATGGTGATGAAACTGAACCACCTGGCAATATTTCCCAGGGTGAAAGCGGAAATCCGAAAAATCCTCAGATCGAGCAGCGGGTAGGCACGCGAATTCTCCCACCAGACAAAAAACCCCAATGCAAGGATTCCGATCAGCGCCGAAACCATGATGGGAAGCTGCCAACCGCCTCGTTGCGCCAGAGTCAGCGCCGACAACAAAGACGAGATTCCCAGCGCGAAGCTAATCGCGCCGATAAAATCGAACGGCTCTCTCTTCGGATTCGCGCCCCTGAAGCTTTCCGGCGGTAGCAGGGCGCGCGCGGACGCGAAACCAACCAGCGCGAGCGCGCCCGATAGATAAAAATTCGACCGCCAGCCTAAAGCATGCGTAAGCAGACCGCCTAACACAGGACCGAGCGAATAGCCGACCGCCGAAACAGTGCCGCCGGCGATGCCCATCGCCCGGCCGCGCTCCTGCGCAGGGAAGAGCGCCGTCACCAAGGCGAAATTGTTGGCCATGATCAACGCACTGCCAGCAGCCTGCAGCGTGCGAAAGAGAACCAGTTGAGCGGCGCCCTGCGAAGCGCCGGCGGCGAACGAGCCGATGGAGTAGACGATGAACCCGGTGAGAAATAATTTGCCCAGGCCAAACAGGTCTGACAATCGGCCGCACGGCAAATAAAGAGAAGCCGTGATGAAGGCGTACACCAAGGCAATCCAACTGGCCAGCGTCAGATCGGCATCAAACTCTTTGATAATCAACGGCAGCGCGATGTTGAGCTGCCCTGTATCCACGGTGACGATCAATGTCGCGAGCGACGCCACCGCCAGCGACCACCAACGGTTGTGCGGGTGGGATGACGGAGTGGTTTGCGCCAGGGTCATGGGCGATGGGCAGAACAAACCGCGGCTGAGCTGCGCAAAAGTTCGATGTTCGAGGTTCGCGGTTTGGACGGCCCGCAATTTTCTGCAACTGTGAACCTGGAACATTGAAGCTTTGAACTTGGTTTCATCTGATCACCGGCCAGTAGCGACCTTTACGTTTCACCATCGTCAAAGAAACCCCGTACAAGCTTTTCAAGACCTCGCGCTTGAGCACGCTCCGGGTCGGCCCTGCGTGAAGTACTTTGCCGTCGCGCAGCACAAGCGTTTGACCGAACAACGGCAGGATCTCTTCGATATGATGCGTAACGTAGATGAGCGCGGGAATTTTCTTTTGTCTACCCAACCCGTTAAGAGCGGCGAGGAACTTTTCGCGTCCGCCGGGGTCCATGCCGGCGCAGGGCTCGTCCAGGACGATTAAATAGGGTCGGGTCATGCGTGCCCGCGCGATCAGAACTTTCTGTTGCTCGCCTTGGGACAAGGTGCCGAATGGCTGCTCACTCAGCTCGGCGCAACCAAGTTCCTGCAAATAGCGGCGCGCGCGCGCGTAATCGATGCGACGCGCCTGTCCCCAGCGACCACCGAGATAGCCGATTTGCGCAAACTTGCCAGAAATCACCGTATTAAGCGCCTTCTCCTCAACCGGGATTTCGCCCGGCAGTGCCGCGCTCACCCAACCCATGCTCTTGCGCAGTTCCGGCAGGTAAGTCAGTCGTTTACCTTGGCGCCGAATCACCCCGCCCGCGTTCGGCCAGAGATAACCGCAGGCGAGCTTGAGCAAAGTGGTCTTGCCGGAGCCGTTGGGCCCGAGTATCGCCCAGTGCTCGCCGCGCTGAACCGTCCAATTAATCGAGTCGAGAATAGTTTTGCCGCCGGCTACGTAGGAGACGTCACGAAGCTCGAGCGCCGGAGTTGTTGTCACTCTGGAAATCGGTCCTTAACTGATGGGCTCTCTATTCTTAAACTGAAACCAAATCGGAATAAAGCTGACGCGACCGGATGGTTGGCCGTCGACCCAAGTCGCATTACCTCAACCTCCTCGGCGGGCGTAACATCAAACTCAGCACCGCCGAGGTCGCCAACGCCGCGCCGAAAATTGCGAACGAGAGGCCGTAACCGCCGGTGATGTCGAAGAGAAAGCCAAAGAACGGCGGTCCCATTGCGGCGAGCACCTGGGAAATCAGCAAACCCATGCCACGGATTTTGCCGAGGGAGCGGCGCCCGAAATAATCGGCCCACAGGAGATCCGGCAAAACCATATTGCCGCCGAGCCCGATGCCGTAAAGAAAAAATCCGCTGTAAAGGCCGGCAAGGCCGGTGCTGGAGATCGCCAGCGCCAGACCGATGCCTTGGACGACGAAGCGCAGCATCGCCGCGATGCGCGGATCGATTCGTTCGGCAAGGAATCCCCAGCCGAGCGGCGAAGCGAGCTGCATGGAGGCGATGACGCTCATCACGGTGGCGGCGACCACCGGCGAATGGCCGATGTCGGTAACGTAAGGATAGACATGCAGGTTGAGTCCGGTGACCCCGACGCTGGAAATACCGAATGTGATAACCAGCAGCCAGAACGTGCTCGTCCGCACCGCCTGACCCCGCGTCCAGAGCGCGTCCGCATCGTTGATTGAGTGCGTGCTCGCGGCGTTCGTGGTCTCGATCGCGTTAGCCGTCATCGACTCGGCCGTGGCGCCGTCCGGAAGTAGCCCCATATCCTCGGGCGTGCGCCGCACGATCAGCAAGGCAGGCAACACCAGCAACGCCATCGTGAGAACGCCGAAAACCATCCAGGTGTGGCGCCAGCCTACCGATATCAGGAGCCAGGCTGCCAGAACCGGCATGCAAACCTTGGCGAAGCCCACGCCCATGCTGGTGAACGCGAAGGCGCGCCCGCGCTGACGCACAAACCATTGCGCGACCACCACGTTGACGACCATGTAGCCCATCAAAGCATCGCCAAAGGTAACCAGCGTCAAGCGAGTCGCAGCAAAGTGAGCGAAGTTATCGATGCTGCCAAGCAGCAAAAAACCAGCACCGGTGACCGCTGCGCCGATCACCATGAGCCAGCGGCCGCCGTACCGATCCACCAACGTGCCCACCAGCGGGGCGAGACACGCGCTGATGATGCCTTCGCCAGACCGCAACAATGAAAATACACCGCGGGAGATGCCCAGCTCGACTGTCAGAGGCTTGAGGAAGATACTTAGCGTGCTGGCGAGCGCGAAGGAGGAAGCGACGTTCGCGAGGAAACCGACGCCAACGATATACCAGCCATAGAAAATGCCCTGCTCTTTTGCTCGGTGCCGGGTCGCCGCTGCAGTTTCCACATCTGGTGTTTAGCAGGAACTCATCCGCGGGCGCAATGCGATGACGCCCGTGGAGCCGCTCGGAATGCCCTGTCAAATGACGACCGCAGGCCCTTTTGGATCACTTACATCATGACAGAAAAGCGCCAAGGGAACTTTTGCATTGCTGCGCCGTCTAACGTGGCAGTCGAGCTTTGCGCGGCGCCAACACTAGCCCGCTGCGGCGAAATGGGCTAATTTTTTGGTGCGGGCAATGGATTGGAAAGGATCCGAATATGACCAAACTGCTGGCAATTTTTGCGCTAACGATGCTACTCGAATCCGGCGCTCACGCGCAATCGGGCACACAACAACCGAGCAAACCTTCGATCACGGTCAGCGGCGAAGCGCTCATAGCCGCCGAACCGAACCAAGCGCAGATCGACATCGGCGTCGTCACACAAGCCCGCAGCGCCCCTGAAGCATCGAGAGAGAACGCCGAGCGGCTCTCCCGCGTGCTCGCCGAAGTCAAAAAGCTGCTCGAGAAAGGCGACGAGGTCAAAACCAGCGCTTACTCGCTCACACCCAACTATCGCTATCCTCAGGGCGGAAAGCCCGAGATCGTCGGCTACACCGCAAGCAACACGCTGCGCATCAAGGCGACGGACTTGACGCTCGTCAGCCGTTTGATCGATAGCGCCATGCAAGCGGGTGCCAATAATATTCATCGCCTGGTATTCACTTTGAAGGATGAACTCGCAGCTCAACTCGACGCACTGCGCATGGCATCGGCGAAAGCAAAAGCCAAAGCCGAAGCGATCGCCGCGTCACAAGGATTGAAGATCGTCCGCATCACCGCGATCAACGAAGGGGAACGAATGGTCCAGCCGGTTTTCCGCCAAACCATGGCCGCGAGAGCTGACGCAGCGCAGGCGCCCACGCCGGTGGAGCCCGGCACCGTAGAAGTTCGCTCAACCGTATCGATGACCGTGGAGGTGGAGTGAAAGTAGCGTCTCCGACAGGAGCGAAGCGCCGGCGGCTGGATGAATGAATTAAAATCAGGTGAACACGGGTTTCTCTTTGAGGTAGTGCTCACGCATTGCCGGGCGATAGCGCTCCATGATTTCGCGGTTAAGATCCAGCGGTGGTTTTTGGTCGGCTGGCAATAACGGGCGATATTCGGTCTCGCCGATTTCTTCCTTAAAAGTTTCTTTAGCTCTGGCGATCAGCTTCGGATCGAGAAACAAATCTAGCGCTGCTCCCGCCATCGCCTGAGCGCCCGCTACCGCGCCTTTGTGCGCAATCGAGGTCGCCAGCGAAACGCCCGCCGACCAGTGGTGGTAGGAGACGCCCGGAATATTCGACGGAAAAGTGATCAAACCGGTCGGCACGACCCAGGACACTTCACCGGAATCGTTGGCCGAAACTGACTGCACGCATTCCCTGAGCGGGGCGATTTGGGTGGGCATCCCGGTAGGTTTGTTTTTCAATTTCGCCTGAAGCTCGTGCACCATGCCTTGCTCGTCTTCCGACCATTGTGGCATGCCGATCCGCTCGACGTTTCGCTGAATCACTTCCGCCAGCGTGCGATTGGCGCGGGTCGGCCAGACCGCGCTTAGAACATTGACTGTGTAACGGGTGTCAGTCATGAGCGCTGCGCCTTCGGCGATGCGTTTCGCCTTTTCGAACAGCGCACGGGTTTTTTCCGCGGTGGCCTCCCGAAAAAACCACCATATGGATGAACGGTTTGGAATCACGTTGGGCTGATCGCCACCGTGAGTTATGACTCGATGGCTGCGCTGGCTCGGCTCCAGGTGCTCACGCAGCTTGTCCCAACCGATGTCCATGAGCACCGCCGCATCCAAGGCATCTTTGGCGTTCCACGGCGCTGTTGCCGCGTGCGCGCTCTGGCCGTGGAATGTAAATTCCGCCGAGATGAGCGCATACTGCCGGAGGCCATAGACGGTGCCAAACTCCTTGCCGATGTGATCGTGCAGTGCCACGTCGACGTCGTGAAAATGGCCGTCGCGCACGAAGTACGGCCGGCTCACGAGCTGCTCCTCGGCCGGCGCGCCGAATACTTTCAGCGTGCCTTTGAAACCATATTGGTCAATCGCCTTTTTGATTGCGATCGCCGCGCCGATCATGACGGCGCCATTGACGTTGTGACCTTCGGTGTGTCCGGGCGCGCCTTCGACAATCGGCTTTGGCTCGGTCACTCCCGCTTGCTGCGAACAGGCAGGCGTCGCATCGAATTCCGTATGCAATGCAATCACCGGCCCCCCCGAGCCATAGCTCGCCACGAACCCGGTGGGCATGCCCGATAGGTTTCGTTCGATCTCGAAGCCGGCTTTTTCCAACAGCTCCATCATGAGATTTGCGGTTTCGAACTCCTGCATGCCGAGCTCGGCGAAATAGAAAATATTGTCGCACAACAACGCGATCGCTTCGCGGTTGTGTTCAACGGTGTCAAAGACCAACTGTTTCGGGTTGCTCATGATCGACCTCCTGGAATA
>DATBMR010000064.1:0-30825 GCA_036554745.1 Binatia bacterium
CAGGACTGTACGTCCTCGGGTTTGACGTTGATGATCTGCAAGATTTGGAAGGAAGCCTTAAGAAGGCCGGCGCCTCTTCAGATCTTATATCCATGCCGAAGGACCACGATGCCGAATATAGAGTTCTTGATCCCGATGGGAACCCTCTTGATCTTGCGATACATGGCTGGTGTGTTGTGTAGATTTACTCAGCAACATGTGACGCGTGGTTGCCAACTGACGGACTTACTCGGCATAGACGATTTAGATAGCCAAGGGATTAAGCCCGCCCTTAGCGCTCTTTTTAGGACTGCGACATCTGGGTCACTTCCGTACGTGTTACTCTGAGTTACTACGCAAGATACACTAAGTCGGCGCATTATTCGGCGCATTATGTGAAATAGTGCAAATTCACTGCTGTCCGGACGTTGATGTGTCCAAAATCTGTAATGGCCTGATCTGAAATAGATAACTCATGATTTTGCCTGGTCTCGATTTGAATTTGGAACCGACCCTTTGCCACCCTGCGGGCAACACACTCGCAGGAGGGCTGAATGCACGAGGGCAAGCTAGTGTTTGCACAGGTCACTGGACATCTGCCGCTGACCTCCTTTTGCCGTTGCGTGGCCCGCTACGGCGGCAGCCACAAGGTCAAAAGCTTCTCTTGTCTCGATCAATACCTCTGCATGGCGTTTGCGCAACTGACCTACCGAGAGAGCTTGCGCGACATCGAAGCGTGTTTGCGGGCCCAACAAAGCAAGCTCTACCACATGGGGATCAAGAGCCGGGTTTCGCGCAGCACTCTGGCCGATGCCAACGAGAGCCGCGACTGGCGCATCTACGCCGACTTTGCCCAGTCGCTGATCAGCATGGCTCGGCGTCTGTACGCCACCGAACCCTTTGGCGTCGATCTCCACGACACCGTCTACGCTCTGGATGCCAGCACCATCGATCTGTGTTTGTCGGTGTTTCCTTGGGCTCCGTTTCGCTCGACCAAAGCGGCCATCAAACTGCACACGCTCTTGGACTTGCGGGGCAATATCCCTTCGTTCCTCCACATCAGCGATGGCAAACTGCACGACGTCAACGTTCTCGATCTGTTGTTGCCCGAGCCCGGCGCTTTCTACATCATGGACCGAGGCTACATCGACTTCGACCGGCTTTATCAGTTGCACGAGGCGAAATGTTTCTTTGTCACAAGGGCCAAATCCAACCTCAAAGCCCAGCGCCGTTATTCCCATCGCGTCGATCGAAGCACCGGCTTGATTTGCGATCAAACCATCGCGCTGACAGGCTTTTATTCCAGACAAGACTTCGACACACCGCTGCGTCGAGTCCGCTTCAAAGATCCAACAACCGGCAAAGGTTTGGTCTTCCTCACCAACAATTTCACCTTGCCGGCGTTGACCATCACCGAGCTGTATCGCTGCCGCTGGCAAGTCGAATTGTTTTTCAAATGGATCAAGCAACATTTGCGTATCAAAGTCTTCTACGGCACCACCGAGAACGCAGTCAAAACACAAATCTGGATCGCCGTCTCGGTCTATGTGCTCGTGGCGATCATCAAAAAACGACTCAAGCTCTCCGCAACCTTGTATGAAATATTACAGATCTTGAGCCTGACCATGTTCGAACGAATTCCGTTAGATCAACTACTTAGTAAAATTGTTACCGAGGAAATTTATTCGGGTTCCTCTAATCAACTGAATTTGTTCAACTAACGTCCGGACACTAGTGAACCCACCTCTTTGTTAAGCATTGCGATGAACAATGCCCATAC
This sequence comes from Binatia bacterium, assembly GCA_036554745.1. Taxonomy (GTDB): domain Bacteria; phylum Desulfobacterota; class Binatia; order UBA9968; family UBA9968; genus DP-20. The sequence continues at coordinate 1,760 of DATBMR010000064.1, forward strand.
TATCGTTTTTTCTACCGATTCCTAAGTGCATTGAAAAACATAGCGGATTAGCTGTGCCGACAAATTAAGGATTAATTTTTCCTTTTTATGCAAAATACTGCATCGCAGATTACATGCCAGCCTACCTTGCGCTTCCGCCAAATGTGCGTAAACCTTATCGCGATACTCGGTAATCGAGACTAGGCACGCGCCACGATAGCGCCGCGAAGCTGTTTGCGGCCGCCCTGGCCTTGTGAGTCACAAAAGACTCTGTTTTTTTATCTGTGACTCCAACGGCGGCAGAGCTTGCCTCCAGCGATCCGCGGCCTCCCAGTTTCTTGCGGCCCGCAGAAAGAGCCTCATGAGGGACGAAAACATTCTCAATCCGTTTGTCAGTATTACCTTTGGCGAGTTCGTCGATATCGTCTTCGTCGCCATTTTGCTTTACACAGCGATCGTATGGGCGCAGCGCACACGCGCGGTATTCGTGGTGCGCGGCATTCTTATCCTCGGCGCGATTTTCCTGGCCGCCAGATACCTCGATCTTCAAATGACGGCGTGGGTGTTTCAGGGCTTTTTCGCGGTCTTGGTCATTGTGATCGTCGTCATCTTTCAGGAAGAGCTCAGACAGGTGTTTGAACGGATCGCCGTCTGGAGCCTGATCGGCAGCCGGGCTCCGGCCCTTCATTCAACATCCATCGATATCCTTGTCCGCACGGTCGCGGACTTCGCGCGGGACCGTACCGGAGCGCTAATTGTCATTCGTGGCAAGGATCCGCTGGAGCGTCATATCAGCGGCGGCATCCCACTGAATGGAATCCTCACCGAACCATTGTTGAAAAGCATCTTTGACGTCCACTCGCCGGGCCACGATGGTGCCCTACTGGTAGAAAACAACCATGTCATCCGCTTCGCCGTTCATCTTCCGCTTTCAAAAGATACCCGACAGCTTGCTCACGTGGGTACGCGCCATAGCGCGGCCTTGGGTTTGGCGGAATTGAGCGACGCAGTTTGCCTGGTGGTTTCGCAAGAAAGAGGAACCATATCCGTCGCGCGCGATGGCCAACTTCAGCAACTCGACAACATTCAGGAGCTTGGCGCGATATTGCAGCGTTTTCTTGAAGACAAGTTTCCAACTCGGGAGAAAAAAGGCCTATCGCTGCAGCTCCTGCGTGAAAATTGGCTTATCAAGATCACGGCCTTATCGCTGTCGATAGGGTTCTGGTACATCTTCGTGCCTGGTTCCAAAATCGTTGAAACAACCTATAAGGTCCCTGTCGTCATCGAAAATCTCCCCGCCGGTCTCAAACTTGACGAGGTTCAACCAACCGAGGTCACGGTGAGATTTTCCGGGCAGCGCCGAGCCTTTTACCTTTTCGATAGAAAAAAACTCCGGGCCACCGTGGACGCCTCATTGGCCGTTCTGGGACGCAGGACTTTCGAGCTTTCCGAGCAAAACGTCCCACACCCGAAAGACATCGCTCTGGTCAATCTCGACCCGACGAGTATAAGGATCTCGGTAACAAAAGTGCCGCAGGAGATTGCGCCGGAAGTGACGCAATAATGCGGCTGGCAAATCTCATCAGATCGCCGGATAGAACGAGCTTGAACCTCGGCGGTCCCGATCGGTAAACCCGTTGCCTCGAACAACGGTGTTGTCACGATGGACAATCTCGTCCGTCTGAGCTAGATGGTTCTTTTATGAAGCCTGAAGAATTCATCGATGAGCTTTGGGGATATGCGGCCGAAGTCCCTATGGACCAGCATCCTTGGTTCGCCGGCATCATCAATCACCGCTGGACCCGCGAGCAGATCATCCTAGGCGAAGTGCAGCACTACCTCAGAGTACGCACCAATCCAATTTTCTTCGGTTACATGGCGGTCAATGCGGTGGCCGCCAAGCAATACGCGGTGATGGACACCATCCTGGAAAACTTTATGGAAGAGCTCGGCAGCAGACCCACCCACGTCGACATCATGCTGCAATTTCTCGAAGAAGGCGGCATCTCGCGCGCCGAAGCCGACAACGCCGAGCCCGCGCCCGGCACTCTGGCGGCGATTGAAATGATCATCGGCTGCTGCCAGCGTCGCTCGGCTCTCGAAGGCGTCGCCATGCTTGCGTTCGTTGAAAGCCAACTCGGCGGCGCCGGGAGGATTTCGGACAATGTTTACCGCGAGCTGACCGACCATTACGGCTTCTCGCCGCGCGCCGCAGAAACTTACAAACTCCACGCCGACGAAGACGAAGGCCACGGCAGCCGGCAAATCGACGCGATTCGCCAGCTGGCGATCGACGAGCCGACTCAACAGAAGGTTCGCGACGCGGTCAAGCTCGGGCTTACCGCATTCACTCTCGAATGGGACGGCCACGTCCAGGCGATGACCGGCAAAAGAGAGTTCTGGAGTGGCGTCAAGGATTTGAATCTACGTCAGCCCACGGTCAAGCTGCGGTCTCCTGCCTGATAGCTCCGTACGCATGCACTCGTAACTGTTTGTCTCGATTGTTCGCAACAATAAAAACAAGGTCATGCTGAGCAACGCGAAGCATCTGCTTTTCGCACGGGCTTAAGAAGCAGAATCTTCGGCGAGCATATACGATCCCTCGAGGCTACGAAGACGTTCTGACTCTGGCAAGAGGGTAATGCAGGTCCTCTTCAACGCATCACCCCTTCTTAGTCTTACCCCAATCAAGGGAAGAAATTCGGTGATCAGAAATGCCGCCAAGGAAATAAAGCACAGAAACTCGCTAGATCGGCCACTCAGGCGGCAAATCTTTGCGTAACTTCTTATATTCCGGATCGTCGCTGTGCTGGTTCCGCAAGCGTTTGAGCGCCGCCACCACATCTTTTTGTGCCATCTTCAAGGTATTGGAGACCATACCCGTGGTCTCTTCGAAGCCGAGGCCTCAGTTGCTGTATCAGCCACGCATGCGCCGCAGGATATACAGATCTTTTTCCTTGTCGGCCATAGTTTTCCTTGTAGCTATGACGTGACGCCTGAAAATCCAACTTTGTGAGATGTAATCAATTCGGTTGCCGTCTCCGGCTTGCCGTCACAACCCACGACCACGCGAATCCGCACAAAGATGCGCCACACCTCCCCTGACCAGATCACGGAGAAAATTACGAAAGCATTTTCAGTCACCAGCCCTACGGGCTCATGGCATTTTACGCGAACCTCGAATTGACCGCGCTCTTTCGGCGCGAGATGTAGCGCCGGGACAAACCGGATCTCGTCCGCCTTGAACTGGCTGTGCGGTAAACGTGCAGCCAAAATCTCAAGGGTTCTCGCCGATTTATTCTCAATAATCCAAGCAACACGCCAATCTCCAGGTCCGTCATCGCGTGCCATTGCACCCTGCCGCAATGCAATTTCGGGTGCGGCTTCAACTACGGTTCGAGCGGCTGGCATGCTCACTTAATTCGACCTTCGGCTCTAAGCTCTTGCTGCGCGATCTTGAGAATCCGATCATTCACCACGCGGTCCAAGGTGAAGTTCTTATCGACCAAACCGTTCCTGATGTCTTCGTCAAGCATCTGTTGCAATCCCGCCGTCGCGATGGTGAGGTCCGAAGTGAGCCCCGGTGAGTAGAGGTCCCACGCGGCGTTGACAATCTCCGGGTCGCCCTGCAAGCCCGACGCGTATCCCGCCTTGATCGCTTCCTGCTTGTTGAACTTGGCCAGGTTAATGCCTTGAATATAGGCCCTGAGCATTCGCCGGGTAGTGTCGGGGTATTTTTCCAGAACTTCGTTGCGAGTCACCAGGATGTTCTGCGGGATACCCAGGGATTCGCTCAGGTTGCTGATCACTGAATAACCCGCCTTGATGAGCCGGACGCCGTCTTCGGTGGAAAACGGCGCAGCCGAGATGATTCCTTTTTCAATCGCCGCGGCACGCAAGACGGTGCCGCCGATGGCACGCAATACGACGTCCTTATCCGGGTTGATGTTGTGTTTTTTGAGAAAGGTTCTGACGGCGAATTCGGAGTAAGTGCCTGCGCCCGTGATGCCGATCATCTTACCCTTGAGCTGTTCCACAGTTCGGGTTTGCTTGTCGCCGAGCATAATATAATTCGTCGTGCTCGACGTACAGCCGATGATCGACAAGTCCAGTCCGCGTGCCTTGCTGCGGAACACCGCCTGCGCCCCACCGATCGCCGCATAATCGACTTGCCCGGAAACCAGCGCTGCTATCGCCGCCGGTCCACCGCGGATCAGAATCGGTTCGACCTGAAGCCCTTGCTGCTTGAAAAATCCACGCGCGAGCGCAACCCGGAAGGGAATCTCGCTGTTCCACGCGAGACTGACGAACACCATACGGATCGCCTTCTTCTCCTGGGCGAACGACGCCTGGCCGCTCAGAGCCAGTATTGCCAAACAAGCAACCAGTTGGAGCGACTTAAGTTTTTGCATGGTTGCCCTCCTCAATACCCCCTGCCCTGTCTATCGCCGCGCATACACCGTCGTCTGCCCGTTTTTATCGAAAGTGAAAACCTCGTACCGCTCGGGCGTGCCGCCTTCCATCCCGGGCGAACCCACCGGCATGCCGGGCACTGCCAATCCGATCACCGCCGGTTTCTCTCTCAAAAATTTACGGATGAGATCGGCCGGCACATGGCCCTCGATCACGTAGCCGTCGATCAAGGCGGTATGACACGAGTAGAGCTTTTGCGGCACTCCTTGCTTGCGCTTGAAATCCGTGAAGTTCTTGCCGAAGAGAATTTTCGTTTCAACTCGAAACCCGTTTTTCTCCAGGTGCACCACCCAGCCGTCGCAGCACGCTCAGGTTGGTGTCTTGTAAACGGTCACTAAAGGCGCGGGCGGCTTGCTCTGTGCATGGGCAACACCCACCGAGAGCAACAAGGCGGCGTAAAAAACTGCCGCCAAGGCGCGAGTTAAGCTCATATCGCATCCTTTCTTTGATAGTGAGCAAGACTTTAACAAATCGGTTCCTGACAAGGAAGATCTAAAAAATGGAATCTACAATCCCGAATACGGCTGCATCCCCCCACAAGCATATCGTGTAGCCCGCTGTGATGCTTGACAGACGTACTGATTCCCCTGTTAAGTAGGAACGATAATCGGCGGCAAGCAAGGAGGATGTAGAGTGTACAACGGATACAAAGTCGTCGACGTACACGGCCATATGAGCACGCCGGCGCCGTTCCGCCAGTTTCTCGCCGAGACGGTGGCGCAAAACACGCCAGGACGCAAGCTCGAGATGACCGACGAGCAATTGGAAAACGCCCAGCAGCGCCATCTGACATTCATGAACGAGCGTAATATCGACATCCAGCTCATCGGGCCGCGGCCGATCGCCATGTGGCACTGGATGCGTCCTTTCCTCCAGGATTTCTGGTGCCGCACGGTGAATGACGTCATTGCGCGGATTGTCAAGCTTCACCCGGACCGCTTTCGCGGCATGGCGCAATTGCCGCAGACCAAGGAAAAAGACACGCGCAACTGCATCGCCGAGCTGGAACGTTGCGTGAAGGAACTGGGATTTGTCGGCGCGTACTTGAATCCCGATCCCGCGGGCGACAAGCAGGCGCCGGGCGTCCACGAGGAGTACTGGTATCCGCTCTATGCGAAAGCCGTGGAGTTGGATGTTCCGTTAATGGTGCATCCGTCGATCACCTACGATCGCCGGCTGGAAATCATCCCGGCCAACTATCAAATGAATAACTATCTCGAAGAGTTCGTCGCCATGCAGCTCTATACGCATAGCGATGTGTTCCAGACATTTCCCAAGCTGAAGATCGTCATCTGCCACTGCGGCGGCGGTCTCAATCGCTTTATTTCCACCGACGGCCGGCACGTCGGCCAGGGCGATTTCACCAAGAGTCTATTTTTCGACTGCTGTTGCTATGACGAGCACTACCTCGAAGCCGCGATCAAGCAGCGCGGCGTCGACCAAATGCTGTTCGGCAGCGAATCGCCCGGTTCCGGCGGCGCCATCCGTCCGGACACCGGCAAACCTTCGGACGATTTAATCCCGGTGATCGACAGCCTGAAGTTTTTGAGCGCCGAAGATAAATTGAAAATCTTTCAAAAGAATCCTTTAACAGTTTTCACGAAAGTAAAACTCTAGCCAAATGACTAACGAACTGTAGAACGAGTGCGGCTCGAGATGACAGATGAGTTTCTTTATTAGAAAATTAGAACGGATCTGCACTTTCTCAGGATGACGGTGAAACAAATCGTAATAATCGAGACGACGTTGGAGAAAACGGATGGCTTACAAGATTGTAAATAAACCGGTGCCACGCGTGGAGGGCGCCGACAAGGTTTCGGGCAAACTGCGTTACGCGGCGGACTTTGAAATCCCCGGCTCGCTCTCTGCGAAGATCTTGCGCTCGCACTTGCCGCACGCCCGCATCGTCAGAATCGATACTTCCATGGCGGCGCAGTTGCCGGGCGTCCATGCGGTCATCACCGGCGCCGATCTACCGCCCGTGATGGTGGGGTTACGCATGAAAGACATGCCGCCGCTGGCGCGCGACCGCGTGCGCTACGTCGGCGAACCGGTTGCCGCAGTGGCCGCCGACAACGCGGAGATCGCCGAAGAAGCGCTCGGGCTGATTGACGTCAAATACGAAGAGCTGCCTTTTGTCGCCGATCCGATTGAGGCCATTCGACCGGGCGCGCCCGTGCTGCACGACAATCCGGCGCATTATAAAAACGCTCCCGAGCGCGCCACCGAGCTGCCCAATATCCAATCGTACGGCCAATGGAGCAACGGCGACCTCGAAGCCGGGTTCAAAAAGGCAGCGCGAATTTTCGAGCATACGTTTCGCACGCCGTTAGGTTTCCACGGCTACATCGAGCCCCACGCCTGCACGGTGCAGGTGCACGACGACGGCCGCATCGAAATGTGGGCTTCGAACAAGGCGCCCTTCACCTTGCGTGATCGCTTCGCGCGCGACCTCAACCTCGATCCTTCGCGGGTTAAAGTCCATATTCTTCCGGTGGGCGGCGACTTCGGAGGCAAGACCTCGGTGGTCGAAGCCCCGGTCTGTTACTTTCTGGCCGAGCGGACGCGCCGGCCGGTGCGGATGGTGCTCGACTACAACGAGGAATTGACCGCCGTGTCGCATCGCCACCCGGCCGTGATAACGCTTCGCACTGGCGTCGACGGCAATGGCAATCTTTGCGCGCTGCACGCCCGCGCTGTCTTCAGCGGGGGCGGCTACGCCGCCCTCAAAGCCAACGCCGAAGTCACGGTCCAGGGGCCGCGTCGCATTGCCAGCTACTATCGGATTCCGGCAATTCAAGTTGAAACGATCTGCGCCTACACGAATCAGGTGCCGTGCACTCAGACGCGCACGCCGGGAAGCCCGCAGACGACTTTCGCCATGGAATCGCAAATCGATATCATCGCGCGCGAGTTGGGCATGGACCCGGTTGAGTTTCGCATGAAAAATCTGCTCAATGACGGCGAGCCGACGCCGTTCGGGCAGAAGTTAAAAGGCATTGTGGTCAAACAGACTCTGCAAAGAGCTGTGGCTACGGGTGGCTGGAAGAAGCCGAAAACGAGAAACGTGGGCCGTGGCGTGGCGGTTTATGAGCGCCCGTCTGGCGCAGGAAAGTCCGGCGCGGCCATCTCGATCGATGCGGACGGCAGTGTCACCGTCAATTTGGGCGTGCCCGACGTCGGCCCCGGTATTCACACTGTGGTCCAGCAGATCGTCAGCGAAGTGCTCGACCTGCCGCGGGAGCGCGTCCGCATTCGCGTCGAAGACACCGACAGTTCGCCTTACGACTCCGGCACCGGCGGCAGCAAGTCCACCAACAGCGTCGGGACCGCCGCCTATCAGGCGGTCTCCGAAATAAAGGAAAAAGTATTGGCGCTCGCCGCTGAACGCCTGGGCTGCGGGCCCGCGGAACTGCGGGAGGTCAAAGGCCGCTACGCCGCTCCAGGACGGAAACCCATACCGTTCGCCGATCTGATGCGCCTTGCTGTCGAACAAAACCGCGGCACGCTCACCCACCTCAGCATCTACGAACCGTCGCGCGCGCCGATCACCTCTTATGCGGCGCAGGTCGCGGAAGTGGAGGTCGATCCGGCCACCGGCCAGGTCAGGGTGACGAAGCTCACAACGGTCCATGACTCCGGCACCGTGTTGAACCATCTGTCTTACCAGGGACAAATCGACGGCGGCGTCGTTACCGGCCTGGGGTTTGCCTTGATGGAAGATAGCTCGCTTGTCGACGGCCGAATGGTGACGGCGAACCTCGGCGAATTCAAGATGGCGACGATGGCGGATTTACCCAAGCTGACGACGATATTGATGCAAGACACCGCCGGGCCGGCGCCGTTCCAAGGTAAGGCAATCGCCGAAATCCCCAACGTGCCCACCGCTGCGGCGATCGCCAACGCGATCGAAGATGCCGTTGGCGTGAGATTATGCGACCTGCCATTGACTTCGGAAAAAATCTACGCGGCGTTGAACAAACGTTAGATTTCGCAACCGATTGCCGCCGGCCGTTTTCAAAACGCACCCTGCGTGTCGAAATTGGCCTTAGAATGTCTTAATTTTACTCGAGTGGCGATCCTTGGTTCGGAACGAGAATGCGTCATGCCGGTGAAGACCGGCATCCAGTTTCGTTCTGCGTTCAGCTTCGGAAAACCAACTGGATTCCGGCCTGCGCCGGAATGACGAACACTCTCGCCGGGTCGTTCAGCTTCCCAAATTGATCGATATGAAAGCAATTCGGATCCACGCACACGGCGGACTTGACCAGCTGCGCTACGAAGATGCGAACGAGCCGCGGATCACTTCACCAACGGACGTCATCATAAAACTCGAAGCGGCGGCGGTGAACCACATCGACATCTGGGTACGCATGGGAGCCACCGGGATGCAGATCCCGATGCCGCACATTCTCGGGGCCGATGGCGCCGGCGTCGTCGTTGACATTGGGGGTGACGTCAAGAGAGTCAAAACCGGCGACAAGGTATGCCTCTACTCATTCACCGGATGCGGCGAGTGTGAGTTCTGTCTCTCGGATCGCGATTTTATGTGCATCCGCGTCAGAGCCCTGGGAGAACGGCTGGACGGCACTTACGCCGAATATGTGAAAGCGGCTCCGGAAAACTGCTTTCCCATCCCTTCGTACATGACATTCGACGAAGGCGCTGCCTTCCCTCTCGTGTTCCTAACCGTGTGGCGCATGCTGGTCACAAACTCTCGGCTACAAGCCGGCGAAACCCTACTCATCATCGGCATCGGCGGCGGCGTGGCCAGCGCAGCGCTCCAGGTCGCTAAACGCATCGGGGCGCGCGTGATTGTCACCTCCGGCAGCGATGAAAAACTCGAGCGCGCCAGAGTCCTAGGAGCGGAGCACGGCATCAATCACCGCCGGCAGAACTTCGCCGAAGAAGTGCGCACGTTAACCGACCATCGCGGGGTGGATGTGGTTCTCGACAGCGTAGCAGGCGAAGTCTGGCAGAAAAGCTTGGCATCGCTGGGCTACGGTGGTCGATTGGTCACGTGCGGCGCCACCGCAGGAAGCGCACCCAATGATGATCTCGAGACGATGATCAAGAAAGAATTGAAGATCTATGGCTCAACTCTGGGGAGCCGGGAGGATTTTCGCCAGCTCTTGAGCTTCCTTGAAGTCTCCCGAATTCACCCAACCATCGATCGCAGGTTTCCCCTGCAGGAGGCCGCATCCGCGCAGCAGCGCATGGAAGAAGCGCGCCAGTTTGGCAAGATTCTGTTACAGATAGCAGGATGACGAGGTGAAGCAGACTGCCAGTGCGGTGCCAACTACACTCGCGCATCATCCCGGTCTTCGACGAGCGCTATGCGGAACCCGCCGGCCCACAGTGTCATCCCGAGCGCTAGCGAGGGATCTGCTTTGTTTCTTTACGCCGAAAGAAAAAACCGATTCTTCGTCGCGCGGTCCTCAGAATGCCATGTTGAGGTTCGCGAGAGTTCACTTCCACAATGACTTGATGAACCCGCTTCTCTCGAGCTCCTCCATGTAGCTCGGGTCGATAAAATCCTCGATCTTACGGTTTTTCGCTTTGGGGTTGTTTTCGGCGATAAGGCTCAGGGAGTTTTCTACCCCCTTCAGATTGATTTTGGGAATTTTCTTGATGTAGCGACTCGTAAAAAGATCGTAGGTGCCGGCGAGCATGTCGCGGTCGGAGATCCCGCCGTACCTGCGCAGCGCGCGAATGCCTAATTCCCGGTCGCTAAACAACCGCTGAGTCCCTTCCAGGTAGGCTTTCAAAAAACGCAGCACCTCGTCGCGGTTACTCTTGCCGTATTTACGGCTGATCACGACGGTTGTGGCCGGCAATGTGAAATCTGATTCGGCGAAGTCGAGCAGCGTTTTCAGATTCATCTTCTCCGCCTGAACCGAAGTCGGAAAAGAAATTACGCCCCCATCCACCAACCTCTGCGCGATCGCGGTCGCGATGTCCGGCATGCGGCCGATCTGAATGAGCTTCACGTCCTTCATCGGCTCGAGGCCCCAGTTTTTTAGAGCGGGACGGATCAATAAGTCGGTGAGCGATCCGAAGCGTGTAACCGCCAGCGTTTTTCCTTTGAGATCCTGCGGCTTAGTGATCGAAGGGTGAACCATCACTTTCATGAGCTGGCCGTCGATAGAGCTGGCAATTTGAACCAGATCGGCTCCTTCGACCGAGGCTTGCAGGTAGACGACGGAAGAAATGGTAGAGACGTCGAGTTGGCCCGCGACGTGCACCTGAACCAGCTGGACTCCCTGAACGTAGATCATCTCGGGATCGAAGCCGTATTTCTCAAAGAGCCCCGCCTCTTTGGTGGCAAAAAGCGGGTAAAAACTTGCGCTCGGGGATGGATAGCCCACGCGCAGACGGTTCCCGGCGGCCTCGCTGCGAGCGGCGGATAGCACGATTGCGCTACATGCCCAGAGAATCAGAAAGATTTTGAGTTTCATATTTCCCTCTCTCTGTTGGAGACTGTGCGAATTGACCAGACTCAGATGACGTTACGCGAATTCAGCCGCGTTGATTTTCCTGCTCGACAGCGCAACCACCATGTCGCTCATCCGTCGATTTGAATCCTGCCTTGACCCGGGAATGGCATTTCCTTTTTCCCACGATCACTTAGGAAAATCACAAGAGCCCGCGGTGGGATAGATGCTCGGCACATGACTCCAAATGTCCGAGCTGATCGCTGGTTGCAAAGCGCAGCACCAAAGTTTGCGCGCCTGCATCCCTGTAAGCCTCGATTCGATCCATCACTTGACCCCAGCTTCCGAGGACGCAGAGCATCGCCGTCGCCACCGCTTCGTAGGGCCGGTTATAATACTGCGACAGGAAAGTCTGCCCCGCCCGAATAGCGCTGTTATCGCCGCCGGCGAGAGTAAAATAAAGTCCCGGCTCGATGGTTTGCGGATCGCGGCCCACCTGGGCCGCATAATCATGAATCTTATCCAGACACTCGCGGTAAGTCTTTGGGTCGGTGATATTGTTGAGCCAGCCATCGCCCATGCGCGCAACCCGTTTAAGTCCCGGCTCAACGTTATTCGAGGCGAGCCAGATCGGGACGCCGCCGGGCTGCAGCGGTTTCGGCTCCACAGTCACATGATCGAAGCGGGAAAAAATCCCGGTGTACGAAACATCGTTTTCGCGCCACAAGCGGCGAATCACCTCCACCAGCTCTTCGCTCATCTTGATGCGCTTGGCCGGATCGTGGCCGAGTACCCGGTACTCGTGCTCCTGCACCGGATCCTTGGGCCGGCTGTAGCCGATGCCGAGATCGACGCGGCCGCCGCTGAGCCAGTCGACAGTGCCAACCGTGTGAGCGACCACTACCGGATTTCTCAGCGCTGCGAGATACACGGCCGTGCCCAAGCGGATGCGCCGCGTCCTGGCACCAACAGCGGCGAGGGTCGTGAGCGCATCGAGCCGCGGTTTGGCGACGACGCTGTCACCCACCCAAACCGAATGAAAGCCAAGGGCTTCAGCGCGATCGGCAAGATCGTAGATGCTGCCCGGGTCTGCTCTGCCGGAAAGTATCACTTCCCGGGTGGGGAGTAGGATCCCGAACTTGATTGCCATAACTAGAAGAGTGAGTAGTTAGGAGTAAGGCGATGTGCTCCCGCCGACTCTCCTAACTTGTGACTCTCACTCCTAACTCTTGACTCCTTGCTTCTTACCTTTGATCAACCGCGCCACATCGTACTCCATGATCGTTTCCCCGCGCTGGTTCTTCACCCATTGCCGGTAGCGCACGATGCCGCCGCCACGTGACGGCACCGGCTTGGTCTCGAGCACTTCGATTTCCACGTGGATCGTGTCGTTGACTTTGACTGGCCCAAATAGGCGCATCTTGTCGAGTCCCGCAAAGGCCATGCCGGTGCCGTGAATGAGTCCGGTTTGGACGGTCAGCCCCTCGGCCATGCCGAAGGTCAAGCTTCCCGGCGCAATGCGATCACCATAGAGACTTTCCTTGCGAATGTACTCCATGTCGAGAAATAGCGGCTCGGTGAGCCCAACCAGGGTGACAAACTGCAGAATGTCATGCTCGGTGATCGTCCGCCGGCCCGTGCTGTAGCGGTCGCCGGGATGAAACTCCTCGAACAGTTTGCCCGTCATATGATTCTCTCTCTTTTCAGGTCGTCGATCGCTGCGGTGCTCATGCCCAGCCAGTCCTGGAGGATCTCCGCGCTGTGCTCACCAAGCAGTGGCGGCGGCATCCTGAGCGATGCGGGCGTAACGGAGAATTTGACCGGAATCCCCGCCATGCGAACTTTGCCAGCCGTGGGGTGCTGGACTTCCATCAACATATCGCGTTGCAACACCTGCGCCGCCTGAAACACTTGATCAATGCTTTGCACCGGCGCGCACGGAACTTCCGCTTCGGTCAGCAATTTGAACCAATCCTCATTGCTGCGTGTGAGAAATAATTGGGACAAAAGCGCAATCAGCTCGGCGCGATTTTCCACCCGCTTTGAATTGTTGACAAAGCGCGGATCACCGCTAAGATCCGCGCAGCCGATGGCCTGGCAGAACCGCTTCCAGATGACTTCGCTGGCGACGCCGATGACCAGGTAGCCATTCGCGGTTTTGAAGTTTTGGTAGGGCACAATGTTCGGATGAGCGTTGCCCCAGCGGCTGGGAATTTTCCCGCCGACCAGATAATTGCTGCCGACATTGATCAGCGACGCGACCTCGGCTTCCAGCAATGACGTGTCGATGCGCTGGCCAACGCCAATTTTCTCGCGCGCGAAAAGCGCGGCGGTGATCGCCTTGCCAAGCATGAGGCCGGCGACAAGATCGATGATCGCAACGCCGACTTTGACCGGTTCTCCGTCGGGGGTGCCGGTGATGCTCATGAGCCCGCCCCATGCTTGCACGATGAGATCATAACCCGGCCAGTCGCTCATCGGGCCATCGGCGCCGAACCCGGTTAGAGACGCATAAATCAGCCGCGGGTTAAGCGCACGTAGCTCTTTCTCGCCCAGGCCGAGCCGCTCCATGGTGCCGGGCCGGAAATTTTCTATGATCACGTCGGCGCGTTCGGCCAGCTGACGGAGCAACTCGACTCCCCGCTTGGACTTGAGATCCAAAGTCAGGCTCTTTTTGTTGCGGTTGATGCAAAGGTAGTAAGCGCTCTCACCGCCGGCAAACGGCGGCCCCCAGCCGCGCGTATCGTCGCCGACACCGGGCTGTTCGACTTTGACGACTTCGGCGCCGAAGTCGCCGAGAAACATCGAGCAATAGGGGCCCGCGACGACACGTGTGAGATCCAACACGCGCACGCGGTCGAGCGGGCCATCGTTAGCGTAGGTCATGGCTCAAACCGTTCAACCGCTTTCCTCCGTTGAAGACGTTTAAAATGTTTTCTGCCGACCATTTGTCTCCGACACTCGAGATCCAGGCGAAACATCTCTCCAGGCCGAGACTTTCACTGGATTCGTCAGCATTACTTGCATCATTTAAACTCGAGGCCCTTCGCTTTGAGAATTTCCTGGAGCGTCTCGACGCCCGCCCAGAGACCGGGCATGCCGCCGGGAATCGCCGCGACTTCCATTGCCTCGATCACTTCCCTCGGGGTGGCGCCGAGGGTGAGCGCTCGTTCGCTATGCAGACGGATGCCGCGCGGCCGCGAGAGCGCGCAGCAGATGCCCACCATAATCAATTCCTTAGTCTTGCGCGGCAGCGCGCCTTCACGACCGAAGGTGCCATCGACATAAAGCCCTTTAAGCTTCTCGAAATATTCCGGATCCAGTTTGGCGATGATGTCGTAAGCCTGGTTCTCGGAACCAAGGCCGACCTTTTTGAATGCTTCCTTCGCTTCGTCCGCCATCTGTGCTTCTCTTTCTGCCGCAATGCCGGCGTGCAGGATTACGCGGGTCTCCTACGAATCCCTCTGATCCCTATCATTCAAAAACTGAAAACAGGCTGCTCAAAAAGCTCAGAGGCAAGGCGCGGGAAGATCGACAAGCGAAGCCGTACCTACGAATACGGTGTAGCGAGACGATCGAACGCAACGCAGCATATGAGTGTTTTTCAGGAGCCTGTCAATCCTTTCTGGTGTTCTGGCCGATAACGACGTCAACCAACGCCGGCCCGTGGTGCTCCACTGCGCGTTTGAGAGCCGGCTCGATGGCATCCGGTTGCTCGACTCTCTGGCCAAAGATACCGAAGGTATCGGCGATCCTGGCAAAATTGATCTCAGGTCCGACCAATTCGGCGCCCATTTCGGCGGCCAGACGGATTCGTTCCTCCGAACCACGGAATTGGTTCTTCACCGCCATGTAGGCCCGATTGTTAAACACAATTACGAGCAGCGGCACCCGGTATTTCGCCAGCGTCCAGAGTCCCTGGAGACCGAACATGGTACTGCCGTCGCCGAGACAGGCAACCACGCGACGCTTGGGCGCTGCCAACTGGGCACCGATCGCCGCGCCGAGGCCCCAACCAAGATAGCCGCCGGACGAGTTGGAAAAGTACGACCGCGCCGATGAAAAGCTGAAATTTGCCATCAAAATGTCTTTGCTGGTCGGACTTTCGTTGACAATCAAGGTGTCTTTTTCTAGCAGCCGATCCAAAGTCCGGGCAAGCCTTGCCATACTGATCGGCATACCGTCCCAGCCCTGCTTCACCCGCTCTTCAAGTTCCGCTTTCGCCTGAGCCTTGGCACTACGAATGGTCTCAAGGCGCTGCTGGCGGCCATTCTGCGTACCCGCCATTTTGGGATAGACATCGAGCAACGACTTGAGCGCACTCTTGCCATCGGCAATGATGCCGAGATCGACGGGAAACACCTTGCCGATCTCCCACGGATCTTCCTCGATGTGGATACAGCTGGTTTCAGGTTTAATCACAGCCTCGGGCAAATAGCGGTACTCGCGGATCAGCCGGCAGCCGATCGCAAGGAGCACATCCGGATCGCCCCACCCCGGCAGATTGAACGAAGGATTTCTTTCGGCGATCTGAAAACTCTGCGGATGATCGGTAGGAAAGCTCAAGAAGGAATAACGCGGCTCCATGACCACCGGTGCGCCGAGCAACTCGGCAAATTTGATCAATTCTTCGATGCCGCCTGATCTGGCGATGCCGCTGCCGGCGACGATGAGCGGTCTTTTCGCATCGGCGAGCAGTCTCGCCGCCTGTTGTACCGCTTCAGGATCGGCTGCGATACGCGGCGTAACCCGCGACCGTTCGGCGCGAGGATTCGCTTGATTTATCGTCTCACCCAGCAAGTTACTCGGCAACGACAGATAAACCGGTCCGGTCGGCGGCGTTGCGGCCACTTTGAACGCGCGATTCAAAAACTCGGGGATGCGGTCGGATCGGTGCACTTCCGCGCTCCACTTAGTGAACTGCTTGGTCAACTCCACCAGATCTTTGCCTTCGGTGTGCGAGTCGCGTCCGACGATGCGCGTGTCGACGTTTGTCGATGTCACCACGACTGGCGAGCGATCCCGGTAAGCGTCGTAAAGTGCGCCGACCGCGTTGACCGAACCGGGGAGCGTGCTCACCTGAGCGAGTGCTGGCCGGCCGGTCACCCGCGCATGCCCATCGGCCATGGAGACGACGCATGTTTCATGGAGCGCGAGAATAAATCGGACTCTTTCCTGATCAGCAATGGAGCCGATAAACTCCTGTCCGCTCGTGCCCGGCAGACCGAAAACAAAATCCACGCCATGATCCACCGCTACTTCCAGATACGCTTGTGAAACGGTCTTCGAGTTGGCCAAGTTGTCAGCCATCACATTCTCCTTAGTTTGTCTTTTTCAACCCCGCTCAAAAGCTCAAAAGGTTTGTAACCCAGCTTCGGCAACGCTAAAGCGTATGTCGAACGTTCAAACTTTTGAACTGTTGAACGAGGTTCTCTTATTTATACAGCCCGTCGATGAAACCGCTATCGTCCAATTCCTTCAGTAACGATATATTCATGATCCGCTCGGGCGGGACTTTCGCCGCGTCAGGCCGCTCTTTTGCCGCCAGCTCCAACAACGCTTTGATTCCGGGCGCCGTCGGATACGGTTTTTTCGGCACGATCCTGTTGGCGAAATAATCCCAGGTTGCTTCCACCGCCTCCATGTCATTGGTCCGCATGTACTTGGCAATGATCGCCATGCTTTCCTTCTTGCGCGTCTTGTAGAAATGGATCCCTTCGACGAACGCGCGCATGAGCCTCACCGCGGCACCGCGTTTCCTGGTAATGAAGCTTTGGCTGCTGGCCAGACCAGTGATCTGATATTCCGCCCCCAGGTCCGACATGTCCAGCAGCACATTCATGCCTTCCCGCTGCGCGATCGTCGTGATCGGCGGCAGCACGACCGCCGCTTCCAGTTGGCCCGCCTTCATCGCCGTCAGCCGGGTCGATTGTTCGCCTAACTGCAAAATGGTTACCTCGCTCGGCTCGATTCCCAAGCGCCGCAAAGCAAAACGAGCGGCGATATCCGGCGCCGTGCCAAAGCGGTTTACCCCGACCCGCTTTCCTTTGAGCTGCTGCGGCGTTGTGATGCTTTTTACGGTGATGATTTGAAACGCGAATGTGTTGACGATTCCGGCGATCATCACTAGATCGGTACCGGCGAGATTGCTGCTCACGACCGCGGGACCGGCCATCGCCACCGCCTGCACCTCGCCGGCGAGCATGGCCGCGGCCGCCGTCGGTCCGCCCGGAATGAAAATCAGATTGACATCGAGACCATTTTTCTTGAACAGCCCGGCTTCCTTAGTAATCCAGATGGGAGCGAAAGCGCCGGCCTGAGCGCTGTAGCCGACGTGCATCCTTTCGAGTTTTTCCGCCGAGCGGACCGGGCCAGACGCAACAAACAAGCTCACCACGACAATTGTCGCTAAAGCAAATTTCAACGACTATCCTCCTCAATCATTCTCATCCTTCTGAGCCAGCCGGCCGATTTTCGCCGTTAGCTTCCGCGCTTCAGGTCATCCTGAGCCACCGGCGAAGGATCTGCTTTTGGCAAACGATTCAAAAGCAGATTCCTCGTCGCGTGGCTCCTCGAAATGAACGCGTATTCCCCCGCGCCTGAGTGATTTCATCGGGAGCCTCTATGAGGCATGGTCGGTTAAAGCGTTCCACCCGGATGCAACCCGAACAGGCTCCTTGCGTTACCCAGCAGCAGTTTTTCTTTCACTGCATCCTTAAAGCCCAGCTTGTCGAAACTCACGAGCGCCTTCGCCAAATCTACGTAAGGGAAATCCGTGCCGAACAGCGCCTTGTCTTGCAGCCGGCTGCCGATCGCTTTTTGAAACAGCTCGGGCAGTTGCTCCGCCAGATAGCCCGACGTATCGACGTACACGTTTTTCTTGTGGGTCACGACGCCGATGGTTTCTTCCACCCATGGCCAGCCCGGGTGAGCGGCAATAATTTTCAGGCGCGGAAAATCCTTCGCCAAGGTGTCCAGATGAATGGGACGCCCGCAATCGAGACCGATGCCGCTACCGCCTTCGGTATTTGCCCCGAGCACGGTGAAGCCGATGTGAAACATCGCCGGCTTGCCCGCGGCCTGTAACACCTCCCAGATGCCGTAAAACTTCCGATCGCTTGGATAGAAGCCCTGGTCGGGCGGATGGAATTTGAAACCGACCACTTTGGGATGTCGCACCAGCTCTTCGGCATAGCGGGCGACGGCGGTTAAATCCGCGGCGTTAGTATCGAGCGATGCCAGCACGCCGGCAAACGCCTTGGGATAATTGGATACGAGCTCGATGACATGGTCGTTGGAGTTGCGCACACCGTCCGACACCGTGGACGGATGCCAGCCGATCAGCAAAGCTTGGACATCCTGCTGCAAGTACAAATCAGAGAAACTTTTCGCGGTCTGCGGCAGCTCGGACAAGTCACGCCGAAAGTAATTGCATGCATGCTTGTCGAGGCCGCGCGTGCTCGGGTGCACGTGCACATCAATGGCGCGCATGAGCTCTCCCTTGGACCCAGGCGGCGGTCCATGAATGCACTTGACTTCCGACGTTTCCGTTTCCTACAACAGACATGCCACCAGGTCAGTCGGTCTAAGGTCGCTCGCGCGCGGGTTCTGCAGCGCCACTTCCCTCAAGATGGAATTGATGGATGCGGTCGACGGCACCAGCGTTGGCTCGAACTCGGCGGCGAATAAGCGGTAACACTTCTCCACCACTTGGGGGCGGCTCGCCAGAGCCGGAAGCCAGCGGCTGATCTCTTGGATGGTTTCCTGCGGCTGAGTTTTGAACAGGCGAATGCTTTCACCATAAATCGACACGATCTTGCGCACGACCTCGGTATTTTCGCGCAGAAACCGCCGAGTGGTCGCGAGCGGCACCCAGTGGCAGTCAAGCTCCAGGCTATCGCCGATCACACGAAAACCATTGGCCTCGGCCAAAAAAGCCTTTTCAGGAGGTAAGAGCGCCGCGTCGATCTGTCGCTCCATCAACACCTCGAAGCTCCGGTCGTTGATGCCTGAATCGACAACTTTGAGATCGGTCTCGATCGCGAAGCCCCATTTCCTCAGAAGCGCGAGCATGACCATCCCGGCCATGCGCCGCGGCTCATTGATCCCGACGCGTTTGCCCTTCAACTGCGCGACACTGGTGACCCGGGGGTCCGCGACCAGAAAGAATGCCGGCCGATTCAGCAACCCGGCGACGATCACGATGTCGCTGCCTTCGAGGGCGGAAAAAACCAGGGACGGCGCGTTCGGCGTGCCAATCGGCGTCGCTTGGGAGACGATATCCGGCACGGCGCGCTCTTCATCGCGCTGATTGACGATTTCTACCGCAATCTTCTCCCGGTCGAACAGACCCGCCGTTTTGCCGACCAGCGGGAGAAAGCGGCCGATGCTCGACACGCCGATGCCTATTTTAATCGGCTCCTTCAATGTTTCCTTCGCATGCTTGTGTCTTAGAAGCCATTCCGTCCCAGTCGTGTCACGGCGAAGCGGGCATGGTCCCGCAACGCCGCGAGTGAGGAAAACCCGTTTTGACGACCGGTCGGTTTATGCTCTAAGCAACTACCGGCTCTCGTATCGGCGTGTGGCTCGGTACTGCGGGGACGCGGCTTCGCGGTACGCCATTGACTCCGGAATTGCCTGCACCGAGCAGGATCAATCTTCCCTTTCCCGTGTTGCAAAGTTGATAAGGCTGGCCTGATTCCAGCATCACCGCATCATGCTGTTTGAGCACGAATTCCTTGTGCGGCGTGCGCACGGTGCACTCTCCTTCGAGAACCATGAACATGTGATCGTCGTTGTCATGATAGTGCATGTCGTCTTGAAGGCCCGGCTCGCAGTTGATGATCCAAACATAAGCAAGATTGGTTCGCCACAAGCTCAAGTGGCGAATTTCCGGATGGGTGTCGGCTTCCTTCAGCGGATTCTTCATCTCAACCATAGCAAACCTCCTGTTAATCGGTGTTCCAATCGTTCCAGCGTTCCCGTGGTTCCAAACGTTTGATTGCACTTTCTTGCGAATGTTCAAAAATTCAAACGTTCAAAGTTGAATCAGTCATTGCCGCGTTTGGGCCGCGGTTTGGGTTTGACCAGCCGGCCGTGCGTGCCGTCACAGTACGGAAGGTCTTTCGATCTCCAGCAACGGCAAACGGCGATGGTCTTCGGCTCATCGAATTCCAGAATATGCGGCGTGAGATTGGTCTCCACATGTGAGCCGTCGCAAAAGGGCAGATTCTTGCTCCGGGTACAACGGCAATAGGCGACCTGCTTGCTCACCTGCCTGACGATCGTCGGCTCGATCAGATCCTCGTAGAATAGTGCCATGGCAGTCTCCTTTCGGTCGTGTGCCAACGGTTCGAAGCATTTGGGACCATTGGACCTCTAATACGTAGTTTCTGGAGGAATTACTTCCTCTGCAAGGCCCAATAAATCTTTTCCGCGCTCAGGGGCAGCTCGAATAGCCTTACGCCACAGGCATCGGCGATCGCATTCGCGATCGCGGCGGCGGTCGGCACATTCGGGTTTTCGGCGATCGCCTTGCCCGCAAAAGGCGTGGGGCCAGTCGGCGTCTCGAGCAAGACCGTCCTCAGCGGTGGCACGTCCTTAATACAAGCCAGCTTGTATTCGCCAAGCGTCAAAGTTGCAATTTTTCCGTCGACTATTGGATTCTCCTCCATCAATGCGAAGCCGAGCCCGTTAACGACACCACCGTCGATCTGGCCTTGTAGCGTCAGGCGATTCAGCACCACGCCCGTGTCATGCGCGGTCGTCAGATGTAAGATCTCCACGTTACCGGTTGTTGGATCGACTTCGACCTCGGCGACCTGCGCGGCGAATCCCGTGACCTTGGGCATGTCCTTGGGCTCGAACATGGTCAGATGGAAAACCGGGCCGCCGTTTTCCTTCACCGCCAGTGCCATCATCGCTTCCGTCGTCGTCGATTTTTGGTTCGGCGTTTTCAGTTTGTTGCCGTCTTGTTGGATAGCTTCGGGCGGGCAAGCCAACTGTCGCGCTGCCAGCGCAATCAATTTCTCCCGCACTTCGCGTGCCGCTTTGTACACCGCATGTGCCGAAGTATTGGTTTGTTTGCTGCCCCCGGTTCCCGGATCAAAGGGTAAGCTGTCTGTGTCTTCAAACCTGATCCCGACCTGCTGGGGCGCCAGCCCTAGCACCTCGCAGACGATTTGTTGAACGACGGTGTAATAGCCGGGGCCGACATCCGGGACGCCAGTGAGAATCGTGACCTTGCCGTCCAATTCCAGCGTCAGCGCCGTGCTCGCTTTGCCCTCCGGCGCGCCGCGCTCATAGAGCGCGATACCCATACCGCGATTTTGTTTGCGCCCTCCCTTCCTCCAACCCGAAGCCTGAACGGCCCGCTCTAGGGTCTCGCCGACCAGTATGTGCTGCCATTTTTCGCCCATCGGCGAGCTGTCGCCGTCGTGCAGAATGTTGCGTCTGCGCAAATCGACCGCGTCGAGCCCCAACTCGCTAGCGATAATGTCCAATTGCGATTCGAAGGCAAAGACAATCTGCGGGCTTCCCGGAGTGCGCGTCTGCGTGCACGGTACCTGATTCGTGTAAGCGCAATAAGTGTCGCAGCAAAACGCCGGCACTCGATACATGCTGGCGAGCCGTCGCCCGCCAAGCACGGTCACCTGGGGATTCGCCTTTTGCGAGCCGTAGGCCCCGCCGCTGAAGTAAATCGTAGCTTTGATCGCTGCCAGGGTTCCGTCGTCTTCGACTCCCGTGCGCAAATGAATCGTCGCGGGATGGCGGTGGCCGCCGGCCAGAAGCTCTTCCGTATAATCAAAGACCAACTTCACCGGTCGCCCCGTCGCTTTCGCCAGATGGTAAGCGATCGGCACGTCGATCAACGAAGCTTTGGCGCCGAAATCGCCGCCAACGTGAACGATGTGGACTTTGATTTTTTCCTTTGCTAGGCCGAAATCTTCCGCCATCTGGTCGCGCAAACCCCACGGTCCTTTGTTTGCCGCCCAGACTTCGACGCGGCCGTCCTCGTGTACTCGCACGGTGCAGGCGCAGGGCTCGAGGTAGCCGTGGTGCGACAGCGGCGTACGAAAGGTGTGCTCGAAAACGCGCGTTGCGCGTTGAAAAGCAGCCTCGAGATCGCCGTGCTTCCATTGGGTAAAGGACTGAAGATTATGGGGCGAGATTCCCTCAGGGATTTTGGGCGTGTTCTTGTACCGGGCTCGATCTTCATGAATCAACGGTGCGCTCGGTTGCAACGCTTCCTCAGGATCGTAAACGCCCGGCAGCTCTTCGTAATCAACCTCGATCAACGCCACGGCTTGCTCGGCGATCGCTTCGCTATCGGCCGCCACAGCCGCCACCGCGTCCCCGACGAAGCGCACCCGATCGGACGCGAGCACAGGTTGATCTTTGACCCTGGTGCCGACAAACACGTTCGGCACATCAGCGCCGGTGAGCACCGCGCGCACGCCGGGCAACGCCTTCGCCTTGGAAATGTCGACGTTCCTCAGGCGCCCGTGCGGTATCGGACTACGCAGTACCTTTGCCCACAAAAGTCCCTCGAACGGGAGGTCTGCGGCGTATTGGGTTTGTCCGGTTACTTTGCCATAACCTTCGATTCGCGGGAGCGCTTTCCCTACGGTGCGATAAGCCAAGATTCACCTCCAAGAAGTTAAAATCGCTGACTGGAGCATGGGAGTGTTGAAGTGACGGAGTATTGGACGCCGAAAGGCATCGCTGCATTACTCCATTACTCCAATGACCCCTCGAGCCCGTACAGTCGCGCGCAATTATCCCATAGAATCTTTTTTTGGCTTTCCTTCGACACACCGTCGAGTTCCAAGAATTCCTCGACGGCATTGGGAAAATCAGAATCGCCATGCGGATAATCCGTGGAGAATACGATGTTGTCATCGCCGATGAGCCCGACGATCATCGGCAACTCCTGCTCGTGTTCGGTCGAAATCCAACATTGGCGCTGAAAATATTCGCTCGGTTTCAATTTGCCCGCGGTGGGGAAACGGCCTTTCGCCATCGCGTTATCCATCCGGTGAAGCAGAAACGATACCCAGCCGCAGTAACATTCGAGGAAAGCCAGTTTGAGCTTCGGATGACGCTCGCAAACGCCGCCGCCAACCGTATCGACCATCGCCAGCATGTTCTCCAAGGGGTGCGAGACCACGTGGCGCAGCAGAAGGTTATCGCCGAAGCGGTCGCCGATTTGCGGCACTTCTCCGGCCGCCGCAGCGGAATGAAAGCCGATGGGGATACAAAGATCTTCCAAGCAAGACCAAATCGTATCGAAATAACGCGCATGCCACGGCATGTTGCGTAACGGCTCGGGCCGGGCGAAGACGCCGACAAAGCCAAGCTTGGCTACCGCGCGCTCAGCTTCCTTGACCGCTTCGCTCGGATCGTGCAACGAGATCATCGCGACGCCTTTCAGCCGCTTCGGATCGTTCTGGCAAAAATCGTAAAGCCAATTGTTGTAGGCACGCGCGATCGCCGCGGCGAGTTTCGGATCCATATCGTCGCACATCATGATACCGAGTCCGATCGATGGATAGAGCGCCGCCGCATCCAAGCCTTCGCGGTCCATCGCTTGAAGCTGCGTCTGGGCGTCGAAGCCATGGGCGCGATAGTCGGCGATCTCTCGATCGATGCGCGTCGCATCGAATATCCCGCCGCGATAAGTCGGTCGGTAACCTTGAAGAATCTTTCCGTCTATCATCACCATAGCGGAACTGCGCGCCGTCGAACTGAGAATCTTCGGCGCGCGAGCACGCCACTCCGGCTCCATGTATTGTTCCCAGAGATTGGCCGG
Organism: Binatia bacterium; assembly: GCA_036554745.1. Classification (GTDB taxonomy): domain Bacteria; phylum Desulfobacterota; class Binatia; order UBA9968; family UBA9968; genus DP-20. Next base: position 25,457 of record DATBMR010000064.1, read on the forward strand.
CTCGCGCAGATGCATGTCAGAATCCAAAATTTTTAAACCGGATTTCAAGGCGAGCGTCTCCAGTCGATGCAAAATAAATTTCGACAGGAGTATCGCTGTATCGGATGTTGGTGTCAACCGACGTTACAGGAAAAGGACATAGGAATGAAACCTGCGGGACGGAGATGATGGGTCTTTTAGTAATCCATCACTCCAAACCTGGAATCGATGAAACGTGAATCAAATTAGAGCATACGCTATGGGGGAAAATCGGTGCATGGGTCGCCTGTCCAAAACTCCATCAAACCCTATTCTGCCTTTTTACATCAGTTCGCGGATCAAGGATTGCGCGGTCTTCTGATCGATTCCCAGCTTGCGGCGCGCCAGCGACCCGCCTTGTTCGAGCACCGGTTCCAGTTGGTCGAGCGCCGGCAAATCAACCCGCCGCCAGAACAGGCCGATGGGGATTTCGTCATCCCACTCGTAACCGTATTTCATGGCCGCGGCAAAATCGCTTGGGTCGTGGCCTAGATCTTCGAGCTTCTTCGTCCGCTGCTTGAAAAATTCATGGCTGTTGTCGTGATTGAACGTCACGCATGGACTGAACGCATCGATGAGCGCAAAACCTTTATGCTCGATTCCTCCCTTAATCAACTCGACCAAGTGCTTTACCTGGCCGGTATACCCTCGGGCGACATAGGTCGCACCGGCGGCAATCGCCAGCGGAATCGGATTGATCGGGTTTTCCACGCTGCCGTTCGGCGTGCTCTTGGTCTTCATGTTCTTGGCGCTCGTCGGCGACACTTGCCCGGTCGTCAATCCGTAAATCTGATTGTTCATGACGATATAAGTCAGATCAACGTTACGCCTCATGCTGTGGACGAAATGGTTGCCGCCAATGCCGTAGCCATCGCCGTCGCCGCCGGTGACAATGACCTTGAGCTCGTGATTGGCCAATTGCGCTCCGGTAGCCACCGAGAGCGCGCGGCCATGCAGCGTGTGCATACCGTAGGTGCTGATATAGCCGGGCAAATTGGACGAACAACCGATGCCGCTGATCACCATCGCCTCGTGTGGGCGAATCCCGAGTTCGACAAGCGCCGTTTTGAGTGCGCTCAAGACACCGAAGTCGCCGCACCCCGGACACCAGTCCGGTTCGGCTTTGCCTTTGAAATCTTTGATGGTCAGCGGAATTTGCGACCGCCGCTGGCTGGTGGCCTTGGATTCAATGTCAACCGTCGATAGTGTCATCGCTTGCTCCTTAAAGAGTCTGGGTATGGAAACCTTTCTCTAAGCTCTAGCAGGCTGGTGAAAAAGACTCATATCTTCGTCACGCTCAATCGTCTCGCTACCACGGACTCATTGGCGAAGGGCCAAGCGCAAAGCGCAAGGGGCTCCCGCTCCGGGCTCTTAGCTCCAAGGTCTTTGCCCATCGCGTTCTTTCGCGGCTCTGAGATCTTTTTGAGCAGCCTGTAACGTGGGTTTTTCATCACCCTGCTAGACCATAATCTCGTGCACTGGGACATATCGCCGTGTCTTCTCCGCAAGGATTTCTTTTACGCCTTCGACGATATGATGGGGCATGAACGGCTCGCCGTCATATTTCCGAATATGCCCGTCCGCGACGAGTCCAGTCTCGGACCTCAGGTAGCGCGCGAATTGGCCGCTGTAGTTGTTCTCGACAATAATCACTTTTTTGCTAGGCTTCAGCGCCGCTGCAATCGCCTCAGCGTGGAGCGGCACCAGCCATTTGATTTGAAGCTGATTGGCTGTAATCCCGTCATCCGCCAGCTTGCGGATCGCCTCGCGCACGACACCTTCGGTGGAGCCCCAGCCCACCAGCGTTACTTGACCGTTTTCGGCGCCCCACAGATTGGGCGCTTCGAGCAATGGCAGGATCGCTTCCATCTTGCGCATGCGCTTTTCATGCATCGCGCGGCGTTTGTGCGGGTTGGTGAATTCGTCGCTGATCAACACGCCGTCTTCGTCGTGGTCATCGGTCGCCACCACATGCTCGAATCCCTCAGTTCCCGGCAGGGCACGTGGAGAGATTCCGTTGTCCGTGATTTGGTAGCGCCGGTAACCGCCGTTGACGGAGGGCACTGCGCCGTTCAAACCGATGACCGCGCCGCGATCGATGGGAATGTTGAAATTGAGTTCCGCCGGATCGACGCTGGACCGGCCTTCGGAAAGCAGCAAGTCCGAAAGAATAATTCCGGGACACTGGAATTTATCGACCAGATTAAAAAGCTCGGGCACGGTTTTGAAGCAGTCGGAAATATTCGTCGGCGCCACGATGATGCGTGGATAATCGCCCTGCCCCGCGCCCATCACCTGCCAAAGGTCGCCTTGCTCGGTTTTGGTCGGCACCCCCGTGGCCGGCCCGGCCCGTTGCACGTTGATGCAGACTACGGGGATTTCCATCATCGCCGCTGCGCCGAGCCCCTCGGTCATCAAGGCAAATCCGCCGCCTGAGGTCGCACACATGGCGCGACAGCCGGCATGGGCCGCTCCGATGGCCATGTTGATGACTCCGATCTCGTCCTCTACCTGACGTACCATGATACCCAGTTGACGGGCGTGCCGCGCCATCCAGTGCAAAACACCCGACGACGGACTCATCGGATAGGCGCAATAAAAGCGCACTCCCGCCGCCGCTCCGCCCATCGCCAAAGCTTGATTGCCCTCAAAGAAAGCGAGTTTCTTGCCGGTATCGGGCAGAGAGAAAGGTAACGGCTTGAATTGCGCTGCAGCGAAGTCGTAACCCGAACGCGCCACCCCGACGTTTTCACTGACGACCGCTTCGCCTTTGCGCTTGAATTGCAGCGTGAGGATATCCTCGAGGATTTTGAACTCCACGCCGATCAAGCGCAGCACCGCCGCCAGCGCGATCGTGTTCTGCACCAGGTCGCCTCTGATATTCGGCGCCAGCTCCTTCACCGAGAACGGGCACAGTTGAACGCCGTCGGCGGATTGGCCCGGCTTGATCTTGTCACGGTTGTAAAGGACCGCGGAGCCGGCTTTCATCAATCCCAGATGGCGATTCATGGTGTCTTGGTTGAGCGGGATCATGATGTCGATCTTGTCGCCAAAACTCAGCACCGGCTCGTCGCTGGTGCGCAGCGTAAGAAAAATATGGCCGCCGCGAACAATCGATTGATAGGCGTTGTAGGCATTTAGATGCAGGCCGCGGCGCACGAAGATCCGCGCCAAAATATCGCCGGGCGTGGCGATGCCCTGACCAGCCGCGCCGCCGATTGCGATCGAGAGATCGACTTTTGCCATGGAGAACCCTCCTAGGTCACTGAGGTTACGTAAATCGTTCCGAGCCCATGGATTTGAGGAAGGAATACGATAGACGCTCTGGTCAGGTTTACTCGGCGAAGTAGCGCCTCCCTGCTTCGTCCAAAAAAGCAAGCCGGCCTCTCGCGCGCCAAACGCGGGAGCAACCGGCTTGATGGGAGAATTGCCCTGGTGACGACCACGGAGCGCTTCTTTGCGAAAGCTTCAGATCTCGATGATGTCGCAAAGCTGGGAAAGCTTTGTTATCTGGGCCAACGCTACCAACGTCCCAATACACTGTCAAGTTGATTCTTACTTAAGCAGCGCGGGTTATCCGTTCATGCGCTTTTTTGTTTGGATTACGCACCCGATTCTAGTAACGAATAGTTTTTGCGAATTTGTCATAGCGGCTCCAGCCTCAGGAGGTCCAATGTTCGATTTTCTATTCCCCAGTCATCCTTTCGGTGGCCACACGCTGAGACTAGTCGCTCAGGCTCAGCAAGGCGGCGGCGATATCTTCGATATTGCACGGGCGATAAAAAACATCGAAGCCGGAGACAAGGTCGCCTGGGAGCGCGCCTGGTTCGATCTTGCGCAGAAAACGGCGGCGCGGGCGCAGCAGGCGCTCGCCGCCGGACACAAGCGCACCGCAAAGCAATATTTTTTTCACGCCACTAACTATTACCGGATGTCGGACGTTCTTCTGACGATCGCCGACGAACCCAAGCGTGCCGAGCGCTTTTCCATGGCGCGGGAATGCTTCCGTGCGGCAATCCAACTTCATCAACCCACCATCGAAGTCGTTTCGATCCGCTGCGGCCACGAAGAATACGATGGCTATTTTTGCCACCCGGTCAACCCACAGTCGGGCAAGTGGCCAGCGGTACTGTTTCTCGGCGGTGCCGATGCCTATGCCGAAGAGATTTACTTCGGCGGGAAGCAGATGCTCGATCGCGGTTGGGCAATGCTGTTGGTCGACACTCCGGGACGCGGGTCGTCAATCTATCTGAAAGGGATCAAGACTCGGCCGGACTATGAAGTGCCGGGCAAGGCGTGTATCGACTATTTGGTCTCACGCCCTGAAGTCGATCCCGATCGCGTCGCCCTGCTCGGGATCAGCATGGCGGGTTACTACGCGCCTCGAGTCGCTGCTTTTGACAGGCGCGTTAAAGCCCTGGTTGCTTGGAGCGGCTGCTATAGCGTGCTCGATGATCTCTATGATTTTTGCCTCCACCTGCAGCCGGTTTGTCAAAGATTGTTGGGCGGCGTCAGTCACCAAGAAGCGCGCCGGCTCCTGAAAGATTACACCATGGCAGGGATCGCCAAGAACATCAGTTGCCCGACTTTGATCACCCACGGGGATAAGGATACGTTGATGTCCGTCGACGGGGCCAAACGGCTGTTTGACGAGCTCGGCGCCAAAGACAAGAGGTTGAAAATTTACAGTGAACAAGACGGCGGCGGCCGCATCCATTGCAGTCACGATTTCTGGGCGCACAACGTGCCGTATATGCTCGATTGGCTGGAACAACGGCTCTAAAAATAAAAGTTCAAAACGTTAAGATGTTCCCATCGTTCAATCCCCCACCTGTCTCCTCCCCCGCGTCGCGGGGGAGGACCTAAGGAGGGGGCTTGAATGGAGCGCAGCGGTTGAACGGCTTGAACGATTTGAACGGGTATCTATTTCAAGGAGCGATAATGGAGAACGTAACAGCTAGGGACCGACACTGGGACAAAGAAGTCGATGTCATCGTCGTCGGATTCGGCGCCGCGGGCGGCATCGCCGCGATCACGGCTCATGACGCCGGCGCGAAAGTCCTGCTGATTGAAAAGATGCCGCACCCCGGCGGCATCTCGATACTCTCCGGCGGCGGCGTTGCTTTTGCGCACAACGCCGAAGGCGCCTTTCAATACCTAAAACGAACCTGCAACGGCACCACTCCCGACGATGTCCTGCGCACGATGGCCGAAGAAATGGTCGGCATGCTCGATTGGGTCACCGAGCTCGCCAAGGTCAGCGGCACCGAGCCCACCAAGACCGAAACGCGCGGCCACGGCACCTATCCGTTTCCCGGAACTCACGACATCGACTCGATCAAGCTCAAGGA
>DATBMR010000071.1:0-12703 GCA_036554745.1 Binatia bacterium
CTGAAAAACTTCCGCATTAAAATCATCGCGCCAAATTCCCAAACGCACGGCGCCGACTTTCCCGTCTAGCACAGCCACACTTACCTCGTGAACCGCACGTTGTCCCACTTTCAAAACGCGCGGCCTACCCTCCTGCATGGAATGAGGCACTGATGCGCGCTGAAACTCTTCGGGAAGTACGGCGAAACTATGAGCCAGGATCACGCCGGCGCGATTCTCGACCAAAACGTACGCGATGCCCGCCTGACCAACATAGTTGCTGAGAAAGGCACGAAGTCCAGCGATATTTTTCTTGGGAATAAAAGCGGGTACACGCTGGCTAATAGCAAAAGCCGTGACACTCGCCCTTTCACTGATGTGACTCCTCAGCGACGAAGCTAACATAAAATAAACTGTTGCTATCGTGAGTAAGCCGAACGTCACGATAATTGCCGAAAACGCGATCGTCATTTTGGCGATCAAACTACTTCGGTAAAAAGCTGCGATAAACCAGAAGCTATAGCGAGGGATCGATGGCGCATGTTCTGAGCGTGCGCGCACGCCTCCAGATTTTGCTTCCTCATTGGCTTGGACGAACGGCTGAAAGGGTTGAGACGAATGCGTCGGCACGGTTTCAGATCCGGTTTCCGCTCCATGGGTTTTCGTGAAACTACCGGCCGATCTAGGCAGTGACTTAGGGTGGTGGATTAAATAGAGACGTACAACGAAAACGAGCGTGCGGAACACCACCAGGAGCCCGCAGACCGCGATGGAGGCATAAAAAAACGCTTCCATTGGCAAGCTCAGAAACTCTTAGTTTATCGCGCGAACCAATCCAGCGAGGCTGGTACATCCTCTTATTTTTCAAATTAGCTGATCCCCGCAAAGTAGTCTACAGTTCTCAAAAATGCCAAAAGTTCAACCAACAAACCGCTAGGCTAGCAGGCACAAACCGATCGCTCGGCATGACCGGTCGAAAGGATAGACCCAAAACGTGCGAGGAGTGAATGCGGTAAAGTGGAGCGAAGTGGACCGTTTATCTTGTCAAGCCTAATGTACGCTCCTTTGAGCTTTGCGCTTATAGCGCCGATTGATATGTTCCCGAAACCTTATGTGAACTGACAGAGAAACATGGACAGTATTGGAGATTCAGGCGCTTACTTGATCTCATTTATGTGATTCGGCTGGGCGCCCTCCAATCGCGTCAAAATGGCGTGCAAACTCGAGCGCATGCGCGCGAACGAACGCGCGAGGCTGCCTACTTCATTGTTCTCCTGGATCGCCTCGTTTTCCTTGATTTCGATATCGAGGTCGATCTCTCCTCTGCTGATGCGATGCGCGTAGAGTCCCAAGTTGCTCAACGGCAGAGTGAAATACCAAACTGCCCACGCGAAGACTGCGACGGTCGCACAGACCGACAAAAGAATCGAGATCGCGATTGCAGTCACCACTCGGCGAGCCTCTGCTTCGCTCGTGTGACGCCAAATCGCCAAGTGCACGTAGCCGAATTTATTCTCGCCCATCCGTGCGGCGATCTCATAGACAGGCAGGCCACGATAAAGCGTTTCAGCACCATTGAGCGCCCGCTCTGCGGTCCTCGGAAAATCCCGAAGTAAAAACGTCGGCAGATCTTGCGGCATATGCGCGATGATACTGCCTTCGGCGTCTTCGACATAGATATAGGCGATCGACTCATCAAATCGGTACTCGTCGACGGCGTGTTGTAATTTCATTTCGCCGGATCCGTTACCATAGCGACTGGCTGCCTCACTCAGGCCGATCACGGATACATTGGCGCGGTCCTTCATTTCGGTCTCGAATGTAGCAGCCAGGCGAGTGTAAGCGATGATGCTGGCGGCGGCGCCAAATATAAGCGCTAGAGCTGCAAAAGAACGCGTGAGCTTTCCGGCCAAGGTAAATCTCCAAGGTTTGCTCGGGGATGGGCTCGCCACGGCAACCTGGGCCTGGTGTACCAACTCGGGCTTCGACGCTGAATTCGGCAATGGCACGGCTTCCCCTGCCGGCGGTGTTGCTTTGCTCATGGCGACTTTGGCTCTGGCGACACTGATATAGAGCAAGATAATAGCGGATACGATCATCCCAGCGGGTAGCACAAACTCGCCGACCCACCAGTACAGTTCTGAGCTAAAAAGCGGGCCGAATACTTTAATTAGGATCGTTAGAACCTTCGAGAGGAAATTGACTGCGCTCCAGGGATAATCGCGAAAAAACACGTAATCCACCCAGAGGACGCAGGTCGCCAGGGTGATCAACGTAGGACCGACTAGCCTTCGAACCATCATGGACGTAGCTCAGTTTAGCCCGTTCGGCGGCAGCCGCAAAGGCTTCGGACTTCGACCAGCCGTCACGCGCGAGCGCGGCTGGTTACTATTAAAAAAGCCAGCAAAGAGATCGTAGCAGCAGACACGAAGACCCGGTTATCACGGTCAGCCATTCGGGACCAACGCGATCGTGATTCAGCGCCGGCCCAATCAAGGCTCTGCCTCTTTGGCACGCAGCATGTCCAAAGCTTTTTCGACCAACTGCCGCCTGAGCTTTCTCTCTTCGGCGCCGGTCATCGCGGCATCGCCGACGACGTGGACGATGCCATTCCCCAGCACGACGCGATTGGCTCCGACCATCTTCGCGATCGGCAATGCCGAGGTGATTTGCACAGTGGGGATGCCGGCCTTTTCCAATTCTGTCGTAATCGCAGCACCGCTGCGCGTACTGGTACCTCACGTGGATGTCAGGATGATCGCGTCAACCTTCAACCGCCTCGCCTTCTCGGCGATTTCGCGACCCATGCGCCGCGTATTCGAAAGCGGGTTGGCTAACCCCGAAGTTGAAACAAACTCATCGCACAGCTCACCAATCGCACCCTCACTTTCAAGCTCGCGCATGACATCCAACGGTACCAGCCGGTCAGGGTCCTGACGCACGAACTGCGGATCGTAGCCACCGTGCGAGATCTCAAAATCCTCGCCCTTGAGATCACGGCAATCTTTAATGTTGTAAGCGCCCCAACGGGTCGCCGCCGAGCCTTGAATCTTATCCGGGTTTCCTTTGGGCACGAGGCCGCCATCGGTAATCAACATGACTTTGGCTTGCTGCAGATCCTTCACCGGGGGCGGCATCGGCACGGGCGCGAACGCGGTCGGCGTCATCTCCGATTCGTAGTGTTCGCCTCTAAGCTTCGCCAACGCCATGTCGACCAGCCGCTCTCCTGCGCTCTTGTCAACGAATTGGTCGCGGATTAAGCCGCGCGCGATGTAGCCTTCTTCACCCGGCAAGCCAATAGTCTGATGATGAACCAACTTGAGCGCCATTCCCGCCATCTTTTCCAACACATCGCGCATTCTGGCAGCGTTCTCACCCGAGTCGACGATGTATAACGCTTCGCGATAGAGATCCACGCCGGGATTTTCTCGGGCCATACCGGTGATTACTGGTATAGAGCATTTCGTCTGGACGGCCGAGCAAAGCGCGCCAGCAGCCATGCCATAGCGGCCGGCCAAAAAACACGGTCCGGCAACAAAAAGTTCGGCCTGGGCTGCGCGAACTTTCTCCAAAGCCTGATCAACAACGCACGCCTGGTTCTCAACTGCATAATTGTCACCACAGACCAGCGTGATCACGACGCGCGCGTCAGCGCCGAGCATCGGCTCCAGCAATTTTCCCGGGCCGATGGCGCCCTCATGCGACACCAGCGGTGCTCCGGCTTTCTCTTCGCCGCCCAGCCCACCGAAAAACTGATTAAGGTAATGCACGACGCGCATAACGGCTCCTTAATTCACGGCTCATATTCAACGCCATGGATTGCTCGGCTGGAACGTTTTGAACGGCCGATTTCGTTAAAAGCTCTGCTCTTGACCCGCGCCTAATAGACCATCGAGCGGAGCCGCGATGCACCCTGCTGGTTTGCAACCCCCACGATGTTGAGCGAATCGACCTCGAAGGGGCCGGCAAGTAATTCGGCAAGCCCGCTATTTGCGGCAAGCACGCGCTCCACTCTTGGCACGGTCCAGCTCGTGCTGTTGCCGCCGATGCATACAATCGCATCGACTTCGGGAAAATTAAACAACAGCGCCGATTCCACACGATGATCACGAGCGAGATCGGTTACCTGCACCGCGGTTTTAATGCCCTCACATTCCAACAATCGGGCGGTCTCTGATAAATCGGTATGGGGGACACCGCCGCCGAACTTCGTCAGTACCGCCCCATCGGCTTTGAGCGCCCACTTGACCAGGTTGGCGGCAAAGCGCGTATTACGTTCGCGATCGAAATTTTCCGCCGATGCGACAGTCGCCACCGTGCCGACGAAATTCACTGCGCGCGCCCGATGACAACGATAAAGCGCGCTGATCACCGGATGATTCTGATAAAAGTAAGTTTCCGCGCCGCCAAGCGACGCATGGTAAGAAGGCAATACGGCGCCGTCGAGCCATTCGTTCGGATGCAACACCGTCGGCAGCATTCCGTCGGTATCGGCACCATAAAGTATCGACTCCTCGGCTTCGGGCTTTCGTTGCCGCGAAAAGATTTGCCCGACGTAGACCAGCCGCGGCAAATCGGCACGATCGCTGCCGATCGAATTATTGAAAATCTCGGTGTGCTGCGGCACTGTTGCAACACCCGCCTGGGCCAGACACACGGCAACTTTTAGCTGGGCCAATCGGTACGCGCGCTGGCGCGAGTGGGATGCCAGATCGCCGTGCGTATGCGGTATCATGACCAAATGCTGTAGGGTCGCATAGTGACTGCCCGCGGCCGCCGCTCCGCTCATCTCCAAGACATAGCCGGTCGCGCCGCGCGACTCTCCCGGAGATTGCTCGCGCAGCGAAGTCACCGCCATTCCCTGCAAAACATGCGTGCAGCCTGTGCCCGCAGTTTGTGGAGCGCCCAGAACGCCGGGCCAATCAGGACTGCCGCCCGGCGCTTTGGCACGCGGCTCGACGATGTCGAACACCGGCCCCGCTCGGCAACTCTCGCCTGGCCGAACGATTTCGAAATCGACGGCCTGAACCCTGGCGTCTTGCAACACCAGCCGTCGCAACTCGTCTTTGTCGATAGTGAGAGCAAACCCTTCCAGGCGGGTGGCAACACCGAAACTTAGCTCCCTCACCGGATGCAGGGCCAAGGTTAGCTCTAGGGTCATGAATCCAAACTGAAAGCGATCCTGGATGACACGACTTTACGGTCGAAGGGTCGACAATGTCAATTGGTTCGGCGGCTAAGCGCTGGTTAACTTGACATCTCCCTTGCGAGGGCATTAGGCTCGTTTGCTGGGAGATTCTCAGGCGCCATATGATTTGGCTTGATACGATGAGCGTCAACCGGTAGCGAGCGGTCGCTCTTAAAGGAGGAAAACCATGGAAACACAAACCGCGGCACGATCACCAAGGCCGTTCCAAGATGAAAACGCCCTGGAGCGATTTGTTCGCAAAACCCGCGCGCTGTTTGCGGCGGAATCCGATTTGGATAAACGTTGGAGCGCGCTGCGGGCGATCTTGGCCGAACTCTTAGCGGATCCCGAGGTCGTCCAGGCCTCACAGCATTGGCCGGACTGTGTGCCCAGCGACGGCCGCGCAGAAAACTTACTCTTCTACGAAGATCCCGATTACGGCTTTGCGATCAACGGCCTGGTAAAAGGCGATGCGCGGCACGGGCGACCCGCGCGGATCCACGACCATGCGCACATTTACACCCTGTACGGGGTGCTGGACGGCCGCGAACGAGTGGTACGCTACGACCGGCTCGATGACCGCTCCAAACCTGATTATGCCGAGATTCGCCAAGCCAGCGACGTCCTGGTCGGTCCGGGTGAAATCGACCTGGTCAAACCGTATGAAATCCATACCGAAATCACCGTAGGCGAGCGCACAGTCGCCGTCATCATACGCAGCCAGAAAGGCGGCGACTTCAATCAGGGCCGCTACCTTCCCGAGAAAAACGGATACTACGAGAGCTTGGGACCAAGGCAAACGCACTGTGAAATGTTACCGAGAAAATAATTCGCCGCTAACTTAAGGGAGAGCGCCATGTCACAACCCCAACCGATGATGCATTCAGGGCCTGCTATTCAAGCTATCCTCAATTACCTAATCGACACAGGAGAAAAGCCGGCAAGCTACGGCGGCATCGGCGCCACCGAAGCGGAGCAAAAGCGCAAGGGTAAATATCAGGAATACGAGATGACGGTTTATGACGGCCGGGCTATCGCCGACCAACTGTCCCTCGAACGTGAAGGCTTCATCTTCATTAGACATGAAACCAGGGTTAAAGATTTTTACGACGAAACTGCGGTACGCTCCATCTATTATCCCGAAACTGAACAACTCGTGAAGCTGCATTCGGGCGCGAAACGAGTGGTGGTCTTCGATCACACGCTCCGCTCGGCTGATAGTGCTGTGCGCGAAGCTAAACAGATCAGCGGGCCGGTGCGAAACGCGCACAACGATTACACCGAGTGGTCGGGGCCTCAGCGCGTGCGCGATTTGCTCCCGGACGAGGCCGAGGAGTTGCTAAGGCGTCGCTTCGCGGTGATTCAAACTTGGCGGCCGATCCGCAACCCGGTCGAACGCGAGCCGCTGGCCATCGCCGACGCCCGCAGTATCGGCACCAAAGAGCTTGTCCCTAGCTCGCGAGTTTACCCGGACCGTGTCGGCGAGGTCTATCACTGCACCTTCAATCCAGCGCATCGCTGGTACTATTTCCCAAAGATGCAGCGCGACGAGGCGATCGTGTTCAAATGCTTTGACTCGATAAAAGATGGTCGCGCGCGCTGGACTGCGCATTGCGCCTTTGATGATCCCGCCAGCCGTCCGGACGCGCCGCCACGCGAAAGCATCGAAATGCGCACCCTGGCATTTTTCTAGCGAAGTTTCAGGAATAACAATCGCCAAATGAAAGGGCCTGAGCTGTCGACAGGCAGGCCTTCGAACAACTTTTTACTACTGAAAACCTAAACTTCCGACTAACAAGGACTATTTGTTACGGCTTTTCTTTCGCGGCCGTTTCCGGCAGGTCATGCAGTCGATCTTGGCAGCCATATCATACCTCCCCTATCGTTGATCGACTTCATGGATATCACTCAATCCTCAGACGTCAACCGACGAGCATGGATAGCACCCGGAAATCGCCAAATTTCTTGTGTTTTCAATATGTTACAAAGTGAATCCTGTCGGACTCAAGAAACAAAAACGCGCTCTTAAACGGCTCTCAGCCAAACAACTCTGCCACTTGTTTTTACCTAACAAGTTCCGGTAGATTCGTGTCCACGTTTCGACAAAATCGAGCAAGCAGGAGGAACCCCATGGAAAAGATCACCAAGATCACGGTCGTAGATGCAGAAAAACAGGCCCAGTGGGGCAAGCCCACCGGACGGAACTATGTCCGCCCAACGCAGACCGACCGTGCCCATATCGCCCTCAACTGCTACGAGCCGGGAGTCAATGACGAGTTGCACTGCCATCCGGGCTCTGATCACACGTTTTTTGTGGTTCAGGGCGAATGCACGATGAAAGGACTGAAGGATGGCGAGGAATTCCATCTCAAGCAACACCAGGCGGTCCATGTGCCTGCCGGGTTCTTTTATCAACTCAATAATACGGGTACAGAGCGGTTGATCCTTTATCAGGTGAGCACCGAGCCAAAACCACGGCCTCGGATCGGCAAGGTGATCTATGGTGTGCACACCGGCTTGAAAGATCACCTGTTCCATCCGGTCGATGCAAAAGCCGAGCAACGATCATGACCTTTGCCGACGTACTGCAGTGGTGCAAAGCAAACCGTGCTGACGTTCGCGGCATCTACCGCAACAAAGATATCTCAATATCACACCGCGACACCGAACTTCCCCGGATTCTGCCGGGCATCGGCGATGTGTTTCACTGGGACATCAAAATGGCGGAGTTCAAGCATTACGTAAGCGGCTCGGATTTCGAGCGCATCGTGACCGGCAAGCTTACGATTGAGGGCTTCAAGAGCACATTGCGGGGGGAAAGTAGAGGAAACTAACGTTCGGGAGCAGTAGCGCGGAACCGCGGCATAACGTTTTTGAGGAACCGCCACCTAAGGATCCCGTTAGGTGGCGATCTTTAATTAAATGATCGAACGTTACGCCGGCAGGTTCGGGTTTTTAACGTCCGGCGAATTCCATTTTAGATGCCGCTCCAGGAAATCGACAACCAAGGGCCAGGAGAGTTCAGCCGCATGAGCGTTGTATCCGGGCGCTCCTGGGTCCACGTAGCCGTGTCCACCGAACGGGAAAAAGTGCCACTCCAAGGGCTGACCGTTTTCTTTGAACGCTTGCCACATCTGCTCTTGCACCGGCAGCACCGTGGTGACGTCGTCGGCACCGTAGAGATTGATTGAGGGGCAGCGAATTTTTCTTGCACTGACCGACGGATGAACCGGCCTGAGCGGTGACTCCGGCTCCGCACGCACAGTTGGATAATACCCGACGAACGCCCGCACAGCCGGCGTTGCGGCGACGAAATGAATCGCAATCCGCCCGCCCATACAATAGCCGCAGACGGCCACGCGATCCTTGTTAACGTTCGGCTGATCGAGCAAAAAGCGCCAGCCCTCGGTTAGGACTCGGGTAAATTCTGGATCTGACGTCTTCGCTTGAATCTGCGATCCCGACACAATGTGGGTCGGTTCCGGATAACCGAGCTGTTCGAACACATTGACGGCGAAGGTCGTGTAACCGAGTTTGGCAAACTTGCGAGTCTCGGTCTTGATATACTCACCAAGGCCGCCTTTAGGATGGATTAGGTACAGCGCGGGACCGGGTTTGTTCCGTTCCGGAGTGGACAAGAAGCCGGCGACTCCGTGCTCTCTGGTGCTAAAAGCTTGTTCAATAATCCGCATGGAGAACTCCCTGGAATTTTTTCGATTTCGGCTCCGCACCGTAACATGATCCAGCACGAACCGTAAAGGGGTTGTAGATCGGTTGAGCCGAAAGATCGGATTGATCGACGCCACCGATGCGGGCAGGAGCTGGGTGTGATGACGGTTTGTCACCAGCGGCCAAAGTCGCGGCTCTCGTCCCGTCGCGCCCGATCGCATTCCGCGTCAACTTCATCACCGATCCACTCGACGCTCTTGAGAAGACTCACGTGGTCACCGTTCTCCTCGCTAAGCGTGAGCGCATTATTGATCTCGGCGCGGATTTCACCGTTAATGTCCCAGAAATTCTCGGACGCCCGGCTCCCTGCCGAACCGTCGATCCACGCCTGTAAGCGCTGGAGAGTTTGCTTGATTTGGCGTAAGCCGTCCGTCTCACTGCCGAGTCGCAGCATGGTCATACCCAAATACAAGCTCGCCAATAGATCTTCATGGTAAATTGCGATTGCTCGTTCGAGCGATTGTTTCGCCTGCGTCAGCAGCCCCACCGCGTATTCTGCCCTGCCGAGATAGCTCAAAACTCCTTGATGGAACTGCGCGGCTGTCCTGAGATAGCGCGGATTGATATTCGCCGCTTGCTCGAAAAATTGCCGCGCTTTTTCAAAATCTCTGCGCAACAACGCCCGACGGCCGGCCTGAACTAGCCGCCGGACTTTATACGCCTTGGTCAGAGAGGAGAACATCCTCAAACCTTGGTTCGCCCCAACCTGGGTCGGTGCGAAATACCTGGCCGCTCTTTTTACCCAACGGCTTCAAACGGTAGACGAGTTATTGCAGTAGAGTAGGTTTGTCGTCTTCGGAAACACGCTGATTCTCGACCGGCGGTACGATCGCATCCTGCAACGCGGGCTCGCGCGACGGGAGGTTCGGGTCGAACGATTGCCAAATCCTCGGGGGATCGCTCATTTTGCCCATTCGTACCGGTCACTCATCTGCCTTTGAAGCGGAATCCAAACGTACTGAAAACACCGTTCCTAACGAGCTTCAAGCCGGCTTCGCCGTAAAATCTCCCGCTGCGCGTTTCGCGTCATCGCCTATTAAGCGGCGTGATGCTTTCGGGTAGGTATTGTGGTGGCAGGCTGGGAGATGTTTGCCGGCAGCCGGACGATAAACACCGAACCATGTCCAACTTTGCTTTCCACCGACACGCGCCCGCCGAGCAGCTCGGTGTATTTCCTAACGATATAAAGCCCCAGGCCCACCCCACCAAAATTTCGTGTCGCCGAGCTATCGCCCTGTTGAAACATGCCAAAGATCGTTTTGATTTTTTCGTTGGGAATACCGATTCCCGTGTCGGCAATGCTGAACTCGATCTCTTTGGAGGCAACCAGGTGGCGCACCCCGATGGCCACTTTGCCGTGTTCGGTGAATTTGATGGCATTATTTACCAGATTTTGCACTATCGCCTTCAATTTCTCGCCATCGGCCAGGAGCACTGGGAGATCGTTCGGGTAATCCCAACTTAAGATGAGATCTTTGCCCGTTGGAATGCTGTAGTTCCGTTGTAATTCATCCAGCAAGCTACCGAGATTTACTTCCCAAGCCGCCGCTAGGACCGCGCCGGCCTCGATTCGGGTAACCTGTAGGACTCCGTTGATCATATTCAGCAGTTCCCTCGACTGACTACTGATGGTCTCCATCGCCCTTCTTTGCTCCTCGGTCAGATCTCCGAGGATCTGCTGCATCATGATTTCGGTATACCCTCGAATCACGTTCAGAGGCGTTCTCAATTCGTGAGAGATCACCCCGAGGAATTCATCTTTGCCCTGGCTTGCTCGCTCTAGCTCAACCGTCTTTTTTTTGAGTTGAAAGAACAGGCGTGCGTTCCCCACAGAGACGCCAAGATGATAAGCGATCGCATTGATCAGTTGAATATCGGACTGTGAAAAGTGGTAGGGTCTCCTAGCTAGGAAATTCATTACACCAAGATTTTCCCGGCGGATTTTTAGAGGAATGATAAACGAACTGCGGAATCCCGCATTAAGCATGTGCTTGTTGTGAGAAGACTTGATGTAATCCGGGTCGGTTGCCATGTCTTCGACGTACGTGGCGTCGCCGCTCTCGAGGGCTTTGCCCAATCGTCCCTGACCGCTCTTATATTGTGCCACGAGGGGCACGCCCGCTGGGATACCCTCGTGCGCGGCCAGATGCAGCTCTCCGTCATCATCGCTGCGCAGATAGATGCGCGCGGCGTCAAAATTGAAGATTTCGAGCACCTTCTCCATAGTCTTTTGCAGTACCGTGTTGATGTCCAAAGACTCGCTGGCAATTCCAGCGATGGAGTAGAGCGCGGTGAGTTCCTTCGCCTTGGCCGCAGTCTGGGAGTAAAGCGTGGCGTTTTCGACGGCAATGCCGATCTGATGCGTCATCGAGTTGAGCAGCCGTACTTCGTGCGGTCGCAGCCTGCGCGGTCTTTTGCCGACAAACACCGCCACTCCCCAGGTCTTCAGTTTGGTGGCAATCGGGAGCGCCGCAAAGAAATTGGCGCCGGCGTGTTGTAAAACCTTGCTGTGACTCAGTTCAGCATACCGCAGATCTCCAGCGATATCTTCGAAGATCAGGCTTTCACCTGATTCCGCCACTTTGCCGACGATGCCTTGTCCGCGCTGAAAGCGGCTTACTTTTGTCCACAATTCCGGTTGCGCTTCGAAAGCCGCGGCGACGCGCAGCTCGCTCATCTCGCCATCGAACAGAAATATGCGCGTTGCATCAAAGTGAAAAATACTGGTTACTTTCTCAATCGCCGAAGCCAAAATGGCGTCTAAATCCAGGGACTGCGTCGCGGCGGTCGCGAGCGAATGCAACGCCGAAAGTTCGCCCGCGTTTCGCCTAATCTCTTCATACAGGGTGGCGTTGTGGATGGCGATGGCGGATTGCCGCGCAAGCGTCGTCAAAAACTCGATCTCTTCGTTGCTAAAAAAATGTTCTTCCTTTGTGTAGAACGCGATCAGACCAAGCACTTGATCCTTGGATATGAGCGGGATCCCCAGATACGAAACCAAACCGAACCGAAGCGCAAAGCGATGGCCGTCGTTACGTGGATCGGTTTGCACATTGGCGACGGCCAGCGGGATTTTGTTGTCCAATACAATTTTAGCAAAACCATGCATCGGCCGTGGATTGCCCGCTTTCCAAGCGCCCTCGTCAACATTGCGGCACGCGACCGGCTCCAGTGTCCCGGTTTCGCGGTTGATCAACCTGATCGTGGTCACAGCTCCTGGCAAAATAAGATCGACCTTTTCCAAAAGCAGGGCAAGCATCGCCCGTAGATCCAATGTCGACGTGATCGCCATATAGATATCGTGCTGGGCCTTAATGCGGTCGAGGTGCCGCGCCAGCCGTGCGCTGGCGGCTTCCGTTTCCCTTTGCTTCAACTCGAGGGATGCGGCCATCTCATCGAACGAAGCGGCGAGCTTGCCGATTTCGTCGCGCTCGTGCAGTAAACCCGTCCGTGCCGCTAAATCTCCGGAACCCAGCCGTTCGGCTGTCCTAACCAATGCGCCCAATTGGCGGAGAATAAATAGATCGCCCCCGTACCACGCCGCCACCAGCGCAAGCACGCTGACCAATATTAATGCAGCCAGATTGCGCTGCATGAGCCGCTTAGCATCCGCCAAAGCAGCATCAGTCGGGATGCCGATATGTAAAAAAATTCGATTGCTGTTGGACTCGCCGCCGATCGATGTGAAACCATAGAGGCGTTCTTTGCCGTCCAAACCGAACGTTTGAGCAACCCCTTCGCCGAGAGCCAACGTTGTTTTCACGATGCCGGACTGGGGTACCGAACGTCCAACCAGCCCCTCGTCAT
>DATBMR010000086.1:0-3460 GCA_036554745.1 Binatia bacterium
GCCTTGAGCAAGCTTTCTTGGAAAAGGGATATGGCGCAGGCCACCGAGAAGCGTTATGGCATAATGAATTAGGCTAATGGAGCAAGTAAGTCTCACCAGGTTTGCCTGGCTTTCCATCGGTGCAGCGCTGGCGACGATCGCGCTCAAGGCTTCGGCTTACTATATCACCGGCTCGGTGGGTCTCCTATCCGACGCGCTGGAGTCGGTGGTCAATCTGGTCGCGGCCCTTATGGCTCTGGCGATGCTAGTTGTGGCCGCGTTGCCGCCGGACGAAATGCACGCGTTCGGTTATAGCAAAGCGGAATATTTCTCCAGCGGCGTCGAGGGAGCACTGATTACGGTGGCCGCTGCGAGCATCGTCTGGGCAGCGATTCCGCGTCTCATCACGCCTCACCCATTGGAGCAGGTCGGCATGGGTCTCGCCTTGTCGATCTTGGCAGCGGCGCTCAACTTCGCTACAGCGCAACTCTTGCTGCGCGCTGGGACGAGATATCGCTCGATCACCCTTGAGGCCGACGCTTATCATCTGATGACCGACGTCTGGACCTCAGCGGGCGTCGTTGCCGGGATCGCCATAGTTGCGCTTACGGGATGGACCCGGCTGGATCCGATCATCGCGTTTGGAGTCGCGTTCCACATCCTTTGGATCGGGCTGCGCTTGCTGCAGCGTTCGGTGCTCGGCCTGTTGGACCGGACCTTGCCGCCCGCCGATCAAGACGCCGTCAAAAAAATCCTCCGCCGCTACGAACAAAGCGGAATCCACTATCATGCGCTGCGCACGCGCCGTGCAGGCAGCAGGTCGTTCATTTCCTTCCACGTGCTGGTGCCGGGCGATTGGACGGTTCAACGCGGCCATGATTTACTCGAAGAGGTGGAACGCGAAATCCGCTCCGCAGTCCCGAACGTCACCGTGTTTACGCATCTGGAACCGATTGGGGATCCGGCGGCATGGCAGGATTTAACCTTGGATCGGGATGATGCACCGGGGGACAAAAAAAAGAGTAGCCGATGATTTATGCGCCGGTGTTACTTCGCAATCGTTTTCTTGATCTTGTCCGTGGCCTGCTCGGGGGCGGGAAAGGATCCGCTCCCTGGCCGACCCCAACATCATGTGGCGGGCGGCTTCCGCAATCCCAACCCGGAGTTCCGCCGGCCTTCGACGTGGACGCGCTGGAGCTTTGTTGTTCGCCGCTTGTGGAAGAGCTCCATCGCGCCGCGCCACTTCGCCGCACCACGGATCGTCAATAATGGCGTCCTCCTGCGCGCCGGCCATGTTAATCCGAGCATTACCTGGATCGGCCACTCAACGCTCCTGGTGCAGATGGACGGCATGAACATTTTGACCGACCCGCAGTGGAGCGAGCGCGCAAGCCCGGTCTCGTGGGGCGGGCCACGCCGTCTCAGTCCGCCCGGACTCGCATTCGAGGACCTGCCGCGGATCGACTTCGTGTTGATCTCCCACGATCACTACGACCACCTTGACCTGAATACCGTTAAACGTCTTGCCGAGACGCACGATCCGCTTTTCCTGGTCCCGCTCGGTCTCAAGCAATGGTTTGCGGACAACGGCATGAGTCGAGTTGAAGAGTTGGACTGGTGGCAGGAACGCAACTACCGTGGGGTGAGGTTCGTGTGCGTGCCTGCGCAGCATTTCTCCCAACGCACATTGTGGGACGGCAACGAAAGACTCTGGGGATCATGGACAGTATTGAGCACTGAGCGGAAATTTTACTTCTCAGGCGATACCGGTTATTTCGCCGGCTTCAAAGAAGCAAGCCAACGACTTGGTCGCTTCGACCTCGCCGCCATCCCGATCGGCGCTTATGTGCCTCCCGCAATCATGAAAGCAGTCCACACCACTCCGGAAGAAGCGGTGCAAGCCTTCGTCGACCTCGATGCCCGCATCGTGCTTGGTATCCATTGGGGCACATTCGATCTAGCCGAGGAGCCGCTCGACGAGCCCCCGGAGCGCATGCTCGCCGAGGCCCGCCGGCGCGGCATCGATCCGTCGCGCGCGTGGGTTTTCAAACTCGGCGAAACCCGCCGCTGGTAAAAATTCATTGCGACAAGCGAAAAAATCGGCCGCCAAACAACGCGGCGCAACGATCGTTGAGAGAGGTTCAGATAGGAGAGGATCTCTAGTGTGGCTGTCTCTGAAATTCGCGACATAATTCGATCGTCATTCCGGGCAAGCTGGCGAAAAGCTTCAGCCTGAGGCTGATCCGTCTCTGGCGGAAGCGCGACCCGGAATCCAGGAAATTCAAAGAAATCTGGATACCGGCCTGCGCCGGTATGACGGCTAGGAAACGAAGACTTGTGCAACGGATTTCCGGGACAGGACACCAACTGAGTTCGAGATTATAGATTCGATTCTGGGTGAAGCGCAAAAAACTAGTTCGCGTCGAGCTTTTTTACCAGATCGACGACGGCCGGCGGCTGGTCCATCAATTCCTTATATATCGCTTCGATCTCCTGGCCGGTGATGGGTTCCATGTCTAGTCTCGACCTTTTGACCTCGTCCAGTAGCTCGGGATCCTTGAGGGCTTTGTTGTAGGCTTCACGCAGGATCTTCACCCGTTCCGAGGGAACGCCCGGCGGCGCGACCATGGGCCGGCCCAACTCGTCACCCGCCAGCAGCACGCGAGCAAAGCGTCGGCCAACTTCCGCGGTTTTATATTTATCCATCAGCTCAAAAATCGTCGGCGTGTCCGGCAGCCGCGGGTCACGCTTCTCGCCGGCCTGAACGAGATGCCGGTCGAACCCCTTTTTATCCCATGTTAGAAACGGCTCCCGGCTAAAGTGAACCGTCACGCGCGTCGCCCGACAAATGATCTCGCCTCTTTCCATCGCGAGATCGACTTCGCTGCCACCTTTGTAGCCCATCACGCGCGTGAAACGCGCGCCGATAGTTTCTTCCAAGAGACGGGTGAAGAGCGTCGTTTGATCCGACAATCCCGTGGCGCCGCACTTGGGAGGCTCTTTGGCTTTGATGATTTCATCGACGGATCGGTACGCTGAGTCACCGCGAATATAGAGCATCATCGTGCCTCGCTCCTGCGAGCCGATCCAGTTGAACTTGAGCACGTCAAACTTGACCTCAGGGAGCCGCACCATCTGTTGCAGGTACATATGGGTTTGAAACATGCCGATGGTGAGGCCGTCAGGTTTGGCGACACCGTATAAATAGTTGGCCGCGACCATGGAACCGCCGCCCGGCATATTCTGCACCACCATGCTGGGGTTGCCTGAAATGTATTTCCCCATCACTCGGCCAAACAAGCGCCCCCAGCGGTCATAGAGTCCGCCGGGCACCGTGCCGACAACGATCGTGATCGTTTTGCCCTCATAAAAATTCGTTTGCGCTTGAAGCCGATGCGGCGAGCCAAGTAGCAAGCTCAAGCTCAAGAACGCGACGGCGGCAATCACCCTGATCTTTTGCATGCTCCCTCCATTATCATCG
>DATBMR010000023.1:0-21379 GCA_036554745.1 Binatia bacterium
AGCTCCGGATAGCGGCGGAAGATGCCTGACTGGTTGAACGGCAACCGCCGCGGAGACGACAAGTACGCGGCGATTCGCGGCCGCTCCATCACGCGATCGTGCAACTCGATCAGCCGCGGGTATTGCGGTTCGAGCTGAGCCAGAGTCCGCGGAAAGGCGTAACGTAGGCCCTCGATCATCTGGAAGAGCGACAGATCAACGTAGCACAGTTTGTTGCCCAGGACGAAAGCGCTGGCTTTCGTGTGATGATTCAAAATCCTTTCGAAATAGCCGAGAAACTTTGGAATCCGGTTCGCAGTAAAATGGGCCGCGCGCTTTTTGGCCTCTGGGATCTGCTCCTCATAATACAGCGCGTTGGCGATCGGATGGTGCGTCTGGCTCGTTTCATAGACCCAGTCGGCGATCGTCAGTTGCAGTTGATGAGCCCATACGCGGCTTGCCTCTGCTTTCGAGACCAAACCCAGTCGAGGAGCGAGGAACTGGAGAATGTTTGCGGTTTGTGAGATCAGCAGTTTGCCGGCGCGCAGAAACGGCGGCGCAAACGGCGGTGTTTCGAGAGAGGGATCTTCGAGGAATTTCATAATGCCGGGGCGGCCGAAGCCCGGATTCCGTGCGACGTCGACGTAGTCCGCGCCGGCTTCCTCCAGTGCGAGCCGAATGAACTCGCCGCGGCCTTGAATGGACGGCTGATAGTAGAGTTCGTAACGCATCGTCAGTCCACCACCGCAATGGCTTGAATCTCGATCATCATTTCAGGACGCGCCAGTTCCTTAATGCCGATGAGCGCGCTCGCTGGGTAGCGGCCTTCCTGAAAAAATTCCTTGCGCAGCTGCGTGAAGCGGGTGCCGTTGGCCATGTCGGTGATGAAAACCGTCATGGTTACGATATCGCCGAGGTTCCCGCCGGCACTCTCAAGGGTCTTGCGCATTCGTTCGAACGCCACGCGTACTTGTCCGTCAAAATTCC
Organism: Binatia bacterium; assembly: GCA_036554745.1. Lineage (GTDB taxonomy): Bacteria > Desulfobacterota > Binatia > UBA9968 > UBA9968 > DP-20. The sequence continues at coordinate 967 of DATBMR010000023.1, forward strand.
CGGGGTAAGTCTCTCCTCTTTCGTCCTGATAGCCGGTATGCCCAGCTAAGTAGATGGTTGTGCCAGCACCGCGGATTTTGACCGCAGGCGAATAGGCGCGCTCACGCTGCCGGGCGTCGCCCTCGAGACATTCTCTCTGGGCCATGGTTCCGTCCCCCTATTAAAAAAATAATTTTCTGAATTCTCCCCGTTTAACCGCGTAGCCTTTTTGATCGAGGTCGTCCATTTCAACCGGCGTGATCTTGTCTGCGTCAGGCAACAGTTGTGGAATGCCTTTCATCGTCACGAACTCTCCGGCTTTGGCGAGGAGTTCCATGCTTTCCGGAGTAAGAAAAAAGTCGATAAAGGCTTTCCCGGCGTTTGGACGCGGGGCTTTACGACTGAGCGCAAGGTATTGTCCCGTACTCAGCATCTTTCCCAGTCTGACGTAGTCCACGGGTGCGGTCTTTGCGGCGAATGTGACCACGTAGCGCACCAAGCTGATCGCTATGGGCGTTTCGCCGGTGGACACTCGCTCCGCAGATGGGGCGAAAGACTCGGCAAGGATCGGTTTAGTTGCGCCCAGATCGCGAATGAATTTATTCGCCTTCTCTTGGCCCATGATCTTATACAAGCTTGCGAGCCACTGCATGGTTGTAGTGTGCTGCGTCGGGTCCGGCATCACCACTTTGCCGCGAAACCTCGGTTCGAGCAGATCTTCAAGTGATTTTGGCGCCTCGGCAGGGCTGATTACCGACCTATTGTAAATAATCCCAATGGGCGTATGCCGGTAAGCCGGCCCGAGTTGGGGATCGATATCACCCTTGGGAAATCCGCTGGCGGAGGGGGAGATATAGTTGGCGAACACATTTTCCTTCCGCATGACTTGAATCGCGCCGCTGTTGTTCACCATGACATCGAATACGGCTTTGCCGGCGCGCAGCTCACTCAAAGCGCGATCCATTGCTTTGGTTGCGGACGCACGGAAGTATTCGACTTTGATGCCGGTTCTCCTCTCGAACGCTCGAGCGATCGGGTCCATGGCGGTGTTTTCCAAGGAACCGTAAGCCACGACTTTTCCGCCATCCTTTTTTGCCGCCTCGATCAGCTTCGCGTCCTGCGCGAGAGCGCTGATCGCAACGAACAGGATGAACGATAGTGCAATGATCAGTTGACGAATCATCGATAGTTCCCCTCAAGAAGTGAAAATGCGTCGCCTGGAGACTCCGGGGAAGCGACGTCTGTGGTCTCGTCTTCACCCAAAGGTGTTCTCTGTCGGCGGTGAAGTCCGAAGTTCTATAGGCGAATCAGATTCACAGCGTTGTCTTCGAGAATCAGTTTCTTCTGCCGGGGCGAAATATCCGGCCGCTCCCGGATGCCGCTGACAGTCCTGGGAAACGTCGAGTCAAAATGCGGATAATCCGTGGCCATCAAGACGTGCGTCTCGCCGACTTCCGACAAAGCCAAGGGCAACCATTTTTCATCAGACTCACAAGTGACGTAACAGTTGCGCTTCACGTACTCGGAGGGCGGCATGGCAAGTTGCGGGCACATGCCGGCGTCTTTGATGACTTCGTAGTCGTCGTCCATTCGGTGCATCCAAAAAACCAAAAATTCCGCGGTGACCTCGAAGAAAACGACTTTCAACCGGGGATATTTTTCGAACACGCCACCGAGCACCATAGCAACCAACGGCGCAACACAATTAAGCGGGCGGCCGAGGATATGCATTGGAAAGAAATGGGTTTGGCGGTTGATCAGTGTGCCGGGCGCACCCAGGGTACTCGGATGGCAGAAAAGCGGGATATCCAGCTCCTGGGCCGTTTCATAAAAAGGAAAAAACACCGGGTCGTCCATCTGACGATCCAAAGTGTAACTCACCAGATGGGTCGCCTTGCAACCCAATTGATCGACGCAATAGCGAAGCTCATTGGCCATCGCTTCCGGACAGCCGGCGGGCATCATAGCGACGGGCGACAGCTGTTCTCGATAACCGGCGACGAGCTTGTGGGTCCAATCGTTATAGGCACGCGCCACGGCGGCACCGAGCGGCCCGGGATTTTGTGAGGGGATCTCGATTTGAGTCGGAAAAATCAGTTGAAAATCGATGCCTTCGAGGGCGTTGTCCTTGAGCCGATACTCCATATCATAGCCGCCCTGTTGCCAGCGCATGACCTCGTTGCCGCGCCGATTCGCTTCGGGATTGTAGAAAACCTGGTGGGTTACTGGTTTTTTGAAGTTGGCGTTGGCGACGGGGTCATCCATCGGTGACAGCTGATGCTCGAACCTGGAGTAAAAATATTTGCCGTCGCCGACTCGTTTTGGAGCAAATTTCGCGAAAGGCTCAGGCAACTGATAGATTTCATCGAGCAACCAGCCGTCGCGCAGATGGGAATCCAGATCGACGATCGCCATAAAGGCTCCCTTCGAGTCAAATTTGCGCAATCGTTCTTCAACGAATTGTCACTGAAAACTATTACAGTCGCACCTCCAGGGTCAAGCTCGACGAAAGAAGGCGAAACAACAATCAATTGCAGCGATCGGCTGCGGTAGTGTAAATGAACGAATCAAGGTCAAAGTTTCACGCGAGAGGAGTTTTTCATGGCAATCAGGATCGGAACCTCGGAGCACGGCGGCACGTTCTATACCCAAGGGCAGGCGATCGCCGACCTTTTCAACCGCGGGCGCACCGCGGCGGAGAGTTGCGTCGTTATGACGACGGACGCAAGCATTCACAATGCCGAACAATTGGATCGGGGCGAACTCGAATTCGGCTTCATGGCGTCGAACTGGATCGGGCGTGCGAAAAATGCGATCGCTCCCTTTAGCAAGCCGATCGCCCTGCGCATGGTGGCGCCGGCCAATGCCGGGCCGATGTGCTTCGTCAAACTAGCGGCTTCGCCGCTCAAATCGGTCGCCGATTTTACCGGAAAGCGTATCGCGATCGGCACCAAAGGCAGCGGCATGGAGCAACATATTCGTACTATCTTCGCGATCTTGGGCATTCCGTTGGATAGTTTCACTCCCGTGCACATGGGCTTCGCCGAGGGTGCAGATGCATTGGTGGCGGGCGAGATCGACGTGCAATTTCATCCACCGATCCCGAACAAAGTCTTGACCGAGTTGAGCCAGCGCGCCGACATCCGGGTGGTTCCGTACGGCCGGGGGCAGCTCGAAAAGGTGCTCGCCGAGGTGCCGTTCTACCGTCCGGTGGTCATGGAGAAAGATGTGTTTCGCGGTGTGGTCGACGACGTGACGCAAGTCGGTGTCATTAACGTCGTCGTGACGCACGCGAGGATACCGGAACCGATGGTTTACGACATGGCAAAGGCGATCGCCGATCATCTGGACGTGCTGCCGCAGATGAATCCATTGTTCAAAGGGTTGCAGGCTCTTTTCGAACCGCTGCGCACAACGGGCGCCCCTGCGTTCGAATTCGGCGGTGTGACGCTGCATCCGGGAGCGATAAGGGCCTTTAGAGAAGGCGGTTGGTTGAAATAACGGCTAGAGCGCCAAACCACGGCAACCCAAGCTGTATTAGGATAATCATCCGCGCTTCACCTGAAGCCATCGATACGGTGATGGATTGATGGGCAGCAAAAGACTGGGCAAGCACAGGTTGGAGGGATTCATGGCCACATCTCAAAGCCGGGGCGCCGATCGCTGGCCGATAACCTTGAAGAACACGGCGCTCATTGTCGTCGATATGCAAAATATTTGGGTCCACCCGCGCGGCACGCGCTACCTGCCGATGTCGGAAGATATCGTGCCGAAGATTCAACAGCTGCTGCGGTTCTGCCGAGCGAACCAGGTTCCGGTGATCTATCTGTATACGACCAAGCGCAAGGATCTTGCGGACGTCGGCATATTCGCCGATATCAAGCCCCAGACCCACAATGCCGACGATGAATGGAGCAATTTCGAAGGGAGCCCCGGAGCGGAGTTCTACGAGCCGGTGAAGCCAGCGGAAGGTGACATGGTGGTGAAGAAGTTTCGTTACAGCGGCTTTTACGGAACTCAACTCGAGAACTTGCTGCGCGCCCTCGGCCGCGACACGGTTGCAATCACGGGAGTGGCGACCAACGTCTGCTGCGATAGCACGGCGCGGGACGGCGCAATGCGAGATTTCAAGGTCTTGTTCCTTGCGGATTGCAACGCGTCCTTCACTCAACAGGAGCAGGAGGCGACGCTCAACAACTTCGACAAGCACTTCGGCGTGGTCATGGACTCAAAAACGCTCATGGCGAAGATGAAGCCGTCGAGTGATGGAGTGCTGGAGTGACGGGTCCGGTGATGGTACTTCTCTTCGCCCGTGATTCAATGCTATAGATCGTGTGAACAAGGACGGAGGTTAGCGGTGATCAAGACCGTTTCGATCATTCTGGGTGTTCTGCTATGGGCCGGATGGAGCGGCCCGGCGCTGGCCGGTCAAGCGGCCGGTTATGACGAGAAATCTGTCGCCGATTTCTATCGTGGCAAAACCGTCACGATCGTCGTCGGTCATTCTGCAGGCGGCGGCTTTGACCGCTATGCCCGGGCCATCGCACGGCATCTGGGAAAATACATTCTCGGCAATCCGGCGGTGATCGTCACCAACATGGTGGGCGCGGGCACCATGGTGTCGGCGAATTATACCTATAATCAGGCACCGCGCGACGGCACCGTGATCAACAGCTTCGATGGCGGCCTGTGGCCTTCGCAGCTCTACGGTTCTTCGGCCGTGCAGTTCGATATGACCAAGTTCAACTACATCGGCGCGCCGGATACGTTCAAATACATCATGGTGGTCACGAAGAAATCAGGCATCACCAAAATGGCAGAAATCATGTCGGGCGCCAAAGAAGTGGTGGTCGGCGCCGTTCCCAATACGAGCATCCAGCACGCCGCCACGTTTCTAAGGGACGTGATGGGCGGGAGAGTCAAGCTGGTTACGGGTTTCAAAGGCACCGCTGAGATCCGCCTCGCCATGCAGTCGGGCGAGGTAAACAGCGTGATTACCGGCTGGGAGACCCTCGGCGCTTCCAACTACAAAGACTTTGAAAGCGGCGAATGGTTGATTCTGTCCCAGTGGGTGGATGAGCCGTTGACCGATTTGCCGCAGAAGAACATCCCGTCGATCTACCAGTTCGCCCGCACCGGCGAAGAGCGGGAGATGCTGAAGCTCGGCATTGTAAAGCCGAATAGCTACGCGCGTCCCTATGCCATGCCGCCGGGCGTGTCGCGCGACCGCGTCCGCGCGGTGGAAGCGGCGTTCCTGAAGACGCTGAAAGATCCGGAGTTCGTTGCGGAAGCAGAGAAGACACGAATGACCTTAAACCCGATCGCCGGTACCACGCTACATAAAATGGTTATCGAAGGGCTGTCCATGCCTGCGGCGCTCAAGGAAAAGCTCAAGCCGATCCTTGCGCCCAAGGGCTAACGGAAGCCGGTCACCATTTCGGAACTTTTAGCGTCTTGCTGATCATGGTTGATCCGTTCACAAAAAACAGCAGCGAGAACGGATGCAGGCGGGCGCCGGCAACTTCGATGACGCCGAGCGGCAGATGATCGCCGATTCGGCCCAAATAGACACACAGCGCAAGAACGGCAACTAGGATCAAGCTCGACGGGATCGGCGTGCCTTCGAAATATTTCACTTTGCCTCTGGTGTCAGCAAGCTCTTCGGCAGTGACGTTGTACCGCGCCAAACGGCTAATGCCGCACGCGACAAAGTAGACGAGAATTGCCCCATCAAACAAACCGCGCATGCCGAGAGCGTAAGCGAGTACGGCGGGCGCAACGCCGAAGCTGACGATGTCGGCCAGCGAGTCCAGTTCTTGGCCGAAAGGCGAATGCTCTTCGCGCCGACGCGCGATGGTGCCGTCGGCGATGTCGAACACCAACGCCAGCACCAGAAGTCCGATTGCCAGATAGAGTCGCCAGACTTCCGGAACTGTCAGGTAACTCATGAGCGCGAGGATCGCCGTTGTTCCAGCGGCGCCATTGGCAAGCGTGATCAGGTCGGCAGGCTGATAGGTCCTGAGCATCGAAAAGTGGACACGCGGCTTTGTTGCTCGATGATTCGCCATAATCGTTTAGCGTCTTTTGCTAGGCCGCGAACTAACATGGCGGCTTCGCGGCCGTCTATCAGTTACGCGCCGCTCGTCATTCCGAGGATCGTGTGCGCTCGCGCCCGGCCGTCAGGAAATAGAACGCCCACAGGCTGAGACTGATGACCAGCACGCCGATGCGGGTCGGGTAGTCGATACCACTAGGGGAGACAAATCCTTCGATTAGTCCCGCAATCACCAGCATCGCCATGCACCCAAGCTCGATCACCAGCGCGTCGCCTCCGACTTTTTTCAGCGCGGTGCTACGGCGCAGCTCCCCAGGCGCGACGATCGCGTTGGCGAGAAGGAAACCTGCGGCGCCCGCCAGACAGATCGCCAGTAACTCAGTGCCGCCGTGAGGCATGATCCAGCCCCACAAGGCTCGATCCCTGCCGTGCAGCGCCATCCATCCAGCCACCGAGCCCAGGTGGATGCCGTTGAACATGAGTAGAATGCTGGTCCCGATGCCGGCGGTCAATCCGAGCCCGAATGCGAGCAGCGTTACTTGAATGTTGTTCGAAATAATGACCGACGACACGACGGGACGCGCCAAGCTCGGTATGTTGTGCAGGTTCTCCGAACTGGCGGGATCGAAATCGAAAAATTCTTCGGCGAGCAGATCGTATCCGAGCGACGGATCGACCTGGACCGCGATGAAGCTGGCGACGGCGGAACCGAAAAAAACGATTGCCGAAAAAACCACTGCCCAGAAGGATTTGCGCACGGCTTGCGCGAAACTGCCGAAGCCGTAGGCGGTGGTTGTGCGCTCGTGCAGGCGAATTTGACCGTAGAGCAGGTTATGACCGGCCACAGCGATACGATTGAGCTGATCGATAGTTTCCCGGGCCGCGCCGAGGGAACGGGCCCGCGCCAGATCAGCGGTCAGCGCTTGATAGTCGTCAATCAAGCGCACCAGCTCAGGGGCGCTCAAGCGCCGCAGCGCGCGCCGACCGCCGCGCAACAGCGTTTGCGCGCGCTCATAAAAGCCCGTCCACTGTTCAAGTTTTTCTTCCGCGTCGCGCATTTAGTTGGATTAAAATATCGACTGCGGTTGCGCCGCCTTGGCCGCGCCGCGTAGGATCGGTCGCGCTTTTTGGGCGAGATCGAGCACCTGCAAGAGCAAACGCTCGCAGCGCTCGGCGCGCTCGATGCTGCGCGCCAGGCTGTCGTGGTCTTCGCCCAGCAATGGCAACAGCGGCTCGGTAATCCGCCAGATTAACTGATCGCGCCGGTCCCGGGATAGCTCGTGACGGCGGGCGAGGAATTGCTCGATAAGGGCGAGTTGTTGTGCCGAAATCGTGCCGCGAGGGAGTGTCAGCGCCTGTCGCGAGCGACCCTGTTCGACGCGCCGGGCCCAGGCCGCGCCGGTGGGTCCCTGCGCGGCGAGTTCGAACTTTTCGACGACCACATAAGTTCCCGCCACCATGTCGCCGAGGCGGCGGCCCTGTGGATCAAAGTGCATGACCAAGCCGCCCAAGATATAACTGGGAGGCGGCAGCATGTCAGCGGCGCGTACAAGGTTACGCAGAGCCGCTTCACGAAGGCCGACCGGCAAGCCGTCCTGCCGGATCACGCGAATGCCCATGCGTTTTTTCCCGGGGGTCGAGCCTTTGCCAAGCCCTTCAAAAAATACGTAGTAGCCCCAATTGATCAAAAAAATGACCAGCACGACCACGGCCAGGATCCACGATACGCTCCAGTTGGATTTTCCCTGCACCGAACCCGTCAATGATTCTAAAACGATCAACGCACCACTCAGATAAGCGAGCAGAATAATCGCGATCATGATCAGAATATTGAAAATAAAATCGATCACGTAAGCGGAGAAGCGCGACCCGGGACCGGCGAGCTCGAACTCGAGAGCGATGTGATCCGGCGTCGCTATATGGACTCGTTCTTCCATGCCGGTTACTGCAAATTGCCCTGGCGAATATCCAAGTAGCGCTTGACCAGGTGAATGCTCAAATGCGCCGGGTCGGTTTCGAGGACTAAAATTCCCCTCGAACGCATGCCTTCCAACGCCAACCTGCGGCGGCGCAGTTGATCGCACGCGGCGGCCTTGCGATAGGTTTCTGCCACCGTGGTTGGAATTGAGCGGGCGACTTCGGCGATCGCGGGTTCGCTCAGCACCACGCAGAGTACCAAGTGTTTTTCCGCGGCGCGTGCGAGATTATTGATCAGACCGGCACTGGCGGATGCATCCAGCACGTCGGTCAGCAAAATCACCAGGCTACGCCGCGTGAGCAGTGTCATGATCTGGGCGACCGCCTGCCAGTAATCGGACTCTACCGGACGAACCTGGACGGCGTAGAGCGACTCGAGGACCCGTGGCAGTAGCGATGGACCGCGTACGGTGGGCAAAAATGATTCGATCTTGTTGGAAAAACACGCGACCGCCAAAGCGTCGCCGCGTTTTTGTACAGCATAACTCAGCATGACGGTGGCCTTGAGCGCGTGTTCGAGTTTGGAATAACGGTCGATGGTTTCCGCCATCATCCGACCGGTGTCGAGGAGCACGGCGAGTTGCTGTCCTTTCTCGACCTGTTTGCTGCGGCTGATCAGCGCACCCCGGCGGGCGGTCGCTTTCCAATCGATATTGCGCGGGTCTTCACCACAGATATAAGGTCGCAGACTCTCGAAATCGGTGCCGGCGGCTCTAAAGGGGCGCGGCTTACGCACCACTTCTTCCCGCTGGTCGATTCGTGCCAGCAGCTGATATTGATCGGCGCCGCGAAAACTGGGGTAAACCTTCGCCGTGTCGGCGAGGGGCAGGGCGAGCTGTTTCTGGACAAGGCCGCGCTTCCCCTGAATGCGCAAAATCACCGCGCCGAAGCTATGGGCGCCGCGTTGCAGCGGCCTTACGGTGTAGGACAGCTGCGCCTCGCCACCGGGCGAGATCGTCACCGGCGGGAGTTCGGCTTGTGTCTCGAAAGGTTCCGGGACTTCGTCGCGCACTAAAGCCGTTATGAGATGGGGCGAGCGATTGCCGACGACGAGCTTCACCGGCTGCTCGATGTCGAGAGCGAAACGGGGCGGCAGTTCACGGCGCGTGACAAGCTGGGAAGGTGCCGGAATCAATCGGGCATCCATCCAGCACAGAACGACGAGAATGACGAGATAAGACAATCCTGCGAGCCAGCCTCCCGGAAATGCCAATTGCAGGAGCCAGAGCGGCGCGCCGAGAGCGAGCAGGCGGACCAAGCGCACGGTCGGGAGCAGTGAAATGGTTTTCTCCTTTGAACTAGCGCGGCACGTCGACCTGAGCCAGCAGCGACTCGATGCAGCTGTCGGGCGTCAGTCCTTCGATCTCTGCTTCCGGCGTTAGACGAACGCGATGGCGAAGCACAGGCAACGCCATGATTTGAATCTCATCGGGAGTGATGTAATCGTTCCCGCGCAGCACGGCGAGTGCCTTAGCCGCCTGCAGCAGCATAACTGCCGCGCGCGGACTGGCACCAAGGGTAAGGCTTGCAAAGCTGCGCGACTGCCGGATGATGCGGAGCGTGTATTCCAATACCGTTTCGTCGATACGGACCGCGTTCGTCGCCGCCCGCAACCGCGTAAGCTCTTCGGGCCCAAGCACCGGTTGAATCATGTCGTGAGCGTGCTGCGCTTTGTCGCCCAGGGCGTGTATGGTCTTCAGCATGGCGCGTTCGTCTTGTTCGCCGGGATAGTCGATGATGACCTTCATGAGGAAACGGTCGAGCTGGGCCTCTGGCAGCGGATAAGTGCCTTCGTATTCGACCGGATTCTGGGTGGCGATCACCGTGAAACAAGGTGATAGGGCGCGGCTCTGTCCGTCAATGCTCACCTGATATTCCTGCATCGCTTCCAACAATGCGGCTTGAGTTTTAGCGGGGGCGCGGTTGATCTCGTCGGCCAAGACGATGTCGGAAAATAATGGACCGGGGCGGAAGCTGAACTGCTGGGCTGCAGAGTCGAACACATTGACGCCGGTGATGTCCGACGGCATCAAGTCCGGGGTGAACTGAATGCGTGAAAAACGGCAACGCAAGGCGGCGGCCAAACTGCGTGCGAGCAACGTCTTGGCAACGCCCGGCACCCCTTCGATCAGCACGTGCCCGCCAGCAGTGATGGCGACCAACAAACTTTGAATCGCACCTGCTTGACCGCAAATGACACGTTGCAGCTCGGTCTGCACGGCGCGACCCAGATCCAGCAGGTCGGTGGAAATCCTTGTTTCGCTCATAGGCGTAATCCCCTGATGGTTTCTCCCGCGCTTCGTCCGAGCTCGACTAATTCCCGATCGCTGAGCCGGTGGCCTTGCTTTGTCTTGGCGAACAACGTTTGCAGTGCCGCCACCGGTGGTTCCCCGTTCGCCAGATGTGCCAGCTCCTGAGTCAAATTAGCGGCGTCCACGGTTTTACTATGCGCCCTGGTGAGGTTTTGGCAGAGATGCTGAACGATCAAGTCGGCCGCCAGCCCCTGGGCGGCCGCGGTTTGCAGTATGCCCGCGCGCGCCTCCAGCAATTCCATCGGGCTGGCGCGATCCGGCGGCGTCGGTTCTCTGATGGGACCGAAGCGCCGGCGATAGCCAAAGATGTAGAGCAACCCCGCCGCGGTGATCTGCCAAGCGCACCAACCCCACGGGGTGGCCGAGAAAGCGCGGATTAGCTCGGCGCCGCCGCGTTTCTGGCCGAAGCCGTGATGATACTCGTCAAAAAGAATTCTGCCGCTGCCCCAGCTGCCAGCAACGCTTACCAGCCAAACCGCATTATCCGAATGCCGCAGCGCCGCGTTGCTCGCCATGGCGGGGTCGGCGATCGCGACGATGCGTCCTTGGCCGACCGGGATTTCGACCGCTATCGCGTCGCTAGCCGCGAACGCAACGACGGTGGTGCCGGTCGTGTCTGCGAAACTCCGCCGCCATGTAAGCGCGATCTCGCCCGCCGGTAGCGACGGACCAGTGGCCGGCGCGGTATTGAAATTGCCGGCGCTTCTCCAGCGCAAAGATGGCGCGTAGCGCGTCAAGAGGGTTTCGCTTGGCGCAGCCGCGATATCGTCGACAGCGCGTGCGCGCTCCTGCGCATTCGAGTTCGGAGACCGCCGCAACGGCCAGCCGTTCGCGCTCAGCAAGATGAGCTGTCCGCCGGTGTTGAGCCAGCGCCCGAGATGCTCGGCTTCGCTCGTAGAAAGCGGCTTTGCCGGTCCGGCCACGATCAGGGTACTCGGCGCGCTCGCAGGGTTCGGCGGCGGAAGTAGATTCAGCGGACGGCGCCATTGCGCCGCCTCCGGCAGCAATTGCTGGATGATCAGCAACAGCGCGCGCGCGCCGCTCGAGTCAGTGAAAAACGTCGATGGACGGCGCAGCAGCGGGTCCGTGTTTTGCCGGCCCGAAAGACTTGCCAGCATAACGGAGACGATCAAGAAAACTCCGGTTGCCAGAGTCGCCGTCAGACGGTTGTAAGTCCGCGACGTCATATCGACCGCCCGGCTTCGTTGCACATCCGATCGATGCGCAGCACCAATGCTTCGGCGACATCGATGGAGATCTGGCGGCTGGCGTAGACCACTTGTTCGTAAAGAGCGGTCACTTCGGCCAACGTGGCATGCCACGGGTGATTGTGCGCGCATTCCACGAGATAGCGCGAATTGGTTTTCCAACCGGCAAATTTGACTGCACCCTGCTCATCCAGCAAACCAAGCAGCACACGATGCGCAATCCAGATCGCGCGGCGGGCGTTGCCTTGCTTGAGCACGGCGCGCGCGACTTGCAGCGCCTCGTGCCAGTTGGCCGCCGCGCCTTCCAAGATTTCCCAACGGGCGCGTTGTGCCAGCGTATTTTCTTTTCTTCGGCGGAACGGCAGCACGTCGGCTAGAGCCAGGTAGAGCATGTGGCCGAGGCAGAGAAGCAAAATCAAAAGCGCGACCACAAAAAGTATGCGCGCGAGGTTAGGATTGGCTTCCGACCAACTGCCTAGCCGGTCGAGCCACGCCTTGATCGCATTGATGATGTCGAAGAGAAATTCATGCCAGGGCGACGGCTCGGCAAACTCCGGACGGTCAAGCACCGCGCGGGTCGCCTCGCGAATTTTTTCCGGAGAGGGAGCCTGATTGAGTTGCGCAGCGGACGACATTAAGGATCAGCGGCTCGGCGTCGACGCAGCCATCATGGGTTCCGGCTCGCTCGTAAGCGCACGGCTGAGCATTTCGAGGTCGAACCCCTCCTTGCGGATGCGCATGTCGTAATAAAGCAGAATCGCCGCGACGATGCCGAGCGGCGCAAGAAAAATCGACAGCAGGTTGTTAAAGGCCGAGCTGAGGACCTCGCCGCTCCCCGAATCGCTGCCGAAAAGTAGACCCGTGATTAGGCCGACGCCGCCGGCGAGAACCAACTGGAGCAGGTTGACGACCAGCAGAATGCAAAACGCTTTGCCGCGATAATTCTTGATCAGCTCGTGGCTGCGGCGAAGACTTGGGAGGGCGCGTTGTCCTTCGATGGTGATCACCGGGACGATCAAGGAATAAGAAAGCATCCAGAGAATACCGGGAATGATCAGGAGCATGAAACCGAATAGAACTCGGATAGTCGCGGTAACCTGGGCGATCGATAGCGGCCAGAAATGGCTTAACCCACGGCGCAGAGCTTCGCCAATGGTGACGTCATTTCCGATGTAGCGCTCGCTGATCGCATAAGTAGTGGCGCCGCTGGCGATCGGAAAAGCGATGCTCGCCCAAAGTACCAAGAAGACAATCTGAAAGAGCAGTGTCGATATTCCGACGTCGCGATAGGGCAGATTGCCGCCGATGCTGGATTCAATCACGAGCATGATTAGGTAAAATGGCACGTAGGCGGCAGCGGCGATGCCGAGCATCAGCGAAAAGTTGCCGGTGTACAGTCGGAACGCGCGATCAAGCAACGCTCCGGTCGTCATCGGTTCGAACCGTGGAGAGCTACTGGCATCCATGAGTATTTTCGCCCCTTTCCTGGAACTGCAAACGATCTCGGCGGGTTTTCGGTCGGTTCTGTTTCGCGTGGTTCCGGATGTCATGCACCGCTTCGTGAATCTCATCACGGATGACGGCGATTATAACACAGCGATGTAGACGCGTGGAGAAAAACTGAATAGGCGACTTGTAAGGAACTCTTCTGGCGTGATTCGGGCGCTATTTTTTCGCGCGCAGAGACCAGCTACCCGACTGGCTGCGACCGGTCCACAATCCCCGGAGCGTGTCCCTGGCTGCGGCCGTGAATAGCTCAGAGAAAGGCGTATTGGGCAGATGAGGGAGGTCGGCGGACCAGCTGCCGCTATATTCGCCGTCGCGGCCTTCGACACGCGCGCGCCAGACACCGTTCCAGCCAGTGTTATGCTTGTCTGCCGACCAAGTGCCACGCATGACAGTGGTGCCGCTGGAATCGCTCAAGGTCCATGCTCCGCTGGCCGATCGCTCGGTGGAATTCGGCGCAACGCTCCAAGTGCCGTTGTAAATGCGCCCATCCACAGTGCGCGCCGCCCAAGTTGACGTTTCGCTGTCTTTTTCCCTGAAAGCCTCTCTGGCTTGGCTGCTGACGATGACGTCGACGCCGCGTACCCAGCCGACGATTCCCTGTTGCGTGCGTACCATGTACCAAACTTCTCTGCCGATCGCTTCAACGATCGGGACGAGAGCTTCGCCCTTCTCCAGAGTAGCAATCCGGCTGGATTCGGCATCTTGCTGCGCATATAGAGCGACGCCGGTAGCGCGTGCAGTCAAACCCGATGGCGCATCGCCGGCATTTGTCAGCGGGGCTAACAATAAGAAAATTGCCGACAGAATAGCGTGGAAAAATAGAGAGCGAACTCTTGTCATAGATGACCTCATTAAGAATCCAGCTTGCCGGTACAGAGCTTATTTTAGCTCATCTAACGCGTTTGCGTCATCTTGGATTCGCAAGAACAGATGTGGGAAGAGAAAAGCTTGAGGCGATGCACTCCCGCGCACATCGGCAGGGGGTGCCGGAATGCGCGGGAGAGGACGCAAGATCCGCCTTGCCGCCTCGCGCTAACCAGCGCGGTAGCGGCAGAGTTTAGGCGTGGGCGTGGGCGGCAGTTTGTGGGGTTGTGCTGGTCACGGTTGTTTCCACGGTGTGCTGCTCTTCGACCGCCAGCATCGCGAAATTGGCTGCGATCAGGCCGCCTATGCAAAGACCGGCGGCAAGCCCGAAAACTACGGACGCCAGCAAAGCGAGGCCGCCGGTCGCGAATGTGTCCGACGCCGCGATCCAGGTGATCGCTACCGTAAATAGCCCACCGACAGTCAAGCCGTGAACGAGATGCTTGTTCATAAGATTCCTCCTGAGTGAGTCTCATGAACGCAAAAAGCAATCGCTGCGCCAACAATTGCATCGTGATTCTGCCACTATTTCGTTGTTTCGCTCGCCCCGGAATTCCTAGTTCAACGAAAATTGGCACAGGAATTCCAAAAGATAAGAAAGTTCCGATGTGCCGGCCGATGGACGCGCTTGCGATGACCGTGCTATAGGCAATCGAGCTAGTTGGCTTTAGGCCGTCGAGCACCCTTGTCTCCTTCGGCCATCCCGGAGTTACTTTTCTGGCGTCCAAGATTCCGAATGAAGAGGCCGAAGCTGCTCGAGCGCGCCCCGGTTCAGCGCGTTGGAAACCGTTCCAAGCTCTGCTGCGTTTACGCGCCCTTGAAGCGCTCGGGTATCGCGAATTTCGTCTGCTCTGGTATGGCCAGGTTTTCACTTCTATGGCGACCTGGATGGACTCGATCGCGCGCGGCTGGTTGATCTACGAGCTGACCAACTCGTCGTTTCAACTTGGCTTGGTGCGTGGCGTGCAGGCGATTCCGACTCTGTTGCTTTCGCCGGTTGCCGGAAGCGCGGCGGATCTTTATTCGCGAAAAACGCAGATCCTGATCGCTCAAATTGTTGATGGTTTGCTCTACGCGTGGGTCGCAATGATGATCATCGCCGGCGACATTCAGCCGTGGCACGTGTACGCGACCTCCCTGGGCCTCGCTACCGTCCAAGCGTTTCAGCTGCCGTCACGGGCTTCAATGATTGCAGACGCGGTGCCGTCCGGCGCTCTGACCAACGCCATGGGCCTTAACGCGGTAGTGTTTAATTCGGCACGGAGCGCCGGGCCGGCGCTCGCCGGTGTCCTCATCGCGCTGTACGGAACCGCGGGTTCCTATTCGGTCCAGGCGCTGTTCTACCTGCTGGCGACGATCTGGACCGTCATGCTGCGACCGGCGCCGCGGGCGCCGCTGGTCGCCGCCAATCACTTGCCGCACCGTGAGTCGTTTGGCCGAACCATTCTCGAGGGCTGGAAATTCAGCTGGCGCAACTTCGAAGTGCGGGTCAGCCTTCTGGTGGTTTCGCTCGCGATGTTCTTGCTCATTCCGTTTACCACGCTGCTGCCGGTGTTCGCGCGCGACATTCTCAAGGTCGGTGCGCGCGGACAGGGTGTTTTGCTGACCTGCATGGGTGTAGGCGCGCTGTTCAGCTCGATATTCGTGGCTTTTGTCGGCGACCGTCTGCCTCGTGGCGTTTTCATGATCGGCGGCGTAGCTCTCTACGGTGCGCTGCTCGTGGTTTTTTCTGCGTCCTCGTCGTTTGCGCTGTCGATGGCTCTGATGTTCATGATCGGGCTTTGCCATGTGACCTCGCACGCGCTGATCCAAATTATCATTCAATCCTATTCTCCCCCGGCGTTTCGCGGCCGGACGATGGCGATCTTCCACATGACTCAAGTCATCCTGGTCGTCGGCGCCATGTCCATCGGCAGCCTCGCCGCGGTCGTCGGCGCGCGCTGGGCGACCACATCGATGAGCGTAGTCGGTACGGCGGCAATGGTGGCCATCTACGCGCTGATGCCGCGGGCGCGGCGGATTCAGTGAAGGGGGTGGATCAAGATGTAGAATGGAAAATAGCGGATCGCGCGGATAGAGTAGCGATCCTTCTTCCATCCCTGCATCATCTATCTTCGATCTTCCGTGCTTTGCCTGCAAAATGTACGCTGGACCTTTTTCCCGGCGTGAGATAGAAAATTTATCGAGGCTTAACACCACGGCTTTAGGTCGCCGAGCCCCCTCGTCTCCTTCTGCCAGTTTGGAGTTCCTACTGCACTCGTCGTCGAGTTCACAAGAGCCGACGGCTGCACGGTCGGGCGAAAACAGCGACGCCGCGCCCGAGCGGCCGCTTTGGTATCCGCTCAACCGGATTGTGCGACTGCGCGCGTTCGAAGCGCTGCGCCACCGCGAATACCGGCTGCTGTGGTACGGCCAGGTCTTTGCCTCGGTCGGCGTGTGGATGGATCAGGTCACCCGTGGCTGGCTCATCTATGAACTCACCGACTCGGCGCTGCAATTGGGCTTGGTGCGCGGCATTCAGGCGATCCCGTTTTTGTTCTTATCGCCCATCGCCGGCAGTGTCGCCGACCGCTACTCGCGCAAATTCCTGGTCGTCACGGCGCAGTTCGCCATTGGTTTTATTTTCACCGCCACGGCCGCACTGGTTCTTTTCGGCCTGATTCAGCCGTGGCACGTCTATTTGACAGCGTTTCTCATGGCCAGCGTTCAAGTGTTTCTTCAGCCTTCCCGCGCCGCGATGATCTCCGATACCGTGCCGCCGGAGAATCTGACGAACGCCATCGGCCTCAACGCGGTCATTTTCAACTTGGCGCGCAGCGCCGGACCGGCCTTGGCCGGCGGATTGATCGCTGCTTTCAGCACCGGAGTGGCCTATGGCATCCAAGGTCTGTTTTTTATTCTTGCGACCCTCTGGACGACGCAAATGAGATCGGGGCAGGGCGCTGCAGCGGCGCGACACGGTCACGGCGGCCAGGGCGAATCCTTCACGCGCAGCATCGTGACGGGGTGGAAATTTTCGTGGCGCAAAGACGAGGTTCGTAGCAGCCTTTTAATCGTGATCATCGCCTCGCTTTTCATGGTGCCTTTTTCGACGCTGTTGCCGATCTTTGCGCGCGATATTCTCGAGGTGGGGGCGCAAGGTCAGGGACTGCTTTTGACCTCGATGGGCATCGGCGCGTTCGGCAGCGCGATGATCATTGCCACTTTCGGCGACCGCATGCCGCGGGGCATCATGATGCTGGTCGGCGTCATGCTGTACGGCGTGCTCGTGGTGGCCTTCTCGGCGTCGCCCTGGGTTTCGTTGTCGATGGTCCTCATGGCCGCTATTGGGCTTTGCCATGTGAGTTCCCACGCGCTGGTTCAAACCGTCATTCAAAGTTACTCGCCGCCCGAGTTTCGCGGGCGTGCAATCGCGATCTTCCACATGAATCAGGTGTTATTGCTTCTTGGCGGCACGCTCATCGGCGCATTGTCGGCGGCGATCGGCGCGCCTCGGGCCGCGGCGGCGATGAGCATCGTCGGCACGATCTGCATGGTGGCGCTCTTTGTCTTCGATCCCAAGGCGCGGACCATACGGTGAGAGAGACGGACTGGAGCGATGGCGTACGGGAGTGATGGGAGTGCAGGATTTCCGCCCGTGATTTTGGCTGCTGTTTTTGCGGCGGTCGTGCCATCGCGCGAGTCGGCAAGGTGTCAATCACCTGGCGCAAGGACTGTTTGACAGATCGACACCGCTGGACCGACAATGCTTAGAATAAGCTACGTTTGATCGCTGACTCGCAGAGGAGGATCCAAGTTATGATCTGTTACCGATCTCGAAGTCGGTGCTTCGCTGTTGCGCTTCTTAGCTTTGTTGTGCTTTACCCCGCTCTCAGCGAGGCGGCCACGCCGCTGCAGAAGGTTGTCTTCGTATTCGCCGGTTTCAACGAGCGCACGGGATTTATCTTCGTTGCCAAAGACCGAAAGTTTTTTGAAGAACAAGGTCTCGACGTGCAGGTCGTGCAGGTACGCACCGGCCAGGTTGCAGTCTCGGCGATGGCGGCCAACGAGGCGCAGTTCTATTCGGTGTCCGCGACCGGCGCCAGCCTCGGCGCTATGGCGGCGGGACTCGATCTCGCTTTCATCGCCGGCATTGTGAACAAGCTCGACGGTGACTTCGTTGTGGCGCCGAAAATCGCCTCCCCTGCCGACCTCAAGGGGAGGGCCGTCGGCATTCAGAGCATCGGCGGCGGTGTGTGGACATTCACGATGCTTGCGCTCGACCATTGGGGGCTCGTGCCGGAGCGCGATAAAATCCAAATGAGAATCGTCGGCGACCAGGCGGTGCTTACCCAAGGCTTGATCACCGGCGTCGTTGACGCGGCTTACCTCGGCTATACTTTCAGTAAGGTCGCCCAACGCAGCGGATTTCGCGTCCTGCAAGATCTTGCCAAAGTCGATATCCCGTTTCAGGGGGTCGGCATCGTCGCGCGCAAGAGTTTTCTCAACCAGTCGCCGGATGTCGCAGAGCGCTCTCTGCGAGCCATCGCCAAAGCGATCGCCTATATTCAGAATCCGGCCAACAAGCAAAGCGTCGTCAACATCCTGATGAAATGGCTGCGACTCCCCCAGCCGGAGGATGCGGCTGCCGGTTACGAAGCGATAACGTCGCTCTATAGCCGCCGAATATTTCCCACGGTCGAAGGGGTGCGTAACACCGTGCGCATTTTGAGCCGCATCGATCCAAAGTTTAGCAAGCTGAAGGCCGAAGATCTGGTTGATGAGCGAGTGGTGCGAAAGCTGGAGAAGGAAGGTCTGTTCAAGTAGCGATTCGTAAGCCCGTGCTCCACGCATTGGGGATTCCATAAATATCTCGACGACAGGCATGCTTGGAGACGAAGGGACGAGTCGTTTGCAAGCGCGCGCGATGGTTTGTGCCTCATCGGCCATCACCCGTGCCGCTCCCGAGTGCTTCCTTCTAGGCGCAGTTGCGAAGCGCTCGTTGACTCGTGGTGTCCGCGCTGTCCACGCCTCGCCCTTCGTTCCTGGGTGTCTACCTATGATGATTGCCGTTGTCATTCAGCGCGATTCAATGATCCCAGCGGCTGACGCGTCGCTCTGGGCGTGTTATAGGCGATGAGACCGCGTTGTGAAATTTCAACCATACCACCTCGGAGTTCTTTCTGAGTTCGCCGATCCGGGATAAAGACAGCGGCGGAGACGAAGCGCTCAATAGCGGCCAACCGTCGCCTTCCGCCGGCGCCTGGCAGCCGTTGGCCGGCTTGTTGCGCCTGCGCGCTCTGGCTTCGCTCCGGTACCGCGACTACCGTCTCCTCTGGTTCGGCCATGTGTTTACGTCAATGGCGTTCTGGATGGATCAGGTAACGCGCGGCTGGTTGATCTATGAGCTTACCGACTCCACGGTGCAGCTCGGCCTGGTGCGCGGCGTGCAGGCGATTCCGATTCTATTCTTATCGCCCATCGCCGGCAGCGCCGCCGACCGCTATTCGCGCAAGACGCAGATCCTGATCGCCCAAATCATCGATGGCGCCATGTTCGGAGCGCTCGCGATGCTGATCTTTACCGGCCAAATCCAGCCCTGGCATGTCTACGTGACCGCTTTCGCCATGGCTTGTGTCCAGACCTTTCAGCAACCGGCGCGGGCCGCGATCATCGGCGACGTGGTGCCGAGGGAAGGCCTCACCAACGCCATCGGTCTCAACTCGATCATTTTCAACGTGGCCAGGAGCACGGGGCCGGCGCTCGCCGGCGTGCTGATCGTTGCGGTCGGCACCGGCGGCGCCTTCGCCACCCAGGCGATTTTCTATTTCCTCGCGACCTATTGGACCTTGCGCTTGCGCGCGGCGGCGGCTTCGGGGACCGGTGATCGCCATGGCCATGGCCACGCCGATTCCTTTGCTAAAAGCATCGTCGAAGGTTGGAAGTTCAGCTGGCGGAACCTCGAGGTGCGAACGGCGCTGCTCGTGGTGATGTTTGCTTCGCTGTTGATCGTGCCGTTCACCACGCTCTTGCCGGTGTTCGCCCGGGATATTCTCGACGTCGGCGCTTCCGGTCAGGGATTTCTCCTGACCGCCATGGGCATCGGCGCTCTTGGCAGCGCGATGATGATCGCTACTTTCGGCGACCGCATGCCGCGCGGTTTGTTCATGCTTGGAGGCGTCGCGTTGTACGGACTTGGCGTGGTCGCGTTTGCCGCGTCGCCCTGGTTCGAGTTGTCGATGGCGCTCATGATCATCGTCGGTTTCGCTAACGTCTGCTCCCATGCGCTCGTGCAAACCGTGATTCAAAGCTATTCACCGGCGGAGTTTCGCGGCCGCGCCATCGCGCTGTTCCACATGAGCCAGGTGGTGATGACGGTGGGCAGCATGGCGATTGGATCGCTGGCGGCGGTAAGTGGAACCCAATGGGCGGTGGTGCTGATGGCATCGGCGGGCGCCCTGGCGATGCTCGGCATGCACATCGCGTTGCCGCAAGCGTGGCGGATACGGTAGGGGCGACCGGCCGGTCGC
>DATBMR010000162.1:0-29089 GCA_036554745.1 Binatia bacterium
CAAACCTTGCCGGCGACTTCACGCGACGGTGGGATTTGCAGTTCGTATTTAAGCCGGCTTTGGCGAAAAACCAACATCTCAGGGGAAAAAGCATCGCCGAGATTGCGCGCGAGCAGAACAAAGACGTGCTGGATACCTTGCTCGATCTGGTGCTGGAGGAAAACCTCGAAACGGAATTCGAGCGGCGCGAGGTGAACAGCGACGAAGCGGCGATGAAAGCGTTGCTGACAAGCCCGTACACCGTCATTGGGCAGTCGGACGGCGGGGCCCACGTAGTTTTTCGCACCGATTACAGCTATTCCACTTATCTCTTATCACACTGGGTCCGCGAGAAGCACATCATGTCCTTGGAGGACGCGATTCGGAAGCTCACCTTCATTCCCGCATCGCTCTTCGGCTTGTATGATCGAGGCCTAGCGCGACCTGGCATGGCCGCCGATCTGATGGTGTTCGATCCCGGTACCATCAGTCCGTTGGAACCAGGCGAAGCCTATGACCTGCCTGGCGGGGCTAAACGCCGTAAACAGCTCGCCCGGGGCATCGAGTTCACGGTGGTGAACGGACAAGTGCTCATCGAAAAGGGCGAGCACACCGGCGTGTATCCCGGCAAAGTGGCGCGTAGCGCGAGTCCTGTTCAGTAATCGTCTCCGGCCCTCGCTCACCGCGAGAAGCCCCACGAAAACACGCAGGTCCGGAAGGAATTTCTACGCGCCAAGACGCCAGAACGCGAAGTGATGAGCTAAACCGTCATTCCGAGAGACAGATCGAAGAAAGGATTTCTCCCGGAGTTACCGTCAGCTTTGCCGAACGAGTCGAAATGATAAATATGATTACTCAGCGGCCTTTGCGGCAAAAAACTCCGGCTTCAAGTTGCGGCTTCGCTCTGCTGAGCCGGTCGTGATCAAAATTTTTTATGGAGTGAGCATCAGCAGCGATGAATGAGCCAACTAAACAATATCGAATCGAAGAGTTCATTATTAAGGACGAGCCGTTTTATGTCCCAAGCGCCGATGAAGTGGAGATTTTTGAGGCGGCGTACCGGCAGCGTGTTCCGGTCTTGCTCAAGGGGCCGACGGGGACCGGCAAGACTCGCTTCGTGGAGTATATGGCGTGGAAGCTCGGTCAGCCGCTAACCATTGTCAAGGACACCGCCAAGCCTTTGTTGGAGAACTCGAACGGCAACGGCGCGGTGCCGTTGGTTACCGTAGCTTGCCATGAGGATTTAACCGCAAGCGATCTGGTTGGCCGCTATCTGCTCGATGCCAACGGTACCCGTTGGATCGATGGTCCGCTGACCCGCGCCGTTAAGGCCGGCGGGATTTGCTATCTAGATGAAGTGGTCGAAGCCCGCAAGGATACCACCGTCATCATTCACCCATTGACCGACCACCGCCGTCTACTGACCATCGACAAACTCGGCGAGGTCGTCGAGGCCGCGGCGAGTTTCCTGCTCGTTGTCTCCTATAATCCCGGTTATCAGAATGCCTTGAAGGATTTGAAGCACAGCACACGTCAACGGTTCGTCGCTCTGGATTTTTACTTTCCCGAGCCAGAGCGAGAAGCGAGGATCATTGTGCATGAATCCGGAGTCGATGACGCGACTGCGATGCAGCTCGCGAGGCTGGGTCACAAGGTGCGCAGCCTGCGCGATCATGGGTTGAAGGAAGGGGCGAGCACGCGAGTGCTCATTTATGCCGGACGACTGATTAAAGAAGGCATCGTGCCACGCCGAGCCTGCCAAGTCGCCGTTACCTGGGGAATCACCGACGATCCGCAGGTGCAGCAAAGTTTGGATGAAGTGGTCGCTACGATATTCCCATGAAGTCTGGCTTACCACGAAGGACAAAAGCGCACGAAGCTTAGGCGAGAAAAATGTTTTACTGGCAAGATGACCGATCTACGCAGATAATTCCCTCTCTCTAGCAGGCTGATGAAAAAGACTCATATCCTGCGTTGCGCTCGATCGTCTCGCTACAACGTACTCGCTAAGTACGCCTCCGCGCGCCGATTTTTCGCGCGCCTTGGCTCTGAGATCTTTTTGAGCAGCCTGCAATCCGGTTTTTTCATCAACCTGCTAGTGAGGGAAAAATCTCTCGCAGAAATCCAATCTTCTCCTATTGGGGGAGGAGCTAAGAAGCGACACTAGGAAAATGCAGACTGGAGATTACGCTATTGAGCTCGCACCGATGCGAGAGATGTTGCGGCTCTACGGCCGGGCGCTGACGGAGCGCGACATCGATGTGCAAGACCTGCGGCAGCTCGTCGAAAAAAACATTGGGTGGTCAAATAGGGATGCGCCGACCAGCGATGGCGCGACTATTTTTCTGCCGTCGCTCACAGAGCGCTTCGACACACGTCATGAGAATTTCGCTTTTCTAAAAGTCGCGCTCACGCAGCAGGCCGGCCATATCGAGTTCGGCAGTTTCGAGTTCGAATTTGCTCGACCATCGACGCGCTTCCAGGATTTGCGTCTCGCGTTGCCTGCGCCGGCAGAGTATCACGAACACGATCATGGCCATGAAGGTCACCACGAACGCCCTACGCCAACCGAGCTGACGCGTTTCTTCAGACTGTTTCCCGACAAACGTTTGGCTTTGGATATTTTTTCCGTCCTCGAAAGCGGCCGGGTCGAATTCCGGGTAATGAGCCAATACCACGGCATTGCGCCGGTTTATCGCGCCATGCGTCATCAGGCGCTCGAACTGCGGCCCGAAATCACTCTGCTGCCGGCGCGCGAAGCGTTGCTGGAGTACTTGATGCGACTGAGCCTCGGGCAATCCAGGGATCTGAAAGTTCCGGGGCGGAGGATCAAAATTGCCACAGAAATCGGTTGGTTAGCCGAATTGGTTTTCCAACCCGAGGCGACTGTCGAAGACGCCGCCGAAGCGACGTTAAGAATCTATTCTCGCTTGGTCCGGGTGCGCAATGACTATCTGGAAGAAAGCGAGTTTGCGGTGTTGCCGGCCGTGGAAAGAACGTCACATCCTGCAAATCGTCCACGCCGGCTTGGAAATTCCCAGCGCTGGGGTCATTCCAATGGTTCCATTTGGATCGACGAAGATTGGTCCGAGCGACAATTCACTCTACCCGCACTCGTCGGTCGCGAGCGCGAGTATCAGTCGCCTTCAGGGGTGGACTATCGTGGTGAATTTCGCCCAGAATTGGCACAACTGTTAGCTCAAAAAAGCGCAAATTCACGCGAGCAGCGAAAATCTTTGACTCCCGAGGAGCTCGCCGACCTGCTGCGAGCTCAAAGGACGCCCAAACCGAGAGATTCGGAAAAAGAGGAAGAGGACCAAGATCCGCACACCCGCCAAATGGTGCAAAATCTTTTGCGAGAGCTCGCCAGTCGGGATCCACGCATGCAAAGCGTAACACGGCGGCCGTCAGCACACGAAGACGATGACACGGGTCCGCTCGCAGCGACGCAGCCCAATACCTTCATTTACGACGAATGGGATGCTTTTGCACACCGCTTTCGCACCGGCTGGTGTAAAGTCTATGAAAAGGTGATGCCGCCGGGAGACCTTAATTTTTATCACGACACGTTGATTCATCGCCGCGGATTGCTGAGCCAAATTCGCACCGAATTCGAACAGGTGGTCCCAGAATTGTACCGGAAGGAGAAACGGTTGCCAGACGGCGTCGAGCATGATCTGGATGCCGCGATCGAAGCGTTGACGGACTTGCGCGCCGGCATCACGCCATCTGAAAAAGTGTTCTGGCGGCATCGCAAACTTGAACGCGACGTTTCGGTGGCATTCTTGCTCGACATGAGCGGGTCAACGGGTGAGGCGATCGCCCGGTCGCCCGAGCCAGGAACCGTGTCCGGGATTTCCTTGTTTGAGCGGGCACAGCGCCGCATCATCGACATTGAAAAGGAAGCGATCGTGCTGATGAGCGACGCTCTGGAAACTATTGGTGATCGCTACGGTATCTACGGTTTCTCGGGTCATGGTCGTGCGAACGTAGAGTTCTTTGTGATCAAGGACATGGGCGAAGAATTCAGTTCCGACGTCGCCAAGCGATTCGGCAGAATTGGACCGTTGCATGCTACACGGATGGGCCCCGCGATTCGGCACGTCACAGCGAAGTTGAGACCGGAAGAGACGCGGGCGAAGTTCCTTTTCTTGATCAGCGACGGGAGACCACAGGACCGCGGCTATTCCCAAGAAAGCTCAGAGAAAGCCTATGCCGTTCAGGACACGCGGATGGCACTGGTCGAAGCCCGCCGCGAGGGCGTTCATCCTTTCTGCTTGACCGTCGACAAAGAAGGAAACGATTATTTGCGCGCCATGATGGACGATTTCAGCTATGAGGTGTTGGCAGATGTAAGCTTATTGCCGCTTCGGCTGCCGCAGCTCTATCGAAAATTGACCATGTAGACTCAAGACTCATGACAGCCGTTTGGCTGCACGTCGTGATATTTGTAAGACGAAGGGCAGTCAACGCCGCACAATTCGATCAAAATCCAGCGACTTTGAAGTGAATCATGCCGGTGAGATTGGCGAGCGAGCTTTCGGGCAAGTCGGGCCGGGACTCGGTCCGGTAATCGAACTGGATAGCTAGCGACTGCTCTCCAAAAAAGGACCTGCCGATGCTCCAATTCAAACTTGTCCCTGTATGCAGCGTCGCAGCGTCTTTGAGCGGATCGTCGCTCACGCCCTTGGCGTAGGACGCGCGTCCCACCCATCGAAAATTTCGAGACGGCGCGGTTGAGAGCATGAGGGCGGCCGATGGGGTGTTAGTTTCTAGTCCGCTGATTCCATCCCATTCTTTTCTGAAGTCGAGCTTCGGCTCGATCGTGAAGAAACCGGCGGGACGAAACACGAGCAGAAGACCATGAGTCCAGCCGGCTGCGTTCTGTCCGATAGCTTCCTCTTCGCCGATCACGGAATAGGTCGATGACAATGATGCGCTCCATTTGGCCTTGTTAAGATGCACCGATGTGCCTGCGGACTTTGTCAGCGTGAGTGAATTGGTCAGCTTATTTTCTTCCGACGTCTCGCCGGTAACACCGCGCACTCGGAACAGCCCCAAATCATATTCCGTCCATAATTGTTTTTCATCGCGAGCGTGCTCGACCTTGGTGCCCGTGGTTGAAACGAAACCGGCGTCGAAGGAGCGATAAGACAATCCATAGCCAACCTTGCCCCAGATCCCCTTCAGGCCGAGCCGCGTCATGATTGGCTGATCTTGCGGAGCTGCCGGTAGTCCTAAGGTGCTATAGGCTAACTCGCTCTCGCCAACCAATTTCCCGCCGAACTGAGAAGACGTGGCGAAAAGATCGAAATACCTGCCCAAGGCCGGGGAGGAGGGCGGGTCCAAAAACTCGATTGGGGCGCTGTCTTGCGAGTGTTTTTCCAGATACAACCCTTTTAACTGGATGAGCTCCGGCCCAAAGTCGAGAGAAAAAGTTTTCTTCGCCGAGGGCTCGAAATTCTTGAGCACTCCGTCGCCATGAGCGAATGCATTTGACACAGGCTCGACTATGCCGGCATCGTCCGTGATGACGTCAGCACCCGCGAATGCTGCGGTGTGGAAGGCGCAGAGAGCGAGAATCAACGTTTGGATGAATCTGATCATGATCAATTAGCGACGATTGCAATGCGGAGGCGGGTTGCGCGAAGAAAAATCGCTAAATCTGACTATCCGCGGAGTTGGTGATGCACGTTAGCCCCATAAAAGTAGAAGATCCCAATTAGCTTAAGTCGCAGCCGAATAATACTGCGGCGGTGTTGCCAAGTCCAGATTCTTTTCAGTGATTCGAGGTAAACGAGTGCTCGATTCTACTTTTATGGTGATTTCTCCAAGCTCGCGGGTTTTTTGGGCCGAATTTCGCCGCGACTCCCAAACATGGTCACGGTGCCAAGCCTGGCGGACGTACTGTCCCGAGTTTACCTCGGAGTGTGAATCAGCAGTTTAGGATGCCGCTAGATTTTGGACAACGGTTTTTAGCTCTCCAATATCCAACGGCTTGGTCAGATAAGTCGACGCGCCGATCTCTAGGCATTTGCTGCGGGTATCGGTAGTAGGGTACGCGGTAATCATAACGACGTGAGTCGAAGGTGATCGCTTTTTGATCTCCGACAAGAGGGAAAGACCGTCAATGGGGAACATCTTGATGTCGAGAATCGCCACCTTGAAGTCTTTTTGCTCAACGAGGTTAAGGGCTTGGTACGCGTTACTTGCCAATTCGACGGTGAATCCATCTTTGCTAAGGATCCGATCCAGCAGCAGCAACAAATTCTCTTCGTCATCGACAACTAGAATTGATCTATCCATCGGTAAGCATCGCACACAGCCGAGTCGAACTACGAGAAGTTATCCCGTCGGTCGCGGTTGGAAGCAACCCCGTTGCACGCCCTTTTTTCAACGAAGTCTGTGGGGATCAAGTCTGTGGAAGATGTTATACGCATATCGGCCCGCCTGCAATTCTTTTGTAGCCATGTGAACAGAACCTAAACGGCCGAGGTCTGGTTCGCGGCGTCTCGGCGAGCCGCGCTCGTCACTCCGAGAAATTTTCTTTGCTGAATCTTTGTCCGATCACCGCCGCTTGGCATAGACTTCGTGGCGGGCGCCGTGGCTGGCATCGCCTCCGGGCGCCGCGCCCCAAAGAACTCACAATCTAAGGGTAACCGAACCGAGATATTTAACAAACCACTTCTTCATCGAAAAAACTGTCATCCGATCGATGAATCATGCGTTAACAAACCGGCGGTCAGACCCGGCCAACCAGCAGTAACACTATCACTATCAGCAGCAACAGACCGAGACCGCCACTCGGGTAATAGCCCCAACCCGAGCTGTACGGCCAGGTGGGAAGCGCGCCGACCAATAAAAGAATCAACAAGATAATTAGAATTGTCCCCATGTGAACACACCTCCTTTCATATCAAACGCTGAATCCCGCATCGAGTTGCAGGTGTCGTCTCGCCGCGTAATGTACAAAGCTTGTGCCAAGCCGGCAGCGCCCTTAAGAACATTTTCCCTCGCAATGACTTCAATTACTTAGCGGCTCGAAGCATGTGAAGCAGGTGTTGGATTGTAAGGGGTTCGCCGATGGAGAACCGCCGACAATTTATTGTGCCTCTGGACGCGGCAAGAGTTTTCCGCTGGGGACTCTTGCTGATATGTCAAAACACCGGACGGCTCCAGCACCGAACGACCTTAAGTGATGCAATCATGCGGGCTCCATATTCGTCGCCGACAAAGGGCGATCTAAAGGAGAGCGTCCGTCGGATGGGGGCACCCACACTGAACGATATGGCTAGGCGCGGCATTGTCATCCTAAAATCCGGACAAGACGGCGGCGAAATCTCTTACACTTTGAAGGAAAACTTCTTCTTTTGCCGCGGCTAAGGGCTTACTGCAGGACGTAGCAAAAAGTTAATTAAGCGAAAATTCTAATTCTTGTTCCTGGCATGGTGGTTGCTCTTGCTTTCAGCATCGGGCGTTCTGAAAAACTAATCCACCTATTTGGGGCCAACATGAGAAAACAAATCAATACTACTTTAGGCGAGCTGATTGCGGCCGTTACTGATGAGGTGTTGCCGGTCGCGGGCAGCAGAGCCAATGCGCACGCGCTGGTCTCGTACATCTTAACTGATTTGTTCGCAACGCGGCGCGTGAGATTACGCCGGCGCACCGCGGCGGAGAACTCGTAGCCGGATAGTCGAGAGGGTCGCATGTAGAGTAGTGGCCGCCGCTAGAACTAGCCAGGGCGGCAGCGATCAGGAGATCGCCCAGGTTCGGATTGAGCCCAACCGGAGCGTAGACATACCAATGTATATCGCACTCCAACCGTTGGTCGCTTTGATTGCCGGAATTCTGATCCTGATGATTCCCCGCCTACTGAATTACATCGTGGCGCTTTACCTGATTGTGACCGGAATACTCGGCATCGCTCGAATGTAGACTGGAAATTCGCAAAGGAAACCAGTGGTGACTTCTACGGGAAAGGAGGATAGCCAATGTTGAGTTGGGCAATAACTTTTCTTGTGATCGCGCTAATCGCCGGAGTTCTCGGACTGAGCGGACTTGCCGGCGCGGCAACGCAGATCGCATGGATTCTTTTTGTAGTGTTTTTGGTTCTGTTCATCATCGGGCTTGTGATGGGTCGCAGACCTCCAGTTTGACGACCCGACGTCGGTGAGACACGGCCGAGGGGATATGTCCCGCAGCCGTGACAGTTTCCGCTTGAGCACCCGCCCGCACAGGGTCCCGACCACCTGTCTGCAAACGGCAGCGTTGGGACCCTCCCTCCTCTCCTGGTGGGTTATAAGTTTCCACACCGGAACGTTCGCGAGACGCCTTATTTGGCAGCTATGTTGCGCTTCGCTACCAGCTACATTGCCATGGCCCGCCGAGCCGGCTGGTGCGCAATTTTCGCCGCTCAATCCAGATGAACTTCGGGGGCGGGTTCTTCCACCTGGCGCGATAGTTGCTCCACATCGTGGGTCAAAGAAAAACTCGTCAAAAGGAATATTCATGGTTGCGTCATCAACTACGTTGCATGAAGCGTCGGATCAATTGAAGTCCGCCACGATCGACATCCATCGCGCTGTCGTTTCGTTGATCGAGGAACTTGAGGCCTTCGATTGGTACAACCAGCGTGCGGAAGCTACCCAGGATCCGCAACTGCAGGCGGTGTTGAAACATAACCGGGATGAGGAAATAGAGCATGCGTCGATGACTTTGGAGTGGATCCGCCGAAACGTCGTTAAGTTTGATGAGGCATTGAAAACGTATTTGTTTACCCAAGGTGACATCACGGCGATCGAAGAAAAGATTGCAGGGGCGAAACCCGAGAAGGGTAACGCCGAGGGCAGACGACCATTGCGGCTGACGGTAGGGGAGATGAAGGGGAGCTAAGAAATGGCCGACGAACAAAGCGTGATCACTGCAGAGTTGATGGAGCAGATAGAAGCCGCCGCGGTTTCCGCGGCACGCGACGTAATCAGCGGCAGAAGAATTGTCGACGTGGAAGGCCCCTATGGTTTAGGATTGACTACCCTCGAAGTAGGTAACGACGATAAATGCCGCGAACCGGGTCCAGATGAAGCCAGCGCAGTGGTTAGTCGGGCGCTGTCGTTGCCGATGATTTACCGTCGCTTTGCGATTTCGAAACGGCGCATCGCGGCATTCCAGGAACTGGGACAACCCCTTAATCTCAAAGCGGCCGAAGATGCGGCTCAGGCCGTGGCTTCCCGTGAAGAAGAATTCGTTTACCGGGGGCAAGCCGATTTCCGTATAAGCGGACTCCTGACCGCGGAAGGACGGAAAAGCATCAAGGGGCGAAACTGGGACAGCGTCGACGAAGTGCTTGCCGACGTGATCGAATCGGTCAATCTGCTGGACGAAAGCGGCTATCGAGGCCCTTATGGCCTGGCGCTGGCGCCGGCCCTCTACAATAATCTCTTCCGCCGTTACCCAGGTTCCGACTTGCTCCAGATCGAGCATCTCAAACGGCTATGTATCCGCGGCATCGTCAAAGCCGACATCGAGGGCGGGGTGTTGGTCTCCCGCGATGTTGGATCAATCGTTCTCGGACAGGATTTGCAAATTTCTCATCTTAGCACGGATGCCGCTCATGAACATTTTTCAGTCAGTGAATCGCTGGTGCTTAAGATCGAAGCTCCCGACGCGATATGCGTCATTCCGGGGCAAGCCGGTCAAGCTAGCCGAGGATCGTGAGCAACGGTGCTCCAATGGAGTTTAGTATGATCGATATAGAAAAAGCGCTGATCAATCCCGCTGCCGTATTTCGGAGCCCCAAAGAAATCGTCGAGCACGGGCAGCTCACCCAAGAACAGAAAGTCGACATCCTCCGTCGCTGGGAATACGACGTGCGCGAGTTGCAAGTAGCCGATGAAGAAAGCATGACAGCCGCTTTTCCCGAACGCGTCACACTCGAAGCTGTGCTTCAAGCGCTCCGTGCCGTGGGCGCGTCGACGAATCTGGAGCGATCGGCGCCCACCAAGCAAGGCGGCGGCTAAAACTTCCACCGCAATATTATTTCCTGCACGCCCGGAGAACTATCCGTACGGTTGCATCGTCGCGCGACATCTGTGATTCCGGCTCGACGCCGCATAAAAAGTCCACCAGTCGGGCACTCTTTTTATAGCCCGATAAAAAATGCCGGAATAGATCATATGCCGGAATAATACGTGCACCTTTCCCTGCCGCATCAAGTTACTGCTCGGCCAAGCTGAGTTATCTAGACACGAAAATTGTTCAAATTGTTCATTGTAATTGCCATTACACATTCGCTCTTCGTTGCCGATGGAGATTGATTCACCGTTCCCGAGTCGGGAAAAGTCTTCCACTTAAGTCGATTAATCATCTGCAGTCTATCAGCCGCCACGGCGACGGGGAGCGTTAACCTACGGAAAAATGGATCGTTCACCCAGCTTTGCTGCGTATGGCATTGTCTATGCTTTAGGCAAGGTCATCGCTTATCGGAACACAATTCTCGCGACGAACTTCGAGCGAAGGAGAAGAGACGATGCTGAGACGGATGAAAGATCTGAAAGGGTTCGCCATTGCGGCGAAAGACGGCGACGTCGGTCAAGCAAGTGATTTTATCTTTGACGACAAAAACTGGACCGTGCGCTATGTTGTCGTCGACACCAATCCCTGGTTGCCGGGAGGCAAGGTGCTTGTTTCGCCGATCGTAACCGGACAAGCGGACTGGAAAGCAAAAAAACTTCCGGTTCTGTTGACACGCGAGCAGGTGAAAAACAGCCCCGATATTCGCATGGACGAGGGATTATCGGAGCAGGATGAGATCAAGTATTACAATCATTATGGTTGGCCATATTATTGGGATGGCGGCGACATGTGGGGTCCCGCGACGGTTCCGCAAGAACTGTTCGACAAAGAAATAGACCAGAAGCTGGCACGCGCGCATCACGCAAACGCGTCGCGTTTGCGCAGCGTGAACGATGTGACAGGCTACGCCATCCAAGCCACCGACGGTGCCATCGGCCAGGTTGATGATTTTATTTTGGACGATGAACCCTGGGTGATTCGTTACATGGTCATCGATACCGGCAATTGGCTGCCAGGTAAAAAAGTCATCATTGCACCGGCATGGATTGCCCATGTGGACTGGAAGAATTCAAACGTGTACGCCAATTTGCCACGAGAGTCGATCAGAAATGCCCCCGAGTTCGAGACCGATACACTCGACCGCACCTACGAAACCGAACTTCATAAACATTACGGCCGCGACAACTATTGGGGTGTTGATACGCGCTAAGCAACGCGCTTGCCCAGTTCTGGAGACCCCAAAACCAGACCGCTACAGACCGTAAAGCCTGGCTGCGTTCTCGCCCATCAGCTTTACTTTGACTGCATCGTCAAGGTCTTCGCGTTTAATGACTTCTTCCACTGTATGGGGAAATTTAGAATCGCTGTGATTATAGTCCGTAGCGAAGACTAGTCGATCGGCTCCGACAAATTCGGCGACGTACGGCAGCATCTTTTCTTCCATTTCAAAGGCGTAAAACATCTGCCCGCTTTTCATGTATTCGCTCGGAGGCTTGGTGAGCCAAGGCACTGTCGGCTGGAGGATCTCATAATGCTCGTCCATGCGTTCCATCCAGTACGGCACCCAACCGCAGCCCGCCTCCATGAAAGCGAACTTTAGCTTCGGAAACCGTTCAAGCAAGCCGCCGGCGACGACACACAGGGAAGCGATCATTTGTTCGAACGGATGGGCCATCGCATGGGTAAAGAACGGGTGATCGAAGCGCTCGGTGCCGGCCGGAACCCCGTCGCCGGCGCCGACATGAATACAAACCGGCACGTTTAGTCGCTCCGCTGCGGCGAAGAACGGAAACAGATCGGGGTCATCGAGATTTTTTCTTGATGCAGAGATCGGCGGAGCCGCAACGGCGACGAACTTGAGATCTTCGACTGCCCGGCGCATTTCTTTGACCGACTCCGATGGATCTTGAATCGCGACCGCAGCGACACCCTTGAGGCGGCGCGGATCGGCACTGCAATAATCTGCCAACCAGTCATTGTAGACACGCGCAATCGCGCAGGCGAGATCCTTGTCCTCGACAAAGGGCAGGCTCAAGAACGGCGATGTGCCAAACAGCACTGCGGTGTCGATCTTTTCGAGGTCCATGTCTTTCAGGCGCCGCTGCGGATCGACCATGCCCGTGGTCGGCTGCGGATGATGGCTGCGCGGTGCCCCGACGAAACTGCAGCCTTTGCCGAGCGGTTTTGGCGTGAGCTTCCCGTCGATCATGATAAAGGAGAAGCCGCGATTGTCTTTTACGGCTTTCGGTGCGCGGTCACGGAAACGAGGTTCGATCAGATCCGCCCACGGGATGTCTCTTTCCAACACATGGCCGTCGGCATCAATAATGCGCATGATTTGCTCCTAATGACGCAATAAATTTAGGGTTGCCTTATCGCAGAGTTGAAAAAAAAATCCAACTGCGCTGCCTTGCGATTTGGCGGTGAAGCAGCGAGTGCTTATTTTACCTGTCCGGCAAACAACTTCGATGCGTAATCGCGATTAATTTCGCGAATGAGAGTATTATCGTAGAAACGCTTTGTATCCAATTCCGCCGCTTTTGGGTTCTTGGAAAACTCCAACACCAGTCGAATTGCTTCCGGATCGACCGTCATGTCCTTGTTCCACACCTTTACGCCGTCTTTGTAGCTTTGTTCGAGAAGCTTGGAGTCGGTGATTTTGCTGGTCTGCGCGAGGATTTTTTTTGCATAGCTTGGGTCGTCCAGGCTGCGCTTGATGCCGTCGAGATAGCCCATCAAGAATATTTTCAAAGTGTTCGGATATTTTTGCACGAAGGCTCGGGCCACGCCGGTGCCGGGCCCGATAATTTTGAGGCCCGTTTCATAGAAATCGACGATCACCGGATACCCCTTGCTGCGCGCCATTTCCGTCTGAGGCGGCGTGATGATCACGCCATCGGCATTGCCCAGTAGAAACGTGGAGAGGGCATCCGGCGGGCCCTTGTGGTACAGCAGTTTGATGTCTTTGCCGATCTCCATGCCGTGCTCTTTGGCCGCTTTGCGCATAGCGATCTCGCCAAAGGCGCCGACCGACGTCGTCGCTACAGACTTGCCCCGCAGGTTTTGGAATGTCGTCAATCCTTTTTGTCCGAATAACATCAATGTGCTGCGATCCACCGATGCCGCGATGTAGATGACATCCGAGCCGCCCACATTGGCGTGAATGGTCGCCGCGCCGCCTTGATAAATGTCGATTTGGCCGGAAAGCAACGCTTGCGCCGAAGCGGTGGCGCTGAGGGTGCTTAAGTTGACCGTTACGCCGCGTTGGCTGAAGTATCCGGCTTCGTTGGCCAGTAACACGGGCAAATAGAGCGGGCCAGTGGCGGCGATGGCGACTTCGAGCCGATTCTTCTCGGGCTTGATCTCGGCCATCTGCGCCGCATGTGCGCTTTGGCCGAAACCGAGTAATCCGAACGTAACCACGACAAGGCCGACGCATAATTTGTTTTTGCTGCTCAGCATACCGCTGGATCTCCGTCTAAAACATTGATGGCTTTATTTGGCGCCCAGGACTGCGGCCAGTTTACTGCGCATTTCCGGTGTGAGCTTGTACAGGTCGTCAACGATCTTTTTCACTTCTGGTCCGGTAAGCGGGTTGATGTCGATGTTGATTTTTTTGGCTTCCATCATGAATTCCGAATCCACCAGAGTCTTGGCAAATGCATTGCGCAGGATCTGCAGGCGGTCTGCGGGCGTGCGCGGGGTTGTTACGTAGACCCGGACAATCGCTGCAGGGTCGATAGCGCCGGCTTTGAGCAACTGGCGCGCTTCATCGGTTTTTGCGAGATCGAGAGCCATCGGTACGGCGGGCAGATTGGAGATCTTTTTAGCGGTAACCTGCAAAACGATCTTGACGTCGCCGGCGGGGATCGCCTTACTCCACGCGACTTTTAAAGTTTCCCACGCCCAGCAGGCACCGTGGATCTCACCGGCGTCGGCAGCGAGGCGAATCTCGTTGGTACCTTTGTAACCTTCAACAAGCTGCACCGGCAGGTTGAGCGCCGTGCGGATGATGCGCGCCACGTCACTGGTACTGTTGCCCGGGCTCAATCCACCCAGTTTGATGGGTGACTTCGCGGCTAGCCATTGCTCCATGCTAGTGACGCCGCTCTCCTTGCGCAGCGCGCACACCGTGCTGTCCTGCACCGGCACACCGAGAAACTCCAATTCGCGCATATTGAAATCGACGCTCTTGTTGCCGAGAGCACCGCTCAGAATAAGCGCGCCGTTGAACATGCCAAAGGTCAGCCCGTCGGGCTTGGCGCTGCTGTGTAAGTATTTGGCTGCGATCAGAGTGCCGGCCCCGGTCATGTTTTCGACGACCAGCGTCGGGTTGCCAGGAATATGCTTGCCCATATGGCGGGCCATGGCGCGCGTGTAGATGTCAAATCCGCCACCGGCGCTGCCGCCGACGATGACGCGAATTGTTTTGCCTTTGTAAAACTCCTGCGCGTGCGATGACTCGACTACCGCGATCACAAGGATGGCAGTGAGCAAGAACGGTTTCAATCGCATGTGATTCTCCTCCGAGCTCGGTCAATATCGGTAAACGGTGCTGGTTGTCAATGCGTCAGCTCGGCTTGTTCCGGCGTGCAAAAAAATGGGGTTGACGATGATGCGCCCTTTAAATAGTTTCTAGCGTGCCAAGATGAGCGCGAGAAAGGATGGACATGAAAAACTCCTTGATGATCGTACCGGTACTGGCGGCGTTGGGTATCCTTGGGCTGCCGTTGTGCGCGCAGGCGGGCGCCGCCGAAGAAGATTTCTATCGGGGCAAGGTAATTCGGATTATCGTCGGGTTCTCACCCGGCGGCGGGTTCGATACCTTCGCACGGACGGTGGCGCGCCACATGGGCAAGTACGTGCCGGGAAATCCCAGCGTCGTGGTTGAAAACATGACGGGAGCCGGGAGCTTGATCGCCGCAAATCATGTCTATAACGTGGCCAAACCCGACGGTCTCACCATTGGAGCGTTCAACGGTAACCAGATTTTGGCGCAACTCGTCGGTGGACAGGGAATCGCCTTTGACGCCCGCAAAATGGAATGGCTGGGTGCGCCAGGTTACAATCACGATCTTTGTCTGCTCAGCCGGAAAACCGGCGTCGGCAGCGCTGAACAATGGCTCGCTTCCAAGACCGTTTATAAGCTCGCCGGGAGCGCGCCGGGGTCGACCACAGACGATGTCGCCAAGGTTCTAAAAGAAGCCCTTGGCCTGCCGATGCGATTGATTGCGGGTTACAAAGGCACGGCCGACATGAGGGTTGCGGTCGAATCGGGAGAGGTCGACGGCCTATGCGGCTTCTCCTGGGTTTCGGTGCGCACGACCTGGCGCAAGGCGCTCGAAAACAATCTCGTCTCGATCATGTTGCAAAGTGCGCCCAGGGCGCACGCCGACCTGCCGAAAGTTCCGCTGTCGATCAGCTTCGCCAAAACCATGGAAGCGCGCCAACTGATAGAGGCGGGCGTGCACCAGCCCAGTGCGATAACCTACAGCTATTCTATGCCGCCGAACACACCGAAGAGGCGTTTGCAGACCTTGCGCCAAGCTTTTGCTCAGACGGTCAAGGATTCGGAATTTTTGGCCGAAGCCGGCAAGGCAAACTTGGAGATCGCGCCGGCATCCGGCGAAGAGGTTGAGCAGTCGATCAAAAAGCTGTTCAGTACGCCTGCTATGGTCGTCGCTAAGCTGAAGGAGGTTTTGAAGTAACAACAAGCACGTGAAGCATGTCGCAACGGTGCAGACTCCGATTTGAGCTGAACGCTAAAGTAGTCGGCTGACGGACGGCCGTTCTTTCATCCTCTGGAGCCAAGCCCCCAGCCGCCGCAGCGATGGCGATGGCAATGCGCCGTATGTTTCCATCCGGAGGGCACGCGGCACGATCGCGATATCGGTCAGGCTCAGTTCGCCCAAAAAATAATCGCTATTGCTCAACGCATCTTCGAGGTATTGGAGGAGATCCCTCAAGCTGCGGCGCTTTTCCTCGATGATCGCCGCATCCCGTGCGCCCGGTGGTTTTAGCATTTGGGCGCGAAGCGCCCAGTACGACTCGTGCGTATAGTTGA
Source organism: Binatia bacterium (assembly GCA_036554745.1). GTDB lineage: Bacteria > Desulfobacterota > Binatia > UBA9968 > UBA9968 > DP-20. Next base: position 16,118 of record DATBMR010000162.1, read on the forward strand.
GCGCATAGTCGATCAGCACTCGACCGCGGCCGCGCAAGTAAGGGTCCTTGGGCATTAGCGGCGGGTTCGCGTACTTTTCGTCGAGATACTCGTTGATGATGCAGGATTCGAAAAGAATGTGACCATCGTCGTCGATAACAGGCACCTTGCCGTAGGGATTGAGTTTCAAAAATTCCGGACTCTTCTGATCCTTGTTGGCAAGATTCAGTGTGATGCGCGCATAAGGCAATCCCTTCTCGTGTAGGGCAATTTTGACTCGGTCACTGTTGGATGACGGCAGCGCGTCATATAGTTTGATGGGCATGGGACGCTCCTTCGGTCATGAATTCTCAAATCTCAACGCCAGATGTCAGATCGCTTAATGCTCGTTAGGCATGTCAATTCGGCGCACTGGACTGACGACCATTTATAACTTCATGTGCATGCATTACAAAGACCGCGATGGGGCTGTCAATGCTCTAGATTGTAAGCGTTCGCTGAACTGCGGTGTGTGTGCTAGCGAGCCGGTCGATTCACCAGCACCACGGAGCCGATAATGAGACCGGCGGCCAGCAGGATGCGCGCGGTGAGCATTTCATTGCCGAGAGCATAGCCGAGCACGATCGCCACCAACGGATTAACATAAGAATAAGTCGCCACCAGCGGAATGGGCGCGACCCGCAAGAGCCAGGCATAAGCGACAAATGCGACCGGGCCGATCACAGTCAAATAACTCCAGGCTGCAGCCGAACGGGACGACACCGCCGCCCAGGCAAAGTGATTAAATTCGCCGAATCCGTAAGCGATTAACCCCTGTGCGGCACCGCCAGCGAGCATCTCGATTCCAGTTGTGACCAGCGGCGAGGATGGCAGCTTCGCAGTCTTGCCGAAGATCGAGCCGACGGCCCATAGGCACGATGCAATCAAGACGGCAATTGCGCCATAAAGATTTTTTTCGCTAGCCTGATTGGTGCTCCAGCCGATCAACAATACCGCGCCAACAAACCCGATGATTATGCCAGTGAGTGCGTTTCCCCGAGGCCTCACGCCGCCCGGGCGAACGGTGTCGAAGAGCAGCATCCACAGCGGAACGGTAGCGACCAACAGCGCCGATAGACTCGAGGGAATGAATTGCGCCGCCCAAACCACGCCGCCGTTACCGCCAACCAGCAGAAAAATACCGATGATCGAGGCGTTACGCCATTCCTCGGCCGTTGGTTTGGGATCGCCGGCGAGGCGGCGCCAAAGAAATAAAAACGCACCCGATGCCAGGAAGCGCGCCGCCGCGGATAGAAACGGCGGCACGCTTTCAACCGTGAAGCGGATCGCCAGATAGGTCGAGCCCCAGATGAGATAGATTGCCGCAAGCGCCAACCAGACCGAGAAAACGGAAGCGTGGTAAGGAGCCGGCAAGGCCGCGCACCCACTCACGAAGGCGCGCCTTCGAGGCGCAGCAACCAGCGTTTGGCTGCAAGTCCCGAGCCGCCGCTGTAACCGCCCAGGCTGCCGTCACTGGCGACGACCCGGTGGCAGGGAATGACAATCGGAACCGGGTTACGGGCCAACGCCTGGCCGACTGGCCGGCTCGATTTTGGCCGTCCCATCGCTTCAGCGACCTGCTGATAGGTCCAAACTTGACCGCGGGAGATGCGGCAGGCGGTGGACAAAACCTCTCGCTGGAAAGGTGTCAGCACAGACAAATCTACGGGTAAGTCGAAGTTTACGCGCCGTGCAGAAAAATATTCGCGCAGTTGCTCCATGACCAGCGATACCGATGGGGTATCGCGCGCCAAACGTGCTTGCGGGTCAAGGCGCGCCAAAAAATCGGCTCTGGAACGGCCAAAATCTACGGCATAAAGCCCGCGCTCGGTCAGCGCGACGAAAAGAGTCCCGAGCGGTGACTGCATTTCGCCCCATTGAATCAGCGGCGCATTAGCGTCAAACCATTCTTTTAAGCGTGCCCGCGAGCGCTCGAGCGCCGCTGCGGGGGGCGCGCTCGACTCCGAACGCAGCCGATTGACGACCGCAAGATCAGCTGCGGACGAGACTCCTTTCATAGCTTCTCCTCGAGCGCACGGCGCAAGCGACGAATCGCCTGATAGACGTTGGCACGGGCGCTTTCCTCCGAACAATTCAAAACAGCGGCGATCTCCGGATAGTCAAGATCCTGAAAATATCGCAGTGTGACGCAGGCTTGTTGTTTGGTCGGCAGTTCAACCAGCAAGCTCGATAGCCACGACCAGTCACCTGGCGGCAACGACTGATCCCCCGCATTCGAGCATCTCGCATGAGTGCGAAGCGACTCCGCTTCGTTCCGGCGGCGTTTGAGCCGTTCCAGTTGGCTCAGAGCGCAGTTTGTAGCGATCTTGTATAGCCATGCTCGGTGGTTGCTGTCTCGGCGCAAACCTGGAAAAGCTCGATAGGCTCGCAAGAATACTTCCTGAGCCATATCCTCCACCTCGTTTCTGGTATCCGACCATCGTTGCCGCCCGAGCAAGCGCCAAAGATAGGAAAAAATTTCGTCGTGATATTGCTCGATCACATCCTCAAAGCGCATGGAGCTTACCTTCGTCACACGGTATAACCCGAGCCGAGCCGATTTGTGAAATCGTAATGCGCGATGAAGATTCCCATCCAAAGACGGCGCCAGCACCCGTGCAGGGTGATTGGGAACTCGGCTCAAAGCTTGGAAAGAGTCCAAACTCGAAGAGTTATGAAACTCGGCAGGACATTAGGGATTTAACGACCGAGCAATTTTTGCCGTTTCGGATTCAAGCCTCGGCGGCCATGCCCTTCTTTCTTAACTCTTCGAGGGCGTTGGTCGTTTTCTCGATTGACGCGATGCCCATCCCCGCCAACACCTGCGGCGCCTTTGTGAACTGGCAGTCGTCATAAGGCACGATCTCGATTCGGTTGCCCCACGGATCAAGGATATTGAGCCGGTCGTTGATGCTCTTGATACCGAGTTTAGCCATCGCCCGCTTGACCGCCTCGCGGTCGTCGACCACCAAACCAAAATGACGCTTGGTGTCGGCCACTTGGGTTCTGCCGAGCGTCAACTGGATGAACTGGTCGCCAAGATCGACAAAGGCGTTGTGATCGCTCTGGCCGCGCAGCGTAAATTGGAACAACCCGCCGTAGAATTCCAGTGCTTGGTCGAGATCATCGACCTCGAGCACGACATGGTTGATGCCGAGGGCGCGCGCCTTCCGTTCGGGTGCATCGTCGGTCATGATTTTTCTCCCTTCTTGGTTTCGCTGGCGCTGATTAAAATCTCCATCTGGTGGTTCAAGTGCCGCACCATGGCGGTGCCGGCAAGCTCCGGGTTTTTCTTAAGAAAAGCATCCATGATCTGGTCGTGCTCGCGCATGGAATAGTCGAGCCGCTCGGGCAGTCGAAGCGCAAGGGGGCGCGTCTTTAGCAGTTCCTGACGCAGTTGTTCGATCAACCGATAAAGCCGTTCGCTCCGGGCTATCTCGGCGATCAGCCGATGAAAATCGCTCCTGGTATCGAAGTAGCGGATCATGTCGCGCTTTTGGCACGCTTCTTTGAGCGCGTGATGCAACTGCCGCAGACGCTCTATTTCTTCGGGCTGGGCCCGCGCCACGGCGAGTCTTGCGGCCAATCCCTCAAGGGCGCCGGCGATGGTAAAGTGATCCTCGATGTCCTCCCGGCTCGGTTTGCTGACAACCACCTCGTTGTCGGGCCGAAAGGTGACGTAGCCCTCTGATTCGAGTGCGCGCAGCGCTTCACGCAGTGCCACCGGACCGACCTTCAAAGAAGCTGCCAGTTGAGTTTCAGCAAGCGGCTCCCCGGGAGCGAGCTTACCGCTGATGACCGCTTCTCTGAGCTTCTCGATGAGCAGCTTGATGAGCGACTTGAAACGCTTTTCGGCGCGGGCGGCACCCCGTTCTAAGATCACCTGTTCTCTCCCACCCGGTTGTTCTTCGTCTGATTGATCGAGAGATTACCCCGCCACAACCGCGCGAACGCTTCCTGCACTTTTTGAAGCTGGCTTTTTACCGTAAACAGGAAAATTCCGTCCATGCGCCTGACAAAAACCTCGCGGCCGATTTTGAGCTGCGTGTCGTCTTCGCCCTGGGCGAAGAGCAACGTGCCGTCGCGCGTTCTGATGAGTGCCAAGGCTAACGGCGGCAGAAACCCGTCGGGTGTGACGTGAACGATCGTAAACGTTTCGATAGCACCCTCGATCACGTCGCGTGGTTGCCGCGCAGGCCGCTTTGCAGTACGCGCTGGGAGCGCAGGCGGCGATGGTACCCACGGACTCTGCACGCTGAGAGCGTCGGGGCGTTCCAAAATCGCGACGAAGTTATTAGTGCCGAGACCGCCGGTACTCTGGGTTAGGCCGCGTTTGAATTCGCGCTTCGTTAGCGCTGGGGTTTTCAAGATCTTGGTGACTTCGACAACTTGGGCCAAGCCGCTTGCGCCAACCGGATGACCTCGCGCCTTCAATCCGCCTGACGGATTAATCGGTAATGCGCCATCGATGGCGGTCTCGCCAGCGAGCACGGCTTGCCCCCCTTTACCGGCCGCAAAAAATCCCAAATCTTCGCTGGAAATAATTTCAAACGGAGTGAAGGCGTCGTGAACTTCCGCGAACTCGACGCCTTGCGGTCCCGTTCCTGCCATCTCGTAGGCGCGCCGCGCGGCGATTTGGGTGGGAAGGAATGAAGTGAAGACCTCGCGCTCGTGAAGGCTCACCGGACCGGTTCCTTGGCCCACTCCCGAAATCCTCACGCCGGTCTTTTCACCGGTGAGAATGACCGCTGCCGCCCCATCGGTGATCGGCGCGCAGTCATACAGCCGCAGCGGCGTCGCGATGAACTTGCTCGCGAAGTAATCGCGGCGCGTAATCACCCGGCGAAACTGTGCCAATGGATTGCGCGATCCATTGGCATGGTTCTTCAAGGCGACGGCACTGAGTATATTCTCGAATCGCGACTGTGACAGGCGAAATTTTTGCCGGTACTTTTCTGCAATCATCGCCGCCAGCGCCGGCATGGTGGCGCCGCAGAGGCGTTCCTGTTTATCGAGGACCTCTGCCAAAATGCGCGTTGTTGCACTCGTACTCAAATGGGTCATTTTCTCACCTGCCAGCACCAGAACTCGCTTATAGTAGCCTGACGCGACGGCCTGGAAGCCGGCCATGAGCGCGGCCGCGCCCGCGGATGACGCGGTTTCGACCCGAGTGGCGGGCACACCGGTCAAGCCGAGCTCATCGGCCACTTGGGATGCCAAGTTGGCCTCGCCGGTAAACTCCTCCGGATTCATGGCGCCGATATAAAGCGCGTCAATCTCGCGAAGCTGCGCATCGGCGAGCGCGAGATCTGCGGCCTCTGACAGGATGCCCGCGAGCGGACGCGGATCTTTACCAAACTTGGTCATGCCGACGCCGGCGATGTAAACCGATTCCATAGACAGTTCAATCTTAACCTTCCGCTGTCTTCATTCCAAATCGCGCGGTCGTTTACACGACAAACTAAGTTTAGGACAAGACACAACTCTATCGTTCCTTGACGAAAGTCTAACCGCTATGACATAACCGCGAACATTACTTCAGCTATGCTTCGCATCCTCGCCAAGACCATTGTTTTAGTTGTCCTGGTGTTCGCTTCCGTGGCCGCCGCGGCGGAGCAGGTCAACGTCGCAATGCGAGGGGTTGGCATGGGTGAGCTGCCCATCATTGTCGCGATGCGCAACCGCTACTTCGCGACCGAAGGTCTGCAAATCCGTCTGATTCAGATCCAATCGAGAATTGCGATTAAGTCGCTCATGGCAGGGGAGCTCGACTTTGACCTCGGCTGGAACAATTCGATCAGAGCGGCGATCTCGGGAACGCCGATCAAATTGGTCGCGGTGACGGTTGCTCGACCGCTCCATGTTCTCATAGGCAGGCCTGACATCGGCTCGGGAAAAAACCTCAAGGGCAAGACCCTCGGTGTCGACGCTTTTTTCCCCGGAACCGACTATTTGTCACGCTTAACGCTGAGGTATTTAGGCGTCGATCCCGAAAAAGACGTCAACATCGTGGAGATAGATAGAAGCGTGTCCGGGCTTGAGGAGTTGCGCGAAGGAAAGATCCAAGCTGCGGTCGTCGATCTTGCGACCGCTATCAGAGCCGAAGAAGAAGGATTCAAGCGCCTTATCCATTTGGGCGCACTCATCGACCTACCGGTGTGCGGTATCGCCGTGACCGCCAAGAAACTTGGGCTCGAGCGCGCACAAGTGAAGAAGTTTATTCGAGCAGCGCACAGAGGCGCGCGGTTTATCAAACAAAACCGGTCAGATACGCTCCATATTCTCCAACATTTTCTGAAGATGACGCAGTCTCAAGCGGCACGCGCTCACGAAGCGGCGGTCGGGGCATACACGGATGACGGTTTCATCTCCGACCGGGCGTTGGCACTAAGTGTCCGGAGAGTCCGGGACGAGCTCGAGTCCTCCGGCGACCCGATGCTAGCCCAAGTGGCGGATTGGAGTGTCTTACGGGAGCTCTTGGCCGACAGACGAAAAATCCCCTTCTGGTTAAGGCAGTACGATCCCTAGAATCCGCCGACAGCAAGAAATTGCCCAGCCGTTAGAGGTTTAGGCGTATCTGCTGCCGATATCGAAACCGAGTTCGGGGCAGACACGACAAATTCGAATGCAGATGGCGTACGGTGCGGTCAGGCTGAGGTAAGACGACGGTCTATGCTAGCGCAGGCGAACCGACGCAAATAGTCTTCGGCTTCCGCCGCGGTTGAAAAACTCCGCCGGCTGGCGAACTCAATGTTATGCCCGTCGGTAAAGTCAATGTGTCCTTGCCATGTCCATGCATAGGTGTCGCGGTCTTTGCGTATTGTGGCGACAAAGGTTTGGCTTCGGTGCGAATCAGTAACTTTGTACCTGGATCGATCTTCGCGATTGCTTCTCATGTTGTTCACTCTAGTGGTTGGGAAGAAGATTAGCAACCGGGAAGTATGAAATTTGATTAAAAGCCTGCGGTTCGGCACCTTCGCAAACGCGTCCTATACTCAGCCGCTTTCCAGTCGGTGAGGGGGCGCGAGCTGCATCGTCATCACGATGACAGTTTCGGTTCCTGAGATCATGGGCCGGCAGTTTTTTCCGAAACCGCTGAGGTCGAAACCCGGTGGAGGGATCGATCGAACTCGGTGGTGAAAAAATCTATTACAAATGCCCGTTGCGGCCATTGAGAAGCGCCCGACCACGGGCGGTGAGGGTGACCTCAGGATCATGATCGGCGTCACGACGGTTAAATTCTATATAACCGTCGATCATCGCGTCTTCCCAAATGGTCTGCCTTGGGCAGTGGCTCTGCCAAGCCTCCATCGCCTCGTTGTAGGTCCGGCGCCGGCTTAAGACCCAAGATAGAAACTCGATCATCAAAAGATTTGCCGATTCGGACATGGCCCACCTCGTATCCGGACGGATAATTATAGTGCCTCCATGCTGGATCCTACAATACCGCAGAACCCAGAGCGGAGTAATCGTCAACGAAGTAAATCGGTCAAACCGATCGTACCGCAGATTCTATCGAGTCCATCGCACCGGCTGGTCGCGCGCCGTGCTCGTACACGCGCGTAACGCTTCTAGTTGTCCGTTCAAACTATCGGAAGTGCTGGCTCTGCACGAACGTACAATTCGGGCGGAGCCTTGTCGAAATATTTGAACAGCGCCGGGCAGAGCCAACCTTCCATCTCGAACTGCGGAGAATAGTACCAATTGCCACCATATTCTTCGCGCCGCCAACGCAGCTGGACCGTGTAGCCGGGAAACGGCGTGGCAGAAAAGAGCAGGCGAAATCCTTTTTGGGCATCTGGGATGGATGCGACCAAGCGCTCGATCATGGTATCGATGCCGGCGACAAAAGGTTCTCGCGTAAGGCCGACGCGAGGATCGTCGAAGACCCACATGCCCTGGTATTTGTACGGGACGATGACGACGATGCTGTTCATGTGCCGACTTTCCGTGCTACGACGACGGCTTAAAGAACTTGCCGTATTTTCTCGCTACTGTTGTTTTGATCGCTTCGGCCGCTGCCGAAGGCTTGGGAAAGTCGATCATCCATTCGTAAGGTTTGGTGGCGTCGATGATGGCGCGCGTGCTGAAGCCTTTTTGTTCTTTCGGGATAATCGGGTCGAGGGGGCCGCTCCAGGCACGCCGGATGAAATCGGTATCGACGGCGGGATCGACGCGGGTGCACATGGCCCAGAGCACGTCGTTCATGTCGTAGACGTCGATGTCATCGTCTACGACCACGACGTAGCGGCCCAGGTAGGCACCAGTCTGGCACTGGGCGGCGATCATCGCCGCTTGCTTGGCGTGTCCAGGATAGCGCTGTTTGATCGACACGGCGGTGAAAAACCTTCCCTGGTAACAACCCACCCCGCGTACGTCCGGCACGCCGGCTTTATCCAAATGATTCCAGATGAAGGCCGAGCGGAGCAGGCCGTCATCGGCGCCCTCCGGCGGGCGCGAGGACGGCGCGGCGGTGATAATCGGATGGGTGCGATGCATCAGCCGCTTGACTCTGAGGATCGGCTCGCTGCGCTCGCCACTGGCGTAGTAGCCAGTCCACTCGCCGTACGGGCCTTCGCTCCGTTGTTCCGACGGGAGCACTTCGCCTTCAATGGCAATTTCCGAGTAGGCGGGGATCGGCAGACCGGTGTATTTCCCGATAACGACGTCGAACGCTTCGCCGCGGATGCCGCCGGCGTAATCGTACTCGGATCTGCCCCACGGCATGTGATTAGCTGCGGTCATGAGCAGGAGCGGGTCGTCGCCAAAACTGATGGCAACCGGGAACGGCTTGTTCCGATCGAAGTACTTTTGCCGCATGATGCGACCGTGCTTTCCGGGTGAGATGTAGAGCGCGAGCGTGTCTCGGTCATGGACCATCACTCGGTAGCAGCCAAGGTTGACCCAGCCCTCGTCAATGTCGCGGGAGATGACAAGATGCGCCGTGCCGAGATAGCGGCCGCCGTCCTCGTCGTGCCAGCGCGGCACCGGCAGTGACAGCAGATCGATTTCTTTGCCCTCGAAGACGTTCTCCATGACCGGGCCGCTGGCGACCACACGAGGGGCGATGAACTGCTGATTGTTGAGCCGTTCTTTCCAAGCATGGATGAATTCGTTCCGGCCGAAGTTGAGCGGCAGGTGAGTGGTGAGGCATTGGCGTTTCAATGACTGATGATGCACCCCGACCAGCACGCGATGCCCTTCGGGATAATTCTTGATCGCATCGAAGAGAATCGCCGGGTAGGGCTCTTTGCGGGCGTAAACTTCGGTAATGGCGCCCATTTCCAAATCCCAATCGACGCCCGGAACACGTCTTAGCTCGCCAAATTTTTCGACTTCGCTGATCCACTGGCGCAAGTCGGAATAAAGCATCGGAGATCCTTCCTCGAAGTGTCGGGTTTTGCCCTCGCATTCAACTCCAATGTCGAGTTCCCTGCAAGGACATCGTGCCCATTACTTAACTCCGAGAGGCGCACCGTGCTCCAGCGGGGTTTTTAGCGCGTGTTACGCGCACCGTAGAGCTTCCAGCCATTTCTCCAGTCGAGGTATTCAAGACCTGAAAATCTCTTCTTGTAATCGTAGGAGAACGGCTCCCGATAGGCATAGCCCGGATAGTAATAGCGACAGCCGCGTTCGCGCGACAATTGGATCGAATGGAGCATCATCAAGATACCCAGACTTCGCTTGCTCAGGGCCGGATCGAAAATAGCGTAAACGGCCGATGTTGCGGTTTGACCCAGATCCAAAAAAGTCACACCGATCAACCGACCTTGATGGTAAATGCAAAGCTCCTGGTTGGTGCAAGGGATTGACTCAGGGACGGAAGAGAGAAAGTGGTCGAGGGAGGGGGGCGCATTCTCTGCGAAACGGGTGCAGTGCCGCAAAAAAAGCGCTTCCTTTTCAGCATCGATAAAGGTCGGCCGAACGAGTGTCTGTGTATCGCGATTCTTGGCGAGCACGCGCTTCTGGCCGCGGCTCAGGGTGAACCGTTCAAGATTGATTCGCAAGGGCAAGACGGAAAATCGTTTTCCTCCATGAACCGCAGTCCTGTAGCGGAAAAACAGGGTGCCGAAATGGCGCCATCCCTCGGCCCAGAACTGATCCATTTCTTTTGGGGAGGCATCCACGCATAGAAAGTTCTGATCGTCGCTTATCGAGGTCATGGTCAGCAAAATTGGGGTATCCGAAAGAGCGCAACCCAGAGCAGTGTAACTTGTCCGTGACGAAGGATTCAAATTTCTTCGGCAGCAGGAATTCCGAGACGTGGAGTTGGCAAGCCGGGACGAAGGCTAGCGTCATCGAGTTGCGCGCCGTTGGAAAGCGGCAAGGCCGCGGTCAATAGAACGGCTTCAGGAGAGTGTCATCGGGTCGCGGCTTGGAGGACAAATCTCGGCCCATCCGGACTGCCCCCTCGATTCCCTGGTAGTAGCCGGGAATGTGATTGATGACGCGGTAGCCCATACGCTGATAGAAGAGTTGTGCCGCTGCGTTGTCTGCACGCACTTCCAGTGCTACATGAAATATGCCGGCGACTAGCGCGCACTGTTCGAGCCATTCGAGGAGCTGGCGCGCTATGCCCAAACGTCGATATGCCGGAGCTACCGCCAGCAGATCCAAATGTGCTCGGTCGTCGCCATAGCGCATAATGGCAAAGCCGATGATCCGACCGTTGAGGCGCGCGACGAGTACATTAACGTTGGGGTCGCGAATACTTGCGGCGACGCGCTCCGCTGTCCATCTCCAGGGCAAGCCGTACTCAATCAACACCCGCGACATCTCGGCGATCGCGGAAGCATCCCGGTGTTGTGCCAATCGCAGCGATAACTCGGCATGGATCATAGGTTTTGGCTCAGCAGTGACTATCGTATCAGGCTTTGAAACTCTTGTCAGAGTAATTTTAACCCTAGCCAGCCTTGAGCTCATTCTCAAGCAATCGTTTCATGCGCTCGACGACTCCTGCGGGCTGAGACCTCACCGGAGAAGTGCCGGCGGTAGTTTTAGCGGACGGCAGCTCTGCGTCCCTCGCGGTGCAACTCCGGTCCCTTGCAGCTCATTCCTCCGGATTGAAATCCAACATGCCTTGGAACTCTAGGCCCTCGATCTCTTGAAGAGTTTTTCCGGCGATCCCCTGGAGATCGCCGTACATGCCGACGGTGGCTTGCATGACCCGATCGATCTGTTCTTCGCGTTTGGCCCATTGACGGGTGATCACTTTCTTTTCACGGTCGAGATCTTCTCTCATGGATGAAAAAGCTTCGACAATCGCCTGTACACGCTGACGGAAACGCGGACCTGTGAGGTAACTGTAGACCATTTCCATCTTGGTTTGCTGGCCTTCGGAAGCCTGACGGGCGCAGGCGACTTCGATCAAGGTTTGTCGCAGCGAGAACGCCAGCGGTAGAGCGACCTTCGGGTCGGCAATCCAAACGCCATCGACGTAGCCGAAGGTCTCAACTTCTTTGGGCAGCGCTTGGCTGATGATAACGGCGATCTCGGCTTTGGCGGCGCGCTGATCCTCGCGCAACTTGGGCAGCCAGCCATCGCTCCAGTTTTTCGTCCGCTTGGATTCCCAAAGGATCGTACCGCAGATCTGGTTGAGTGGGCCGAAGACGCGGTGGAGCACATCGCCGCCGAACTCGCCCTTGGGTACAGGTTGAATTGTGTCACGCGGAAATCTTGCGCTGAGCAGGGCTTCGAGCTCGAGCTCTTGAACTTCTCCTTGAAGCTGCTGGGAGCCCTGCTCGGCGCGCCGCTTCAGTTCTTCGATCTGTTTTTGCATCGCGATGATGGTTTGGTCCTTTTCCATGACCTTGAGCTTCTGCTCTTCCTCGGCTTCTTTCTTCGCCTTGTCGCGCTCAGTGCTGAGATCGGCCTGAACGCGTTTCGCGATCGTCAATTCAAGCTCGCGCTTGGCGTCATCGAGTTCGCGCTGCTTGCGAATGATTTCGGCTTGGGCCTTTTGCGCCTCAGCAAGCTTCGCGTCCCGTTCTTTTAAAATCTCCTGAAGCGCGTTGACTTCGCGTGTTTTCTGATCAAGGTCGTTGCCAAGCGCGAGCTTGGCCTTTTTCGCTTCTTCGGCAATGATGCGAGCACGCTCCAGTTGCAGCTTCTGCTCAATTTGTTGATCAACAGTGTGCTTGGCTCTCTCCAGTGTCTCAGCGCGTTCGTCTAACAGCTTTTCGCGGCGGCCGATCTCAGCATCTTTTTGTATCAGGCGCTGTTCGTAATCGCGCCGGACAGATTCGAGGAGCGGAGCGGCGAGCGATTCGGTTAACTTGATTTCGCTCTTACACCGCGGACAGACGACCGTCGGTTCAGGCATGGCTGACTCCAGTCAATGAATGGTGGCTTCGCAGGAGCTTAACGAAAACCAGGATACCTGCCAAGCCGTCATCGCGAAAAAAGGTGTGCCGTGAGGAGTAAAGCGTCAGGACCAGTAAACCATCCGCGAAACATTAGCCCATCTTGCGAGCGTCTGCGTAGCGGGCGTAAACATCCGTGCGGCGGTTTAGCAGCAGCGGCAAGTTTTTGCGGACCTCGGGTACCAAATTCAAGTCCAACTCGACCACCGCCAAACCTTGTTTGTCGTCAAGGTCGATCAGCGTGCGGCCTAGCGGATCTACGGCCATGCTATGACCTAGATAGACATTGCCGACCTGATCGGGCGCGACCACATAACAACCATTTTCCAGGGCTCTCGCTTTAATCATCGTCCGCCAATGGTCCAATTTGAATTCACCTTGCACCCAACCCGATGGCGCGATCAAAACGTTCGCGCCCCTGAGAGCGAGTATCCGCGCCATCTCCGGAAAGCGTAGATCATAGCAGATCATCAAACCGAAACAGCCGTCGCCTGATTGCGTGAGAGGAGCGAGATCATCTCCCGGACAAAATTTGTCGGACTCCTTAAAGCCAAAGGCATCGTAAAGATGAAGCTTGCGGTAAACCGACACG
>DATBMR010000182.1:0-14914 GCA_036554745.1 Binatia bacterium
AAGATCAGGACCGATCATCCATTCACCCCTTTGATGACCCAGGTCGAATTGAAGATCGCCGATGCATACTACCGCAACCAACAATACGTTGAAGCGATCAACGCCTTCAAAGAATTTCAGGCGATGCACCCGACCAACGAGCATGTTCCTTTCGTGGTGTTGCGTTTGGGTCAGTCCTACTTCGACCAATTCACCAGTACTGACCGCGATCAGAAAAATACCGAAATCGCCAAGGGCTATTTCGAAAATGTCATCACAAACTATCCAAAATCTCCCGAAGCGGCCGAAGCCAGAGAGAAGCTTGCCAAGTGTCTTGAGTATCTCGCCGAGCATGAGTTCAATATCGCTCATTTCTATTTTCGCGAGGAGAAATATCCTGCCGCGCGCGATCGTTTCGAGGAAATCGTCCGGAAGTACAAAGATACCCCGACCGCGGTAAAGAGTCTTTTTTATTTGGGAGAGAGCTATCGAAGCGAAAAAAATGCAATTAAAGCTACCCTCGCCTACGAGGCGCTGATTCAACACTATCCGGAGAGCAAATTCGCCGCCGAAGCCAGGACCCAGCTGGCGCGAGTGGAAAAGGAAAAGCATGACCCATTGGCATTGTTGCTCATGCGCGACCGCCGTCCTTCGATTGCCGCTGCACCGGAAGTACAGCCGGACCCCTCGCTAGCCAAACTGCGCGATTTGCAGATGGTCGCAAAGACCGAAGTGGTTCATGAAAATCCGGGCGATGAAAAAGGGTTTCTGAGCCGGGTGGCGAATAAGCTCAATCCGTTCTCCTCATCTGACAACGGCAAGCCGTCAGACAACGGCAAGAAAGAGGAGCAAAAAAAAGAAACGGCGGTCGAGCTGTTAGCGAAGCGCAATCGTAACGAAAAGCAGAAAACCGACGGAGTATTGTCGGCGAGTGATTCCCAAAATAGCCCTGTGGTGAGCCAGATCGATGCATCGCTGGGGCAGAAAGGCATCGATAGCGAGACACGCCGAGCAGCCTTGAAGCCTCCGCCCGCCGATCTTCCGAACACGGACGATTTGGCTAAGGGTCCGCCGCCTACGAAAACCGATACCGCAGCGCTGTTGAGCGCCATCGATGGCAATCTCAAAAAAGGCGGTGTGAACGCGACAGAGTTGCCGCCGCCACCGGAAGCGGCCGAAGCTTTTAAAGACGCCGCCGCAACTCAAGCGAGGGTTGCCAAAGCGACGTCAAAAGAGCCGCAGCCATCTCAAGACATCCAAAAGAGCGGTATTCTCAGCACCATCGATCAAAAACTGCAGGCGAAGGGTGTTGAACCCGCGCAATTCGACAAACCTCCCACAGTAGAGGAAGTTAAAAGTGCGTCCGCGCCAAAGCCGCAAACCGCGAAAGTCGAGATCGAGCCCAAGCTGAAGCTGGAAAAAGGTCCGCTTTACTTAGGTCCTGGGGAAGCTCCGGCTCATGAAAAACCGACAGCGACGAAAGAAAATATCAAACCGGAGCAGACCGACGGCAGCAAAGAGCAGTCCGTGCGAGTTCTGGTAAAGGGTCCGGTAGAGACTGCGGCGTCGGCGCGCCCCACGGAAACGCCAAGGCGGTCTCCGCTTCAGGAAGACGAACCCAAGGGAATCTTCGATCAGATCCGGCAGGATGTGGAAGGCGCCAGCAAAGTTCTCAATCCGTTCGGTTGGTAGCTAAACTGTGCTGCCATCGATTCCATCGGCCCGCAATCGACCTTCGGTTCGCCTAGGCCTGTCTGGTCGTTCCTTCATCATGTCACCGATGAACTAGGAAAGTTTTAGGAATTTCAGCCACGACGGCATCTTCTGCTAGACCGGGCGCTGCCAGCCAAACCAACCTTTGCTTCGCGCCGCCTCAACGCGCAGGCGCCATTTGCCTCGATAGCCGGGTCGTTCTTGACCCTTTGCACCGTGCCGTTATGGGATCTTGTGCGCCGAGGGATCATCCACGCCGAGTTTTGCCGTCAACGGAGTAGCGGCGGGAACCGCAGTGCCGGCCGTCCTCCTCCCGCGCAGCTTCGCGGGCAATGCCATCGCCAGATCTTGGCACCTCTCGAGATAGAGATAGACAATCGGCGTAATGTAAAGCGTCAGGATCTGCGAGATAATTAATCCGCCCACCACTGCAATGCCTAGGGGCTGTCGTGCCTCGGCGCCCGCGCCCCAGCCAATCGCGATCGGCAATGCGCCAAAAATTGCGGCCATCGTGGTCATCATGATCGGCCGAAAGCGCACCAGAGCGCCATCATAAATGGCCTGCGCTGGACTTTTGTTTTCGTTCCGTTGTGCCTCGAGCGCAAAGTCGATCATCATAATGGCGTTCTTCTTGACGATGCCGATGAGCATGATCAAGCCGACGAAGGCATAGATGCTCAAATCCATATTGAACAGATAGAGGGCGATTAACGCGCCCAAGCCGGCAGACGGCAGACCGGAAAGGATCGTCAGCGGATGGATAAAGCTCTCATAAAGTATTCCCAGAACGAGATAGACGACAAATACGGCGAGCGCCAACAAAACCCACAAACTGGTAATAGATTTCTGAAACTCCTGTGCAGTCCCCTGAAAATTCGTCGTGATGGAAGGCGGCAAAACTTCTCGCGCCAGGTTGTTTATTTGGTTGACCGCGTCACCCAACGCCACGCCCTCGCGGAGGTTGAACGAGATGGTCGCTGAAGGCAACTGTCCCGAGTGGTTCACCGACATCGGTCCGACCGTGTAGTCGAGCGTCGCCAGTGATCCCAGCGGAACCATCGGTTGCGCCGCGCTGGCTTGGCCGGTGGTCGAGCGAATGTAAAGCATCGACAACGCGGACGGATCGTTCTGATATTTCGGATCGATCTCGACGATCACCTGATACTGATTGTTCGGCGTGTTGATGGTCGAGACCTGCCGGGTCGCGTAGGCGCTCCAGAACGCCTCTTCGACTTGGCGTTGCGAAATTCCTTGCGCGGTGATCCCCATCGTTGAGGCCCGGTCACGATCCACGACCACTTTGAGTTGCGGATTTTTTAGCTGGAGATCGCTGCCGACGTCGCGAAAATCCGGCAACGCCCTCACCCGCTCTTCGAATAATGCAGCATAACGGTACAGCTCGGGCGCATCGGGGCTCTGCAGGGTGAACTGATAGAGACTTCTGCTGAGTCGACCGCCGACGCGAATCACCGGGGGATTTTGCAAGGACACCCGAATACCCGGAACTTGGGTCAGCTTAGGGCGTAGTTCGCGAATGACTTCATCCGCCGTAAGTTTTCGTTCGGCACGCGGCTTGAGCTTGATAAAAATCCGACCCGTGTTGCCGGTCAATGCCGCCCCGCCGACCCCGACGCTGGAGAAGAACGATTCGACGTTGGGGTCCTTGAGGACGATCGCGGCAAGCTGCTGCTGATTGCGGACCATGTGTTCAACCGAAACGCCTTGTGCCGCTTCGGTATTGATCAGGATTTGACCGATGTCCTCGCTCGGAATAAACCCCTTCGGCACCAAGCCGAACATATAGATCGTCGCGAGCAGGACGACCAAGGAAGCCACCATGGTGGTCACATGGTGCCGCATCACCCAAGCGAGCGTGACCTCGTACCCTTTGTTCATCGCGTCAAGGCAACGGCCGAGAAAACGATAAAGCCAGCCATGCTTTTGATCATGCGGCGGCCGCAGATAGCGACTGCACAACATCGGCGTAAGGCTCAACGAGATGAATCCGGAAACCAGAATCGCCACACAAATGGTCACCGCGAATTCACGCAGGAGCCGGCCCAGCATGCCGCTCATGAACAGCACAGGAATGAACGCCGCTACCAACGAGATCGTCATCGACACAATGGTGAAGCCGATCTCCTTGGCGCCGTTCAATGCGGCTTCATAGGGCTTCTCGCCATGTTCCATATGGCGCACGATGTTTTCCAACACCACGATCGCATCGTCGACGACGAAGCCGACCGCGAGAGTCAGCGCCATCAAGGATAGATTGTTGAGGCTGAAACCGAGCAGATACATAACGGCGAAGGTGCCGATGATCGACATCGGTAATGCAAGGCTTGGAATGATCGTCGCGGAAACGTTGCGCAGGAAGAGAAAGATAACAAACACCACCAAAAAGATCGTACCGATCAAGGTCAGCTGGACGTCGTGGGCCGATTCGCGGATCGATTGGGTGCGGTCGAAAAAGACCTCGAGGTTGATCGACTGCGGGATCTGCGCGCGCAGGCTGGGGAGAATCGCGTTGATCGCGTCCACGACATCGACAACGTTGGCCCCGGGCTGGCGTTGAACCCCAAGGATCACCGCGCGCTTATCCTTGAACCAGCTAAGCGCACGAGTGTTTTCCACACTGTCGATCGCCCGCCCGATGTCTTGAACGCGCACCGGCGCGCCGTTGCGATAGGCCACGACCAGCGGCTGGAAAGCGGCGGCATTGAGCAGCTGCCCTTCGGAAACCAGCGTGTATGCTCGGGACGGCGCATCGAGCGTGCCGACCGGCAGATCGACATTGCCGCGTTGAATAGCAAGGACGACATCGTCAATGCCGATTTGTCGGGCCGCCAATTGATTGGGATCCAGCTGCACCCGTACCGCGTACTTTTGCGAACCAAAAACGTCCACCTGAGCGACGCCGTTCACCATTGAGATGCGCTGCGCCAAAATAGTCTGCGCGAACTCATCCACAGTTGACAACGGCAACGACTCCGACGTCAGAGCCATCAGATAAATCGAATTGTTGGCCGGGTTGACCTTACGATAGGAAGGGGGACTTGGCATGTTGTTCGGTAAGTCGCGAGCAGAACGCGCGATCATCGACTGCACGTCTTGCGCCGCCGCATCGATGTTTCGGTTCAAGCTGAATTGCAGAGTAATCTGCGTCCGTCCCAGAGTGCTGGTCGAGGTCATCGAGTCGAGCCCGCTGATCGTGGAAAAGTTCTTCTCCAGCGGCGTGGCCACCGAGGCCGCCATGGTCTCTGCGCTTGCGCCCGGCAAGCTGGCGCTGACGGTGATCGTCGGAAAGTCCACGGTCGGCAGGTCGCTCACCGGCAACTCCCGGTAACCCAGAATACCGAAGATGACGATCCCGACCATGACCAAAGTGGTGGTGACCGGGCGGCGAATGAACAGCCAGGAGATGTTCATGATTGACCTCGGCTTGCACCTTTGGCCTTTTCTCGGCCGCCCGTGCGCTTCCTCTCTTCGTCGGCGCCCTTCATTTGCTCGCCTTTGCCACCTGCGGATTGCGCCACATTTTTGATTTCCACCCGAGATCCGGGCCCGAGCAGAAACTGACCTTCAAGAACGACGGTTTCACCCGGCGCGAGTCCTTTCGTAATGACCGATTCGCCCCCTAGGGTCCGGCCCACTGTGACTAACCGCATTTCCACTTGCTTGTCTTGCTTTACCACGAACACTTGTTGACCTTCCGGTCCAATCTGAATCGTCTCGGACGGCACCACCACGGCGTCCCCCTGCGTCGATAACGTCAGCGCCACATTGACGAACTGCCCAGGCCAAAGCCGCCTTTCACCATTGGCAAATTCCGCCTTGAGTTTTATCGTGCCGGTGGCGCGGTCGACGGCATTATCGATGAATGCCAAGTTCCCCTGTTCCGGCCGTCCTTCATCCGATTGAAATCCCGCTGCGACTTTCAATTGACCGCCACCCATATGTCGTTTGACATCCGCCAAATGTTGCTCAGGCACCGCAAACGTCACGTTGATCGGATTCACCTGGTTGATCACGACTAACGGCGCGCCGTCGTTCACCCGGACGAGATTACCTTCGTTGACCAGCAAGCTACCGACGCGGCCATTGATCGGTGCATAAATGTAACAGTAACTCAATTGAACCTTGGCGTTTTCCACCGCAGCTTTATTGGCATTAACGACCGCCTCAGCCGCGTCCGCGTTAGTTTTGATTTGGTCGTACTGCTCGCGCGAGACATACTGCTTTTCGACCAGATCAGCGTAACGGCGCACCTGCTCACGCAAATTTCTGAGTTGCGCCGTATCGCGGGCGAGGTTTGCCTCAGCTTGTTTCAATGCGGCCTCAAACGGGCGCGGATCGATAGTAAAAAGCAGCTGGCCCTTTTTAACGTCCTGCCCTTCCTTAAAATGAGCCCTCTCGATCACTCCGGTGACTTGGCTCTTCACCGACACCGTGCTGTACGGTTCGACGTTTCCCACCGCCCGAATCTGTACCGGCACGGCCTTCTGCACTGCTGTGACAACCAGGACCGGAACAGCCTCGCGTCCTCTGCCGCTGCGACCGGGACCCTGGCTTCGACCGCCACCGGAGCGGCTTGCTCCGCTGGCCGGTTCGGCATCGGGACTCGGGGCCGAGTCACCCTGGGGTTTGTTAAGCGACCAGGAAGAATATTGTTGGAAGCCGGCGAAGCCACCAATAACGATGAGTAAGGCAATGATCCAGAGAGAACGTCTCATAGAATAAAGAAACTTTCGGCCCTCTGCGTATACCCGCGGGCCTTATTTAATCGATCCTTGTTTCAAAACAGCGACCCGGAGATCCCCCATCGCCCGGGCGAGCTGAGCATCGGCAATTTTGTATTCATAAATGGCCCGTATATAGGTGGTTTGCGCGTCGGTGTAAAGGGTCTCGGCTTCCGTAACCTCGATGATTGAACCAACGCCGACTTCGTAACGGCCGCGGGCCAAGTCGAGGTTCTCCTTGGCCGCCTTGGCGGCCGCCTCGTTAGCATTTATCCGTTCCTGGGTTTCCACGACCCTAAGGTAGCTCTGCTCCACCTCCAGCGCAATCAGCTGTCTGCGGTCCTCTTCCTGGGCGCGAATGTTGTAATAGTTATGCAACGTTTCTTCGACGCGATTGGTGGTGCGAAAGCCGTCGAAGATCGGAATGTTGAAATTGAGCCCCACCGACCAGGCGGGCTGCAAAGGAAAGGTATTGAGCGTCCTTCCACCAACGGTTTCATTGCTCACATGGCGGCGGCCGTAGCTCGCATCGAAGTTAAGATCTGGCAGATGCCCGCGTCTTGCCGTCGCGATCAGTTGATCCGACGCTCTGCGTAGCGCCTCAAAGCTCTTCAGCTCGGTACGCGAGTCGAAAGCCACGTTCCGTGCCTCGGCCAGATTCATCGATAGTTGAACCTCCGGCGAATCCACCGCCACCGGCTGCTCGGGGAGCCGGGGCAATCCCATGGCATTACGCAGGGTGACCCATGCGATTTTGACTCCGTTCTCCGCCGCGATCAGGTCCGCCTGCGCGCTAAACAAGTTGGCTTCGGCGCGCGCCACGTCGATTCGCGCTCGGGTGCCGACTTCGTAGAAACCTCGCGCTTGACGCACCAGCAGGTCACGGCTGCGAACGGTCTCTTGCCGCACTCGGACGAGCTCTTGCGCGCCCAGGTAAACGTAATAGGCTTGCTTGATCGCCAGCATAATGTCTTGGATGGTAGTTGCGTAGTCTTGCTGCACCGCATTTAGGGTTTCCCGTGCCGCCTCGACGTTGCCTTCCCGTTTGCCGAAATTGTACAGAATCATATTGAAGCTTGCCTGGCTGGCATAGGACTCCGAGGCCTCGCTGGCGCCACCGCTCGTGCTGCTTTGGGAGGTTTGGTATCGGTTGTTCAGATTCACCGTCGGATAGTAAGCCGACATTTGTTGGCCGAGCACGGCCTCCTGAGAACCGATCCGTTCGTTGGCTGCCTTAATCCTCGGGTGGTTGTCCAGCCCGATACGCACTGCATCTTCGATGGTCAACAGTTTCCCGGTAGGCGACGCTGAACTCTGCGTCGGCGCGGCTTGGACTTGCATCTGGAGCTCCGCCGCGTGAATTGAAACGGTAAGGCCTCCTTTCACCATCGAAATAGCCGCCAGGCCGACCAAAAAAACCTTCCATAGGGTCATAGAATCCATTCCTCCTCGCTCAAGCGCCCGCAGGATATATGTTTTCAGCCATTGAAAGCAAAACTGCTGCGGAGCTAACCTTCCTAGGTGGAGTTTTGCCTGCGTTTTTCGGGAGTTCACGGCAGCAGCGCGAAGATTCGTAGGGGCGCGCCGCTGCCGCCTTTGATTTTCATGGGAATGGCAAAAATCGTGGCGCCTTTTGGCGGGATAAGTTCCAATCGTGCAACGTTCTCAAAGATCGGCACGTTGGCTGTGCCAAAGACTTGATGGGCGATGAAATCGCGCGAGGGACCGTAATCGATACTGGGAGTGTCGATGCCGACGGCCTTGATCCGCCGCGCTTTGACGAGGAACTCGGCGGCCGGTTGCGACACACCCGGAAAGTGCAGGTCCGCCACGTTGCCGGGCTCATCGGTGCCGAGATAGCGCCGGCGATCTCCCCAGTATTTGCCCCATCCCGTTCGCACCAAGACAATCGCGCGCGCAGGTAATCTGCCATGCAACTTCTCCCAGGCGCGGATGTCTTCGATGCCGAGCAAATAATCGGGATTGTTCTCGCTCCGGCGGCGCAGATCGATCACCACGCCCGGGCCGATGGTCTGACCCAGTGGAATCTGTTCGGTAGTCCACTTGCCCTCGGCGAAGTGAAAGGGCGCGTCCAGATGGGTGCCGACGTGCTCCGAGCCACCGTAATTGTAAGAGGAATACCAGTAGCCGCCGGCGGTGCGGCCCTCGCTTACTTTTTCTAGATGAAACGGTTTCGCCGTCGGCCAATGCAACGTTTCGGCGCTGAACGGATAAGTCAAATCAACAAGTTTTTTTTCCTCGATGGCGCCGGCTGGTGCTGCAAAAAATAGCCAACCAAACGACAACGCGGCGAGCGTTCTCATCATAAATCCTCCAGCTAAAAAAGGATTTGACCGAGGGAGATTCAGCGGCTATTTCGGACCGCGTCAAGTTGTCTCTTGGCGTCGGCAAAGTCCGGGTTGATCTTGAGCGCGGCTTCGAATGCCTCTGCCGCTTCAGCCGGCCGGCCGGCGTCGGCCAACGCCCTGCCCAGTTCGTAGTGCGCCACGTCATCGTCCGGGCAGATCGCCAGACCCTGGCGATAGAGCGATATCGCTTCCTCGCGGTTTGTCGATGATTGCGCCCTATCGAAATAGTCGCGAAACGCGCGAGTGCAATCCTTGTATTTTTGATCTTGAACTTTTTGCGACGCGACCAGCGCTTCCAATTCCTTGCGTTGTCGGGCGATTTCGATTTCCTGCTGGCGAATCTGTTCCGACTGGCGTTCGAGCACTTCCGAGCTGCATGCCGTGAAGCATACCGCAACACACAGAAGAACCCCGTAGCTGACCGATGGGATTCGGCTCATACGCACGCTAAGTTTTCTGCTGCAAGCCAAGATAGATCTTTTCCGCTTTGATGGGAAGATCTTTAATGCGGACGCCGACAGCGTCGTAAATCGCATTGGCGATCGCTGGCGCAACGGGAATCAGCCCGCTCTCGCCGATCCCTTTGGCGCCAAACGGGCCGTTTGGATCGGACGTCTCCACGCAGATGGGGTCGATCAACGCCGGCATGTCGCCCAACGATGGTAGCACGTAGTCGACCAGATTAGGATTGACCAGCTGGCCATTGTCGTAGACGATCTCCTCGAACATCGCCTGGCCGATGCCGGTGATCGCGGCGCCGTTAAGCTGTTGGCGGCAACCAAGCGGATTGAGCGCCTTACCGACGTCGACCGCGGCAGCATATCGGATGAGCTTGAACTTGCCCGTATCGACATCGACCTCGACCTCCGCGGCGCCCGCGGCGAGAAACCAGAACGCCGATGTGCTCTTTTCGCCGAACTCGTTCTGGGTGGCGGTTTTCACTTGTCCTTCGCCAACCAGCGTGCCGCCCTGCATGCCGAAGCGTTTGAACATGACCTCGCTATAAGAGAGCGCCGTTTCCGGTAGGCGAATCTTCCCGTCGGCAAAACTGATCTTTTCTTCGGGAACACCGTACTCCTGGGCCGCAATCCGCCGCAGTTGGCGCAAAATGTCTTGCGCCGCCAGCTGCACGGCCTTGCCCATGTGAAAGGTCGAGCGGCTCGAAGAGGTGGTAAGATCGTAGGGGACGACATCGGTGTCGACACCAAGCACTTGAATCGTTTGCAAAGGAATGCCCAACTCTTTTCCCGCAATTTGTCCAAGCACCGTTTCCGAACCCTGGCCCATTTCCACCGTTCCCGTGTAGATGGAGAGGCTTGCGTCTTCATTGAGCTTCACCACCGCACAGGAAATCGACGGCGTGATCGTCGCCTTGATCATGCACGCAAGCCCTTTCCCCCGCCGTATGTTTTCCGCGTTGAATCGTTGAACTTTTGAACCTTTGAACCGCGTTGAATCCCACCCAATCGATTTCGCGACTTGCCCGAGACATTCCTTTAAGCCAACCGCGCGCAGGGTTTCGTCGGTGACGAACTTATCGCCTTCGTCGTAGCCATTCTGCTTGCGCAACTCGAGTGGATCGATTTTGAGCGCCGCGGCGATGATGTCCATCTGTGATTCGACCGCCCACGCAGACTGGGAAACGCCGAAGCCACGAAAGGCGCCAGCCGGCGGCTTGTTAGTATAGACGGAATATGAATTGATGCTCAGGTTGGGAATGCGGTACGGACCGGCGGCCGTGTAACCGGACTTCTTCGCGACTCGCGGGCCGATCTCGGCGTAGGCGCCGGTATCAAGGTGAATCTCGCACTCGCGCGCCACCAAGGTACCATCGTTCTTGACCCCGGTCTTCATCCGGATCACGGCTGCATGTTTGGTAATCGTATAAAAAACCTCTTCGCGACTGAGCACCACACGGACCGGCCGGCCGGCTTTCCGGGCGAGCGCTACCGTAATCGGTTCAACTTTCGGATAAACTTTGCCGCCGTAGCCGCCGCCAAGATACGGCACGATCACCCGCACTTTGGCGACCGGGACTTTAAAGATGTTGGCCAGCTGGGTGCGCACGACGAACGGATTCTGAGTCGTCGCCCACACAGTGATGCGGCCACCCGGTTCAAACGCTGCGATACATGCATGGGTTTCCAAAAAACTGTGTTGTGTAGCCGGCAACGTGAATACGTCTTCGAAGATATGATCGGCTTCAGCGAAACCTTTCTGGATATCGCCGCGATTGAGCTTGAAATGGGTGCAAATGTTGGTGCCTTCGACCGGCTTGATCTCGGCGAGATCGGCAAAGCCGGAAGTCGGCAGCTTGACCGAATCATGCACCAGCATTGCGCCCGCTTTCAGCGCCTCGTGAACGTCGAGAACGGCCGGTAGCTCTTCGTATTCCACCTCGATGGCACTCAGCGCTTGCTCGGCGGCGTCGGCCGTCAACGCCGCCACAGCGGCGACCGGATCTCCGACGTGCCTTACCTTCTCCACGGCGACGATTGTCTGATCCTTGAAGACCGGACCGTAGTAGGGCTCAATGCCCTCGGTGTGGAGAATGTCATCGCGCGTCAACACCGCCAGCACCCCGGCCACTTTGAGAGCGCCGGACGGATCGATGCGGTTGATCCGTGCATGCGCATAAGGGCTGCGCAAAATCTTGCCGTGACACATGCCAGGGACGCTCATGTCGGCAAGATACTGCGCCCGGCCGGTGACTTTGGTTAGATAGTCCAACCGTCGAAAGGATTTGCCGATCTCCGCTGGTTCCATAAAACTTTCTCTGTCCTACTTCGGTTTTTTACTTTTCAAGTGAGCACGAAAACACGATCACGTTTTTGCCGCCACGTTCTTGATCGCCTGCACGATTTCTTGGTAGCAGCCGCAGCGGCAGAAATTTCCCGCCAGGTAGTCCCGGATCTGTTGTTCCGAAGGCTTCGGGTATTGTTGGAGCAGCGCCTTGCCGCTCAGGAGGAATCCGGACGTGCAGTAGCCGCATTGCAGGGCGCCGAACTCCATAAAAGCTTCCTGGACCGGATCGAGTCTGTCTTTGTCGCCCAATCCTTCCACGGTTAGAATTTCGCAGCCGTCCGCATCGACCGCCAAGAATGAGCAGGCACTGACTGGCCTGCCGTCCACCAGCAGCGTACACGCGCCGCAGACTTGAATGTCGCAACCGAGCTTGGCTCCCGTGAGGCCGAGCTGATCTCGAACCATGTCGAGCAGCGTCGTGCGTGCCTCCACTTCGAGGCTGCGCTCCATGCCATTAACTTTTAAGGAAACTATTTTTCGTGTCATTTCCGTTCGCGCTGCACTAACTATCACTAGCAGATCATCGTAATCCTGCTCGAAGCCGATGCTCTCCCCCTCGAGGGGGAGAGTTAAGGAATCGGAGCCGCAAATATCAAAAACGACTACAAATTTTCTCCATCACACGATCATGACGCAAGGGCCTTGTCGTACGCCGCACGCAGCGCGCGCTTCACAAGTATGCCGACGATCGCGCGCTTGTATTCTTCCGACCCGCGCAGATCGCTTGTCGGGCTGCACTCTTGCGAGGCCATCGCGCCGGCTTCCGAAATGAGTTCCGGTGTAATTGTTTTTCCGCTAATCAACGCTTCGGCATTGCGCGCGCGCAGCGGCGTCGGACCGACACAGCCCAGGACGATCCGTGCAGCGTGCACGGTTTTTCGGTCCAGTGTCAGTCGTACCGCGATGCCCACCGAAGGCTTATCGACAACGGAGCTGCTCGAGAAACGGATGTACTCGATGCCAGACCGCGGCGGCAGCGGCGGGATCACGACTTGGGTAATAATTTCATCTTCCGCGAGACTGGTCGTGTAAAAGTCAAGAAAAAGCTCTTCGATCAAAATCGAGCGGTCGCCCGCCGCGCCCGCGATTCTGACCTTACCGTCCAGTGCGATCAATATTTGCGCTAAATCCGTCAGCGGCTCGCCGGAAGCGAGATTGCCTCCCACCGTACCCATATTGCGGACTCTAATATTGGCAACTTCCCTTTCCACTTCACAGAGGACCGAGAGCCTCGCCCTGACCATTTCTGCGGTTTCGAGCTCGCGGTGCGTTACCAATGCGCCAATGATCAGCCCCTCTCGAGAATCGAAATTGAGGGTTTTCAGCTCCGCAATCCGTTTGATATTGATCAACGTCTTGGGCTGATAGAGCCCCTGCTTCATAAGAATCGTGAGATGTGCGCCGCCGGCAAAGACCTTGGCATCGCCTGCATGCCGTTTGAGCAGCGCGCAAGCCTCGGCGACTGTCGTGGGTTCCAGGTAGTCGAAGTTCTTCACAATTGCTTCGCTCAGTTTAAAAGTGCAAGTTAAACATATTTCACCTTGTCGACACCCGGGATCTCGACCTTCTCAAAGCGCCAGCGGTCCTTCATTGGCGTGGTGGCATCGATACCGAGACCAGCGGTTACGCGCGCTTCGGGGCAGGAAGGATCGAGTGTTGAACAGGCGATACGCGGGATAATAATCGCGTCCTTGTCGGCTTGGAATCGCGTCGCCATCGCCCAGTCCACCTGCATCGGATCGAAAGGGTCGATATCGTCGTCAACAACGATAACTTGCTTTAGACCGATGCCCATCGAAAGCAATGCCAGGATGACATTCCGGCCTTCATTCTCCGCGCGTTTTTTAATCGCGACCACAACATGGTGGCGAAACGTGCCGCCTGGCGTCATGTTCACGCCGCGCACCTCGGGGACAATTTTTTTCACCTCGCGAAAGACCACAGCGGCGTTGCCGTATTCGATCAGCGTGTGATTTTCCGTCACGGGCATACCCGTGAGCGCCGTCTGCCAAATCGGGTTCCGGCGCATGGTGACCGCCGTGACTTTGAGAACCGGCGCCTGTTTCGCTTCGCTGTAGCAGCCGGGATATTCACCGTAGGGCCCGTCGGCGACGCGCTCGCCGGGAATCGTCACTCCTTCAATCACCACTTCGGCAAAAGCCGGCACCTCGACATCAATGGTCTCGCACTTGACCAACTTCACCGCGGCACCACGCAAACCGCCGGCAACGTGAAACTCATCGATACCGAAGGGCACGCGCGCCTGAGAGCCGACGACAATGGCTGGATCGACGCCGACCGCGGTGGCGACTTCCAAGCCTTTCTTCTTTTCCTCGGCCATCAAGATCATCCGGCCCAAGTGATGATCCGCGGGGGCCCATAGCGACAGCCGGTCCTTGCCCAGCACCAACATACGATGGATCGATAGATTGCGGATGCCGGTGTCGGGATTCTTGCCGACCTGTACGCCGATGGTCACGTAAGGACCGCAGTCTTTGCTCGCGTGAGTAACGATCGGCAGCTTGGCGAGATCG
Source organism: Binatia bacterium (assembly GCA_036554745.1). GTDB lineage: Bacteria > Desulfobacterota > Binatia > UBA9968 > UBA9968 > DP-20. The sequence continues at coordinate 14,140 of DATBMR010000182.1, forward strand.
ACTTGATCACCGATCCATTTGATTTCTTTACAGGGCGCGCTGGAAACGACCTCAGGAGGAATGCGCTGATCTTCCAAAGTGAGATAGCGCTCGAGCATCTGCTCCTGCGGCACGCCTAGACCCAAGGCCACCAGTTTTCTAGTTGCGAAAAGCCCGCCCAAAACCCGCCATCCCGGGTAACCTTTGACGTTTTCGAACAATAACGCCGGCCCGCCGATGTCCGAAGTCTTGCGCATCCCTGCGGCGATCTCATACTTGACAGCGACTTCGTCTTTGACGCGCAACAATTGCTTTTGGCTTTCGAGGTGATTCAGAAAGCCTCTGAGATCTTCAAACATGGCTTATCCTTTTTTGGCTGGTTGGAGCACGGAGTGTTGGAGTATCAAATTCGTCGGACTGGGACCAACACTCCACCACTCCATTTCTCCGATCTTTCCTACTCCATACTCCAACACGTTTATCAACCAACGCCGCGTCAGTTCAACCGCAACAGCGGCAGCACTTCCTCGATAAATCTTCTCACCTGCCCAAGCTGATCCTGAGACGTAAACCGTAGCACCGGCGTGGTGATGCCCATGTCGATCCACTCCTGAATGAGTCGCGCGCAGTCCTTCGGCGGGCCGTGCGCAAGCCAAACTTTAATCAGGCTTTCAGGCGGATAATTCGGGCCGTAATAGTGGTCGAAATAATTCTTCGCCTCCGCATAGGCGACGTGCTTTTCGTCGTTGATGTTGACCATGCCGTGGATCGCCACTTCGAAGTTGGACAAATCCTT
>DATBMR010000249.1:0-17075 GCA_036554745.1 Binatia bacterium
ATCGCGGCCGATCGGGAGGAATGGGAAGGCATGACGGAGTGGTACTGCAAATCCTGCGGCTGCGACTGGGGCCGCCACTCGCGCCGCTTCAAAAAACCCGGCGGCGTCAACGCCACGCGATCGGACCGATCCTAGCCGTTCTTAACCTGCCTGGCGGTCCCCCGGGACCGCCACTCCGCACAACGGTTAAAAGCCTATCCTAGCTGGCGGTAATTTTGCGTCGGCCGCAACTGACACCGAGGTCGTGCGCATCTCGTCTGCAATTCTGCCGGACGCCGATTCGAATCTTGACGAAGGGGTAAGGCAATGATACTTAACATTAAGTTATATATTATGTCTACCCGACAGACTGCGGATCCTTTAATCGAAAATCGTCTTCGTCAAAAACGCCAGGCGCTCGGGCTGTCGCAAAAGCAGCTCGCCGGCATGGCCGGCGTCACGCGCCAGGCGGTTGCAGCAGTGGAGGCCAATCACTACTCTCCCTCCACATCGGTGGCGCTGCAGTTCGCCCGCGCGCTTCAGTGCCGCGTCGAGGATCTTTTCAGCATCAAAAACGACGGCGAGATGATCCAAGCAGAACTGCTAGGCCATCTTCCCAAGGGCGGCGGCGGTGTCCGCGCTCAGGTGACTCAGGTTAATGGTCGCCTGTTCATCCGTGCGCTGGACGGAGCGGGCGAATTGAAGAGTTTAACCGCCAGCGCCGACGGCCTGATCGTCGGCGCGGATTGCAAACGCAGACGCGTGAAAGTGCGACTCTTGAAGAACCGGGACGCCATCAGCCGTCATGTGGCAGTCGGTGGCTGCGACCCCGCGATGTTCCTGGCTGCCGAGCACCTCGGGAGTCACGACTTGGTGCCTTGCGTCATGGGTAACAGTGCGGCGTTGGCAGCCCTCAGGCGCGGTGAGATTCACGTGGCTGGAATTCATCTTGTCGACGAGGGCTCAAGATCCTGGAATCTGAGACGCCAACTCCGTGGCCTCGACTGCATAGTCGTTACGTTTGCCCATTGGGAAGAAGGGATCATGGTCAGTCCGGAAAATCCGAAAAGAATCCGCACCGTCGCGGACCTTTCTCGGCCAACCGTGAAGATGGTCAATCGCGAGCAAGGCTCCGGAGCGCGGCGTTTGCTCGATCGTGAGCTTCAATCGGCCGGCATACCGTCCGCCAGAGTCAAAGGCTACCGCACCGAGGTTCTATCGCATCTGGACATCGCTTCACACGTACGAGCGGGTCTGGCTGATGCCGGTATCGGCGTGCGAGCCGCCGCGACGATCTGCGGCTTGGGCTTCATTCCCTTGCAGCGCGAGCGTTACGATCTTGTGATTCCCAAGATGCATTATCAATCGCTTCCGGCCCTGAGAAATCTGCTGGATCTCATCGTCTGCAAGTCCTTTCGTGCCGAACTTGAGGCTTTGGGAGGCTACGATACACGCGAGACGGGAAAAGTCGTCGAGCCACACCCATCGTCGCGCCGACGAAGCTGAATTGAGTACGCAAATGAACACCGCTCACCGATTTGCAGCCGCAAGCTTCCTAAGTCTAGCTTTGCTGTCCGTATCGATTCCAATAACGGTACGCGCCGACGAGATCCTCGTCTCTGCGGCGGCGAGTCTCACCGATGTCTTGAAGGAGATCGCCAGCGTTTACCAGGAGAAATCCAAGCACACGGTGAAATTCAACTTCGGACCTTCCAGCGGCCTTGCCCGGCAGATCGACGAAGGGGCGCCGGTGGACATCTTCTTTTCCGCCGACCTGCCGCAGATGGACAACCTCGACAAGAAGGCACGGCTCGAACCTGGCACGCGCAAGAACCTATTGTCGAATCAACTGGTCATCATCGTGGCGGCAGACTCCAAACTCACGGTATCTTCGCCCAACGACCTGTTGACGACACAAGTGAAGCGAATCGCGCTCGCCGAACCGAGCTCGGTCCCGGTCGGCGTGTACACCAGCAAATACCTCTCCGATGAAGGCCTGTGGGATCAGGTTAAACCGAAGATCGTGCCGGTTCAGGACGTGCGCGCTATTTTGGCTTCCGTCGAGTCCGGTAACGTCGAAGCCGGTTTCGTGTACAAGACCGATGCCGCGGTTTCAAAGAAGGTGAAGATCGTCTACGAAGTTCCCCTCGACAAGGGACCGAAGATCACCTATCCAGTCGCTATCGTGAAAGAGTCGAAGCGCAAAGAGGCCGCTCGCGAGTTTTTGAATCATGTTCAGACTCCCGCAGCAAAGGATGCTTTCAAAAAATATGGCTTCGTCGTATTAGATTGATCCCGAGGAAGCCTTCCCCTCGTGATCTTTTCCTTTGAAACTTGGCAAATCACCCTCTTCTCCCTCGCGGTCGGACTCGCCAGCACGGCGCTGATTTTGCCCTTCGGTATCGCGCTCGCGTGGTTGTTCGCGCGCAAAGAGTGGCCCTTCAAGAGTGTTCTGGAAACGATCGTTTTACTGCCGCTGGTCATGCCGCCGGTCTCGACCGGGTTGATCCTGCTCAAGATCTTCGGCCGACGCAGCCCACTCGGCCAGTGGCTCTATGAGCGCGGCGTTGAAATTGTATTCAACTGGAAAGGCGTGATGATCGCCATGGCGGTGATGTCCTTTCCCCTGCTCGTCCGTTCTGTCCGAACGTCATTCGCCGAAGTCAATGTCCGCCTCGAACAGATCGCCGCTACTTTGGGCGCCTCTCCATTGAAGATATTCTTCGTCGTCACGGTCCCCCTCGCTTATAAAGGCATCGTTGCCGGCGCCCTCCTCGCGTTTTCGCGCGCGCTCGGCGAATTTGGCGCGACCATCTTACTGGCCGGCAATATCCCAGGAGAGACCCAGACGCTGTCGCTGGCGATCTACAATTTCGTCCAACTGGGCAGGGACCCCGAGGCGTTTACCTTGCTAGGTGTCACGGTCGCGCTGGCGTTCCTGTTTGTGTGGTCTTCGGAGTGGTTGCTGCGCTCGGGAAAGAAGCCGTGACATGAAGCTGTGCTGCCGCATACCGCTCGCGCATTTTGATCTGAACATCGACGTGAATTTTAATTCCCGCATCACCGCTATATTCGGCCCATCCGGTTCCGGCAAGACCTCACTCCTCGACGCCGTTGCAGGCCTGCGCCTGATCACGGATGGCGAGATCGAGATCGACGGGAGAACGCTTTACTCATCGTCGCGCGGCATCAATTTGCCGCCGCGGCAGCGCGGCATCGGCTACGTGCCGCAGGAGGGTGCGCTGTTCCCGCACTTTTCGGTGCGGAAAAATATACTTTTCGGCGCCGAGCGATCCGGCACCGGAGTCGGCGCCGGCGCCAAAAATATTAGCGTGGAACACGTGCTCGAGGTACTGGAGATCAGCCATCTGCTGGATCGTGCGGTCACCAAGCTATCCGGCGGCGAAGCTCAGCGGATTGCACTCGCCCGAGCGATCTTGTCAAAGCCGCGCTTACTTCTGCTCGACGAGCCGTTGGCCGCACTCGATATCGGCCTGAAAGAACGCATCCTTCCCTATCTCACTCGTGTGCGCGACGAGTTTGCCATCCCGATGATCTATGTCACCCACAATCTTACCGAAGTGCTCACACTGGCCGAATGGGTTTTGATGATCCGTCAAGGCCGGCTCATCGCGCAGGGCGTACCCAGAGACGCCCTACGTTCGATCAGCGCGGTGACACAGCTCCCCGATGCGCAATTCGAGAATGTCTTGACGGCAGTTTTTGCGGAATCCGATGCCGCAGCCGGCACATCTCGCATTCGACTGGCTTCCGGCGTCGAACTGTTCATTCCCTACTCGCCGCATCCGGCCAACGCGCTATGCCAGGTTCGCGTGAGCGCCGATGATATCCTTATCGCAACCGCGAGGCCGCACGGAATCTCCGCCGCAAATATCCTTAGCGGAACGATCCAGAGGGTCGAGAGCTTGGGCGGAGACAGGATGGTGACGGTCTTGGCGGGCGAGGAATTTTTCGTGAACGTGACTTCGTCGGCGGTTGCGCGGCTTGGTTTGCGCGAATCTCAGCCGGTGTTTTTGATCATCAAAACACGGTCCTTCAGGCTAATTTAATGGCCGACCAACGCGGCCGGATCGCATTTGATTCCGGCGCCGTCTTCGGCAACGCCGAAAATGAAGCAGCGAAAGGTTTGCCCCTCCGGCGCTCGGACACTCGCATATGTGCCGAGATCGGTAACGATAAATTCTCCGACCTGGGTCGACCGCGTGCCGGCTCCGTCCCTCTGCCCGTTTGACGAGAAGTCATCCAGCGCCATATTTAAAAGCCCGCGAGTAGCGGCCTCTTCGACGCGTTTCTCGAAATCGCTGTGCAGCGGCAGCCCGGCAAGTTGCTTACGAATAACCTGTTTCAGGAGAGCGATCTCGTCGTTCATGCGTGCAAGTTCGTCCTTCATCTCCTGCATGCGATCGGCGCGCACCGAGTTCTCGCGCATCGTGATGATGAACTCTCTTTTTCGAATATCGAGATCGATCAAGCGATAAAATTCGCTTGACGCCCCGACGGTTGCCGTTACGATCGTTTTCAGAGCGCCGCCGGCGCGCTGGCGTTCCGGCCAGCGCGCCGGCGAACTGCCGAATCTTTGCATATCGCCGTGATATTCGCTTAACCCCGACAACAGCGTCGCTCCTGGGGTCAGCGACGTTCCCGTGGAACAGCCGGAAGCACCGACCACAAGGAACAATACCAATAGCGCTCGCTTCGACATGATGGTCTAGAATATCACATCGCCGATATGCGGCGAAGAAATTTTTCGGTGAAACGCCGACAGTGGTCTATGGAAAGCGTTCGAAAGACTATGGCGGACGCTCTCGTAGGCGCGGCATCCTAAGAGTCCGGCAACACTAAGAACCTTGAAGTCCGTTTTTCTTGAATCGTTTGGAAGTATCTTCCAATTTCGCGACTAGATCGAGAATCGAATTGACATAGTACAAAAACGATTGTCCCGCCTCGGTGATTTCAACCCCTTTGCTCAAACGTCGGTAGAGCTTCACACCGTAAGTTTGTTCCAGTTGATGGAGTTGCTGTGAAATCGACGGCTGGCTCACTCGCAGCTGAACAGAGGCCTTCGTCAAGTTCGAATATTTCGCCACAGCCGCGAATAAAACCAACTGATTGAGCGTCATCCCGGGCCGCCGGGTGGCTCCGCTATCGGAGCTGCGGCCGCCCAGCAAGTTCTCAGCCCAGTCAACGCCGATTCTCTCGGTCTGCGAATCGACGCTTCCCCGCCGTTTGTCGCCAAGTACCATAGCACCCTCTTTTCATCCCGAAGCAATCCCTATGAGGCTCAGAGGCGACCCGGTCCAGTAGACCGAACCGGGGAATCATTACCCTCGGTTGCGCACTTGACCCGGCCGGGTTCGGCACGCTGTATACGACAAACACGGGGGGTACACAAGCGGGGCTATGAGTGCGCATCACCCAAGGGGATCGTAGCTTGACTCCCTCTTTCACCTGTTGGAGAATCCGGCGCACAAGGAGATATCCATGATCACTCCCAGCGATTTAAAGGGCATTATGGCGATGATGCCGGCATTTACGACAAAGGACGGTGACCGGATCGATGCGACCGATACGGTGGATACCGGCGAACTGACCCGCAGCGTCGATCGGTTGATCCGTGACGGCGGCGTCAACGTTCTTACGACCACCGGAAGCTTCGGTGAGTTTCATACGCTGCTTTGGGACGAGCATCGCAAGTTGATCGAAGCGACCATCGCGGCGGTAAACAAGCGAGTGCCACTGTTCGTTGGTTGTACGAGTTTGAATCCCCGTGAGGCGATTCGCCAGGCGAAGTTCGCTCAGGACGCTGGAGCGGATGGCGTGTTGCTGGGCGTGCCTTTTTATTATCAAGCTACCGCGGATAACGCGGTGCAATTTTACCACGATGTCGCTGATGCGCTGCCCAAGATGGGCGTGATGATCTATCATAATCCTACCCATCATCGGGTGACGATTCCGGTTGCGGCCTTCAAGAAAATCACCGAGAAGCCCAACATTGTCGGCATGAAGGACAGCCACCGTACGCCCCTGCAATTCATCCAACTGTGCGATATCACTCGAGGGAAAATGAGTGTCTTCGTCAACCAGACGCAGATGTTTCCCTACTACCAGATGGGCGCGGCCGGCTGCTGGTCATTCAACGTCTGGCTGGGCCCATCGCCCGTCGTCCGTCTGCGCGAGGCGTGCTTCGCGCAGGATTGGGACAACTCAAAGCGCATTTGCCTCGATCTCGATGGCATCAACCGAGTTGGCCCCAATATCGGCAATCTCTCCTGGCGTGAGAACGTCTTCAAACTCGCGGTGAATGAAGCGGGTTACTGCACTGCGGGTCCGCTGCGCGCCCCGTGGCGGATCGTGCCGCAGGAAGTGAAAGACAACAGCAAGAAGATCGCGGCGTACTGGCAGACTCTGTGCGAAAAGTACCCGTTGATGAGCGAGGCGGCGCGTAAGAGCGCCTAGGCCTCTTGTTCAGGTTCAAAGTTCAAGTTTCGCGAAACTCCCGGCGGACGCTCGGAGGTTTCGTCGTCTTTGACCACATGCTGGACGTTGTAACCGATCCGGTATAGAAAGCGTTAAAGGCAAGCGATCCCAAGCCCAAATTCTACGGAGATCATGAGCATGGCTAGCCAAGCCAAGATTATCGACGGTGACGGGCATGTCGTCGAAGATATCGCGAGCATCATCAAATACATGCCCGAACAATATATCGGCAGAAGCTTCTCTGAAGCGCGCGGCAAAAATCCTTTTCCACCGATTGATCACCTGCATTCGGCGAATCGCCACTTCACTCCCAAGGGCGCGTTTGCCAACGTCGGCCGCGAAGGTTGGGAGCATTTTCTCGAGGACGTCGGCATCGGCACAACCGTGCTCTACACCAGCGCCGGACTCGCCTTCGGCAAGATCGTCAGCCGCGATTGGGCGATTGAACTGGCGCGCGCATACAACAATTGGATCTACGACACCTATACTTCGAAAAGTCCGCGCTTCAAGGCGATGGGCTTGATTCCGCTGCAGGAGCCCGCGGAAGCCGTGATCGAGCTGCGCCGCATCGTGCGCGATCTCGGTTTTTGTGGTGCCATGCTGCCTTCCATGGGCGTTAACATGCCGCATTTGGGCTCACAGAAATATTGGCCCATTTACGGTGAAGCCGAGCGGTTGGGCTGCGCCATCGCGATCCACGGTGGGGCTCACGAGAATCTGTTGATGGATGACATGAGTCCGTATGCCGTGGCGAATGCGTTAGGCCACCCGATGAGCCAGATGATCGGTTTCGCCGGCATCATCTTCAATGGCATCTTCGATAAATTTCCCGGCTTGCGCATCGGTTTTATGGAGGCCGGCTGCGCCTGGCTGCTGACCTGTATGGAGCGATTCACCGGCTCGTGGGAAAGCCACGTGCAATACGATCCGCGCGGCCGTTTCCTCCAACTTAAAAAGGGCGAAAAGATTATTGACTACATTCTTCGCCAGATTGATGCCGGTCGCATCTTCGTCGGCTGCGAAGGGGAAGAGCTGAGCATCGCCGAAGCAGTCCGCATCGCCGGCAACAAACCCTTCGTCTTCTCGACCGACTACCCACATGAAGTCGACGCGCAGACTTGCAAGCACGAGCTGGAAGAGTTGCGCGAAAATACCCAACTCGGCAATGCCGACAAAGAGGCGATCCTGTTCGGCAACGCGCAGCGGTTTTACCAACTGACCCTCTCGTGACGAGAGGGTCAGCCTGAGCACCGCGAAGGATCTCGGTTGTTGGCGGCCTCGATGGGAAAAGCGGATTCTTCGCCTCCGGCTCAGAATGATTGCAGAGAAGGAGTGAGCCCATGACTGGCAAAAAACCCAAAATCATCGACGGCGACGGTCACGTGGTGGAGGATCATTCGGCGATTGCCGCGCGCATGCCGCCTCAGTACCGCGACCGTTTCGGCTCAACCCGCAGTCCCTACCCACCCAACGATCATCTGCACGCGGCCAATGCACATTTTCTCCCGCCCGGCGCCTTTGCCAAAGTCGGTCGCGAAGGGTGGATCGGTTTTATGGAAGACGTCGGCCTTTCAAGCGCGGTTCTTTATCCCACCAATGGCTTGTCCTTTGGCCGCGTGGTCAGCTTGGACTGGGCGATCGAGCTCGCTCATGCGTACAACGACTGGATCTATGACGAATACTTGACCCCGAGCAACCGTTTTCAGGCACTCGGCTTGGTCCCGTTGCAGGAACCGGCGGAAGCGGTGAAGGAGCTCCGGCGGATTGTCAAGGAGCTAGGCTTTTGCGGCGCCATGCTCCCGAGCACCGGTGTCATGGGCGCGCAGAATCATCTCGGCAACGATCGCTACTGGCCGATTTATGAAGAAGCCAATCGTCTCGAATGCTGCATTGGCATCCATGGCGGTGTCCACGACCACATGGGCCTGGATGACATGACACCTTACGCGCCGGTGAACGCCCTCGGGCATCCCTTCGGCCAGATGGTCAATTTCGGGGGCATTCTTTTCAACGGAGTATTCGACAAGTATCCGAAAGTTCGCTTCGGCTTCATGGAGGCGGGCAGCGGCTGGTTCGTAAACTGCATCGAACGTTTCGAGCGCGCGTGGAACAGCCACGTGCAGTACGATCCGCGCGGTCGCTTCTTAAAACTGCGCGAAAAAGAATCGATCACCGACTACATCAAACGGCAGGTCAATGAAGGACGGATCTTTGTCGGTGTCGAGGGCGACGAGCTCACGCTGCCCTTCGCCGTTAGTATAGTGGGCAACAAGCCGTTTATTTTCTCGTCCGACTTTCCCCATGAGGTAAACAACGATACCTGCAAAGCGGAGCTCGAAGAGCTCGACAAAAATAGCCGGCTGACTGAGGAAGACAAGGAAGCTGTGCGCTACCGCAACGCCGAGCGTTTTTACGGATTGCCAGCGGCGTAATCGGTTCTACGGCGCGTTGTCGAGCGCGGAACGGGCGCTGCCGAAGCTGATGCGCGCGGCAGCAACAGGCAGTTAAAGATCAACACTAAGTTAACGATATAACGGTTTGATAAAAAAGATTTACTGTGAGTCCTTGCGGCGCATATTCGAGTTCTTCATCAGCCAATTTTCAATCATCTTTTTCTTGAAACGCCACTGATTGCCAACTTTGAATGCGGGTAGCTGTTTGTCCGCGAGCAAGCGGTAGACCGTAAATTTATCCACATTTAAGTACTTCGCTACTTGTTCCAGAGTCAACAATTGTTCGGGCATCGGCATACCTGTCTAGTTGGGTAATCCCGGAGTATGTAAACTTCCCTTACAACTTGTGATTCTACCGCGTAATTACGCAAAACAGGCGACTTTAATAAATCAATTGGCGGAGAATAGCAAACGCAGTATTCACGTCAAAAATGGTGAAATCAAGACGCAGAATTTGGCCGCCCCAAGTATTCCGACTGCAACGATGAGACCAAGGCGAACACGGGAACAGCGCTCGCTTACGTCGTGGAATTATTTGGCGGCACAAATTGTGATTTCAACCATGGTTCCGGGAGTAAGTACCGCGCCAACCGCCGTTCTTGTCGGCAAATTGGAGCGATCGACCCAAGCCATCCACGCCTCATTCATTTCGTCTTTAAGGCTTGCGTCGGCCATATACACGGTCGCGGTAAGAATGCGCGATTTGTTCGTGCCGGCTTTGGCGAGCACCGCATCGATCTTTTGCAAGACCTGCGCCGTCTGTCCTTTCATGTCCAGTGATTTGTCATCGGCCACAGTGCCGGAAAGAAATACCAAGTCGCCGATCACGGCGGCGCTGCAGTTCCACTCCCGTGGATTGATTCGCTGGATGTCCATCATCGATTTCCTTTCGTCATACTCTTGGATTGGACGATAAGCCTGTTCACTAGACGTGAGTATAGTTGACCAATTGAACCCTAGCCGCGAGATACCTCCCGTGCGTTCCCTATAGCGGCGGCCGTCTCTCGTGCCATTTCATATGCTGTTGATAGGTGTATCCCGCGCGCAGTACGGTCGCTTCGTCAAAAGGCTTGCCCACCAGCTGCAACGCGATGGGTAAGTTATTCTCGGAAAAGCCGCACGGCACCGAGAGCGTCGGCAAGCCGGTGAGGTTGAACGGGCCGTGATACTCGGGCACGACGTGCTTGAACAGCGTATCGATCGGGCCCACGTCCTTGAGTAGCGGCGCCGGCCCCGCTTGATTGGGCAAAGCGAGGCAGTCGACTCGCTGAAAGACTTCCGCGAATTCGGCGCGGCAACGGCTGCGGATGCGTTGCGCCTGTATATAGTCGGCGGAACCGGTGAGCAAACCGAGATAAATCCGCGCGCGCCTCTGTGGGGCGCCGGTTTTCAGCACCCGAGCAGCATCGGTTTTGTGGGCTGCCCAAAACTCGTTGTAATAGATCACCGCGTTCGCGATCGTCGCCAAGTGCAATGTCGGCAGCTGGACTTCTTCGACCAGCGCGCCCAACGATCTTAGCTCACGGATCGCCTCTTCGACCCGCTTGAGAACGACCGCATCCGTGCGCCGCGCGCACTCGTCGATATACACGCGCGGCACGCCGACCACCATGCCTTTGATATCCTCGCGTAGCGCGCTCGCGTAATCGCTCGCCGGCGCGCTGCTCGAGGTCGGATCTTGCGGATCATGTCCGGCGATCGCGTTAAGCATGTGCGCCAAGTCTTCTACGACCCGGGCCATAGGTCCGCAGTGATCGAGCGACCAACTGAGAGGCGCCAAGCCGTGTCGGCTCACGCGGCCGTAGGTGGCTTTGAGTCCGGCGATGCCGCAAAATGCCGAAGGGTTCCGGATCGAACCGGCAGTATCTTCGCCGAGAGAACCGAGGCAGAGTCCGCCCGCCACCGCCGCGCCCGAGCCTGTGCTCGATCCGCCGGTGATATGCTCCGTGTTCCACGGATTCCGCGGCACGGGCAGTTCGGCATCGGGCAGACTGCTCATATGGAGCTTACCCATGATCACGGCGCCCGCTTCCCGCAGCCTGCGCACTGCAGTCGCGTCACCCACCCCCTTGGTAAATTGCCGGATGCGCGCTGGGGCGCCTTCAACGTCCAGCTGGTCTTTGACGGCGACCGGAATACCGTGCATCGGTCCGCGCCAGTTGCCCTTGTGAATCTCCGCCTCGGCAGCTCGCGCTTCACGCATGGCACTGTCCGCCAGCAAATTAATATACGCATGGAGCTTGCCATCGACCGCGTGAATGCGATCGAGCACTGCGCGCGTCAGCTCAACGGGAGAAAGCTTTCTCTCTTTGATCAACTGCTGCGCTTCGTGGATCGACAAATAATAGAGCGGTTTTTCTGCGACGGCCATGGCAGGCTCCTTCCTAGCTACGGTATCGCCTCGACGGTGAGAAACGCAGACCCGTCACTTCGTTCAGGGTGACCGGCGGCGTCATTCTGGCGAAGCGGAGAATCTGATTTTCACTTCCTCGTCCATTCCGGCCGAAACACCGGCGCCAGCTCTTCGGCGCCGAGATTGACCGAGTGGAGCTGCTTCAAGTTCTCGACATAAAGATCGATAATTTCCGAGAACTGCTCCAGATCGCCGGGTTTCGGCTCCAGCCCTTGCCGTTTCAAGACTGCGATCAGGTTTTCTTCGATCAGTTTATTCATCGTAAACTCCGTCCCCACTCAGCTGATGCCGATATATGTTCTTCACCACCCAGCTCGTTCACGCACCCTCATGCTGAATACACCGCCCTAACGCGGCTGGGTGATCACGTCGACCACCGCCGGCTTACCGCTCTCGACGATGGCGATCGCCTTGTCCAAAGTCGGCCCGAGCTGATCCGGTTCGGCAATCGGGCCAAAGCCGTCGACATGCAAGGCGCGTGCGATGGCCGCCAAATCCGGCGCCGGCTCTTCGATGCGGATGCCGATGCCTTTGTTGGCCACCGGCCGGTCGCGCCAGCGCGCCATGCGTTCTTGATGCTCCTCATCGTTGTAATACGAACGGTTGTTCAGCACGACGACAAGAAGCGGGATCTGGTACTTGGCGGCAGTCCACAGGGCGTTGGAGGTCATCAGGAAATCGCCGTCGCCGACAATGCTCACGCACAAGCGGCCGCTGTCCTTGAATCCCAGCGCGGACCCGATGGACGACGGCAAGCCGTAGCCGACTCCCCCGCCTCGCCCGCCGCCCATACCATGCGCCGGCTCGGTGACTTCGATCGCTTCGCGCCAGCGCCGGCCATGCGAAGAGACCAGCGCCCATGACTTGCCCTGGACCCGGTGATTGATCTCGCTGAAGAAGCGCGCCTGGGAAATCGGTTTTTCGTTCCAGGTCTTTTCGATCCATTCCTGACTTTTCTTGCGCGTTTCGCGATAGATGGCTTCGACCTTGGCGCGGCGCTCCTGCACCTGCCTGGCGGAATCCTTGTTGGCGCTCAACCGCTCGCGCACCTGCTCGAGCAGCGCCGGCAGCGCAACCGCCGTATCGGCCGCGATCGGCACGTGCACCGGCAAAAGCCACATATTGTCGCTGACCCAGCTCTGTTTTTCGAGATCTAGCAAAGTGATGTGAATGACTTTACAGGACGGCGAAATGATCGGCGCGAAGTTGCCGCGCTCGCGCACCGACGGCCCCAACGGCACACCGAGGCTGGGCACGTCCAAGGCGAGCACCACGTCGGCATTCTTCAGCGCCTCTTCGCGGGCCACCGTCAAGTTCAGAACATGGCTGCTCGGGAACGCATAGCGGCCGTCGGCGTCGACCACCGGCGCGCCGAGAGCTTCAGCGAGATCGAGCAGCGCCGGCAGCGCTTTGGGATTCTTGCCGAGCTCGCCGGCGACGATCGCCGGCCACTGCGCTTCGGCGAGCAATCGCGCGGCGCTGCGGAGTTGTTCCGGGTTGGCGGCCGGTCCCGCGGGTGGGCGGAACAACTGGGCGCGCGGCACCACCATCGGCTTTTCGATTTGCGCTTCCTGGACGTCGGTGTCGAGGCAAATGTAGACCGGGCCACGCGGTTCGGTCATGGCGAACCGGTAAGCCTTCAAGAACGACTCTGCGATGCCGTCCACCGTCGATGGCTGATCATCGAACTTCACGTAGTCGCGCACGGCTAAGCCTTGGACCAATGCCGTGTGCACCCAGTCGGTGGAGCGCCTCTGCGTGGTGTCCTGCGGGCCGCCGCCGCCGAGATTCAAGATCGGCGTGCGGTCGCACCAGGCGTTGAAGATCGCCATGCTGGCGTGCTGCAGGCCGACGACATTGTGCAGGCCGGTCGCCATGATCTCACCGGTGGCGCGGGCATAGCCGTTCGCGATCGCTACCGCGATCTCCTCGTGCGTACACAGGATCATCTGCGGGCCTTTGCCGGATTCGAAGTTAACCAACGAATCATGCAAACCGCGATAGCTCGCTCCCGGATTGAGGGCAATGTACTTGATGCCGAGTTCGCGGAGCATCTCGGCCATCAAGTCGGAGCCGTATTGCGCGTTACTCTTGCGCCCGATCCCGGCCGCCCAGACCGAGGGTGTTCCTTTGGATTGTTCCGCCACGCTTTGTCCTCCGTCGTTCGAAAGTTTTTTAGTTTATCAAGGTTTGCAGGTAAACTTTTTGCCAGCGTTCTTCATCCGACCTCCTCCCCCTCGCCAGTCTAAACCCCGCCGAGGGGAAGGAATCATTTGTCGGAGGAAAGCGACGAACCAATTCGCAATCCTACGGTCCCAATCTCTCCAAGGTCACCACGTAGTCGCGCACGCCGCGTTCAACGTCATAGGCCGGCTCGTACCCGATGTTTCGCTCAGCCGCCGCGATGTCGAACATGCAGTAACTCTGTTTGCTGCGGCCGAGCTTGCTTGGTCCGGCGCCGAGTTCGATGCGATGGTTGGGAAAGAGCTTCGCCGCGGCATTCAAGAACTCGCGCGGGGTCGATGCTTTCCCCGTGCCGATATTGAGGGTCCATTCTCTTGGCGCCGGCGCTTTCAGCGCCAGATAAATCGACCGCGCCACGTCGCCCACGTACACCGCATCGTTGAGTTGATCGCCGCCCTGCGGGATTTGCCAGCTCTCGCCGCTGCGCGCCTTTTCGATGAGCTGCCCATAAAATGATAACGGCCCATGGCGCGCTTCTTTGCCCGGACCGTAAATCGACACGAAGCGCAGCGCAATGAATTCGATGCCGTACGTCTCGCGATAATAACGCCCGAGTTCCTCGCAACAAACTTTAATCGAGCCATAGAGATCGGCCGGCCGCCTTGGATGATCCTCGGACACCGGCTTGCACGTCGGCGGCGCGTACTCGCCGGTGATCTCGCCGTAGGCTGCTTTCGAGCTGGTAAAAACGACGCGTTTGATACCCTTGGAGCGCGCGACTTCCAGCACGTTGACGGTACCGTCGACTCCCACTTTGACGCCAAGCCGCGGGTTGGCCTCGGCCGGTTCCGGCATGAGCGCAGCGAGATGGGCAATATGGGTCACGCCGTAATCATCGATCGCTTTTTCCAACGCGGCCTGATCACAGATATCGTCGATGACTATGTCGACCTGGTCCTGGATATCGGACATCAAGCCCAGATCGAGGCGGTTGTCCATCAATACCGGCCGGAGTCCGTCCTTCACCATCAGGCGGGCCGTCACCGCGCCGTTGACTCCCAAGCCTCCGGTAATTAGCGCCTTCATCTCGGCTTTCTCCAAACCCAAAATTCCTTCTATCCGGTTTGCCGCGTCTTTGTCCAGCGGCGCGCAGCGCAGTTCGAGGTTGCCGGTCTCGGGTTCCGGCTTAAACGCGAAACTCGTAACTTGAAACCCGAAACTCTTTAGTCTGTTGACACCCCTTCGCGCGCACTAGTACAACCAAATCATCGATTCATCACGAAGTGTACAAGAGGAATCAGGTTGCTAAAAAACTTGGATTGCTGGAGAGGATGATAAGAACCATGGCAAACGAAAGCTGGCGTCCGCCGGAGTTCATTTCGCGTGAGCAATGCATCAAAGACACCGAGGAAGTGCTCGGGCTGCCCGACATTCCGATCAAGAGTACGGAAGATATTTTTCGCATTCATACGCTCGGCATGGATTGGGATCTCGGCATGGTCGTTCACGAGCCGGTGGATTCGTCCCGAATCCCGATCGGCGCCGACGGCAAGCAAGCGGGCTTCTTTCTGCTTCACGGCGGCTCCAGCGACTTCAAAGGCATCGAGCGTCACGCCAAATTGCTCGCGCAAAAGTTCGGCTTTCGCGTCATCGCCGGCACCTTTCCGGGAAGATTTTATTTTCCCGATCCGAGCCGCGACTGGCCCGATGACACGATCCACGCCGACGGCACCGTGCGCACGCCGATCTGGAAAGAGCGGGAGACGATCACGCCGGATCAGTACGATGTGGTCAAAGATCCCTCGAAGCGCAACCGCTACGGCACGCGCACGCTGGCGCGCGCCAAGCCGGAGAGCAATTTTTGGTATCGCATGGCAGCTTGGCCCGCGGCGTTCGAGGAAGGGATGATCGAGGCGTGCCGGCGCCATTTTCCGGTCGACGAATTTTCCGTCTATGGCCAGGGCCACTCCACCGGCGGCCCGTTCGTCTGCATGCTGTCGCAGCGCATTCCAAATATGGCCGGCGTCTGCGCCACCGAACACTCGCCGTTCGGCTATATCTGTCGCGAGCGCGACATTTGGGGCGGCGACATGGGCAAGATCACCGGCTACGAGAAAGTCGAGAAGAAAGGCAAAGGCCGCAGCGATCCGTTCAACGAGCTTTACGTCCGCACCTGGCGCGACCTCGCGCGTTATCTCGGCCCCGAGTCACTTGGCCAGGAAGGTCCGACCGCGCTCATGCGTTTGCCCGCCCTCATGGAAGACATCTTCGACGCCTGGGACAAGGCCAAGAATCGGCCGCAGTTCAAAGCCGAGTACATCGTCACCCACGCCGTCGTTGATTCTCTCGCCGAGGGCGCGCGCGTGAGCGCCGCGCGGCTAAAGATGAACAAGGACGAGACCGAAGCACTGGTCAACCGCTTCGTCGGCCACACGCGCGAGCTTTCCGGTCCGAACGTAAAACCGGTGCCGCCGTTTCTCTTCGAGATCTCCAAAGACAGCCGCGACCACAGCCCGGAAGTTTACGCCGAAGTCATCATGCCCGCCTTCCGCGCCATGATACCCGCCCCTAAGATCGGCATCACCCGCTTCGGCGCCGGCGTGCACAGTTTCTGGAAACCCGAAAAAGACCTCCCCGCGGGCGTTGTGCCGTCGGTGATCAAGTCATGGAAGGAAGCGGTTACCGGCGGGTATTTTGTCGATCAGACTTAAATGTCGCAAGTCAACCACGGACCTAAGCTCACCATCGAATCCCGAGTACGGGCTTTCGTCGAAGAGAATTCTCGTAAAGTCAGCAATCGATTTTGAAAGAAGCGCCACGGAGGGAAAATCGCAATGACGAAGATCAAAGGCTTCATCGATCCCGATGGACATATCGTCGAGAGCGATGCGGAGCTTTTACGATTCTGACCGGAGCCGTTCAAGAACCGTGAGGACCTGCTGGCGTTCCAGTAGAGCCACCCTACTCGCTAGTGCGTCTGATCCCTTCTAATTTCCTTTTGCCCCCTTTGCTCTTTCAGCTCATCTTGAATACGACCTTGCCGAAGTGGCTGCGTCCCTCGAGGTGACGCTGCGCTGCCCGCGCTTCTGCCAGGGGAAAACTCCGATCTATGATCACGTGAAATTTCTTTTCTTGGACGAGGTCAAGGAGGTTAGCCAACATTCGGAAGTCGTCTGGGTTCGCCTTGAGATAGTTGGTGATCGAGAAGCGGCTCGCCTTGCGGCCCTCCGCGAGAGCGGGCGGCGAGTCCGGTACTGCGCCGAAGGCGCCGCCGAGTGAAACCAAGCGGCCGCCCGGCGCCAATACTTCTAAGCTCTTGCGGTAGATGTCACCGCCAATCATTTCGAGGACGACATCAACGCCGCGATACGTGGGGAATGGCCGTCGACGAACCGCTGGTACGATGCCCCAGCTGTGAAGCACATTCACGCCCTCGATGACATCCGGGTGGTGACGCTCCTGGTAGAGCTCCGCCCGATCGCGATTCTCAGCCGCACCGGTAATCCGCATGATTTCCGCGACGTAACCCTGCTTCGTGTAATCGATCG